>NZ_JBLBVM010000055.1:0-454589 GCF_047250385.1 Glaciecola sp. MF2-115
TACCAAGGCCCTATCTACCCATGAAGTTGGAAACTAACACGCCATACAACACTTACACAATTCGACATTTCAACAAACCAATCTAGTCAAAAAGACAGCTGTCACAAGGAGTAGTATATATCGTTAATCCGTCTTATACTCTTTTCCTCACTTCTCGACATTGAACAACATGCCAGTTTTGTTAAACGGCGGTACTCACTCGCCTTTAGGCCACTTTCATCGTGCTGCTTGAACAATGCTTGCCATTGCTCGATACTTCTTACAATCATCACAAAACCCTCGTTTGATTAAAAACACGATTTTGCTACTGCCAAAGTAATTAGCCTAGACGGGGTTTAGCGGACGGTTACCGCGTTAATAGTATGGCAACTAAATAAAAAAACGGCGGCTAAAAAAATAAGACTGAGCTGCTAAAAAAACATCATACGCTCATCACTCGCATGGGCTAGCCAACTGTTATGATAAATACCGTGGGAATTTATACTACAATAAAGTGGTGGTCTACACTCTCGTCTAAAGGTTATTCAAAAATCTACTTGGGTTATCAAGAAACAATTTAGTCAATTGGTAATGATCTGTTTCTTCATATTTTACTCGTTTTATTTCTCCATCAAACTCATAAATATCTGCATCTTGATACGCTAACAATATCGGTGAATGCGTTGCGATTATCAATTGAGAACCTTCATTTACAAGCTGATGTATACGCGATAGCATCGCCAATTGCCTCGCAGGAGAGAGTGCTGCCTCCGGTTCATCACAGAGATAAAGGCCATTTGCGCCAAACCTTTCAACCATCAACGCGAGAAATGATTCACCATGTGATTGATGATGCAGAGACTTATTACCATAGGACGCCACAATTTTTGCCCCGGCCGTTGGATCCTGGTCAAGCTCGTCTATTTCTGTTGCAAGATTGTAAAAACTCTCAGCTCGCAAAAAAAAAGCATCTTCACACATCCTTGGCGTTCTGCGTATTCCTAAAAATTGAAACAAATCTGAATGGGTCGGCATTGTCGAAAATGTAAAATTACGACTTCCTCCCTCGGGGTTGAGCCCTAACTTCAGTGCTATCGCCTCAAGCAACGTTGACTTCCCAGAACCGTTTTCACCCACAAAAAAAGTGACCGACTTTGAAAACTCTACCTCTTTTAGATTCGAAATTGTCGAAATATTAAACGGGTATTCAATATGATTAGGCTTATTTTTCAATTTCACAGATTTTATAAAAATATTGATTGTCCTCTCTAGTTGCTAACATGCGACTCAAAAAGCAATACTACATATGTATTGCAGATTAATTTTGCTAACGCTCGTGATTCAAAGATAAATGAGGAAATGTTAATTCAATGAGCACAACTACTGTGTAAATTTCCCCAAAACCTGAACCTATAGCTTTCAGAAATTTATTCCTTTCAATGTCATTATCAATACGGGTCCCAACCACATTTTCAAAAGCAGCCATCGAATCCTTAAGCTTTACAAACTCTTTTAGTATTGCTTTCGCAGACTCCTCTGTGCCAGAAAATAGTAAGTGTTTCATTTTTTACTCCATTCAAAAGTCTCTCTAATATATATCGAAATAGGTAAACTTTTAACTTCTAAATCTCTCATTCCGGTTCCTCTTTAGGTATATCAATATCCTCTTCGCTCGGTTCCCTCTTTGGAACATCTGAACTATCTTCCATTGTCTCTTCGATGCATATCCTCGTACATTTAAGGACTTTGTCAATAAATGGACCATCTTTTTGAGGATAACTATCATCTGGGGTATTTTCATCAATGCATTGTTGCTTACAAGCTTTTGCCACTTCAGCAAATGTTTCTTGGCTCCATTCGTCGGGATGCGTGCCAACCCAAGGTGGAGGGACGTCTGACGGCCACGGAGCACTTTGTACTATTGGTGGCAGAATCCCGATATCTCGCGCTGTCTTTTTTACTCGGCTAACCCCATTACCAATAGTGACTTTGGGGTCTTTTAAAAGATTAAACAGCCACCTCCTTGGATTGTTGCCATCTGGATCTATATATTTATAAGGGTTGTTGTTTGCGTAAGTGTATCTGTTGAAGCCATGGATATTACCAGCACTCAAAAAAGAAGCCGCCCCCACCGGATCATTCGAATAGAAACGCCCTATAACCGGATCATAGTATCGCGCCTGCATATAGCTTAACCCAATATCAGTATCAAACTTATGCCCTGTATAGCCTACAGCATCCTTTTCCCCCTCAATCACACTGCCAAATGGTGCATAGTGTTGATTTGAAGTATCGGGGCTTTCGCTTATACCTACTTTTGAGATGAGTTTACCCGCTAGGTAAATATAGTTTATCTTACCTTGGTTTGTCTCCCTCATTAACAAAGTACCTGATTGAGAGTAAACACTGTAACTGGTGCCCTTGGCATCTGTTTGTTTCACGCGGCGGTTGAATCCGTCGTAAAGGTAGGTGTTTGTACCTTTTGCACTGGTCATCTGATTGGCTAGGTTGTATTCCATTGCTTGATGACTGTTGTGAGTGACATTGCCACGGCTGTCGTAGTTAAAATAATTGTAATCTTTTTGCTCGATGCCCGAGCTGGCAACAGCCGTCAATCGATTGTTTGTGTAACAATGCTTGCCGAACAAGTCATTGATAATGAGTTTTTACACAGCCTCATCCATAACCGGACACTCAGCCAGTCGCAAGCTAGGCCTTTTTTTGCCACACTTGTCGTTACACAATTCAGGGATGAAGGAATGTGTTGGCATTACAACAAAATGAGACATACAAGCGCCATCGACCAGAAACAACGCTACTTTATCAATTAGTTGAACGTTACTATCCAGATTTTATCGTAAACTTAGCTGACCAAGGCAAGTATTTACCCAAGTATGTTGAGCGTGAGTTCGATGAGTTCTTGCGTTGTGGTCGACTAGAGCACGGCTTTTTACGCGTGGTATGTGGCGACTGCAAGTATGAGAAGTTAGTTGCTTTTAGCTGTAAACGCAGAGGTTTCTGTCCTAGCTGCGGAGCCAGAAGAATGGCAGAAAGTGCCGCGCTTCTTGTAGATGATGTATTACTTGGTTATCCAATTCGCCAGTGGGTCTTAAGCTTACCCATTCCACTTCGGCTGTTGCTAGCAAGAAACCCAAGTGAATTGAGCAAAGTGATGCAAATCATTCATCGCGCCATTTCCACGCATATTGTGAACAAAGCAGGTTTTACCAACAAACAAGCGAAAACTGGGGCAGTTACCCTTATTCAGCGGTTCGGCAGTGCCCTTAATCTGAACATCCATTTCCACATGTTGTTCTTAGAAGGCGCGATTAGCGAAAATCCATGGGGTGGCACGACTTTTACCCGCATCAAAGCGCCATCCCATAGCGACATGGTGGAGCTAGTTCACACCATTAGCTGTCGCATTGCCAACTATTTGGAGAAAGTGGGGTTAGTGGAGCGCGACATAGAAAACAGTTTTCTTAACTTACCTATTGATGATGAAGATAGTCTATTGCAGTTGCAAGGGGCCTCCGTAAGCTATCGCATTGCTATGGGACCACAACAAGGTCAAAAAGTATTTACGCTACAAACCTTACCTGCGAGCACCGAGGATGAATATGGTCAGTTAGCCAATACCTCAGGTTTTTCGTTACACGCAGGGGTCTTCGCTAATGCTGATGAGCCAGAGAAATTAGAAAGATTATGCCGATATATAAGTCGTCCTGCCATTAGCGAGCAACGTTTGAGCATGACTGACCATGGAAAAGTGCGCTATGAATTGAAGACACCTTATCGAGACGGTACTACCCATGTTTTCTTCGAGCCTATCGATTTTATTGGCAAACTAGCCGCACTTATTCCACCACCAAGACTTAACCTCACCCGTTTTTTTGGCGTATTTGCGCCTAACAGCAATCTTCGTGCGCAAGTCACCGCTTCCCAGCGGGGTAAAAATAGTCCTAAACTTACGAATAAAGAAGATAGCCAAACTGCTAAGCCATACCATGCCAGAGGGATGACGTGGGCTCAAAGGCTAAAACGAGTATTCAACATAGATATCGCTCAATGTGAGAAATGTCAAAAGCACAATGTGGCGATAATTGCCTGCATTATAGAGCCTGCCATCGTACATAAAATACTGAAGCATTTCGATAAAAAGTACCCAACTTCTAAACAAACAAAACTGTTGCCACATTTGCGAGCGCCACCTGATGAACAATACGGAAACGATCTTACTATTCAACGTGACTTCAACTTTGGGGCATAGATTACCTTTACTGCAAGAGTGAAAGAAACACACTATTAGATGGTGGGGACATTCGCGCTTTAATTATCCATTTCCTGTACCAAGGCCCTATCTACGCATGAAGTTGGAAACTAACACGCCATACAACACTTCCATAATTCGATATTTCAACAAACCAATCTAGTCAAAAAGACAGCTGTCACAGGGGGTAGTAAATAGCTTTAATTCTCCTTATACTCAATTATTTATAAATGCTGCTGCCGAAACAGTGTCACAAGGCATGGAAGAATTAGCTGAGCCGATTGATACACAAGCTGATAGAATCGTTGATGATCTTTTCTTAAAAATAGGGCACTGAAAGATAAATCTAGTGCTTCATCTTTATTGATTGAGATTACTTTAAGGTCCTTAGAATGTCAAAATTTGAATCTTTTGTGAAAAGACTAAATGTGCCAAAGCTCTATAAAGCTGGAATCGCAATTAGTTTATCTTTGGTCTTACTCGCAACTGTTTACGGACTTTTCAATGGAAATGCATTAGCATATTGTATTGTATATTCAATGAGAGCTTTAGGTATTTTCTTTCTCTTCTATTGTTTAAAATGCTATGACCAAGGAAGCGAACATTTCGTGAGCGCAGGGTGGACAGAAAAAGAATTTACAAAGGAAAATCATCCTTATCAGTTTGTAGTTCTGCTTTATTTACTATTGTTTCTAAGCTTTGGCTTCAGTCTTTCTTGGTTTACGATTAATATATAAAAAAGGTATACAACATCATGACGTCCTTTATTATCGCACTTTTTGTTAGTGTTACTTACCAAACAACACCCGTAAACGTAATGACCGAAAAGATGGTAAATGAAGCCTTGAATATTATGGATGTTTATACACGTGAATGTGATTTTGAAACATCAACTCAATTTTATGTATCCAACTCACAAGTTGTTGGTTATGAAAACGACGGCAACCTTCGATATCGACATAATTGGGATGAGACAAAGGCGGTAGTAAAGGAGCTTATGGATAAGTGTGAAGGTGAGTATCTCAACATTGAGGTTATTGAAAAGAGTATCGTATTAAAAGACAACGCTATGGAAGCCACTTCGTCAAACGAGAGTACTTATGATTTTAGAGAGGCAGATGGCTCAGTGAATAGATATCATAATAAAGTAGTCACATTGTTTGAGATTAGGAGTAAGCGGTTGGTCGTAAAAGAAACTACCTTTTATAATATATCAGTAACGTCCTTGGACTAGGCACGTTATAGGTTAACACGAGTTGGTGTTTTTAGCTCAGACGAAACCCAAGATAACAAATAGGACGAGATTTAAGAATTTAGTGTTCGTTATAATTACATTGATTGAAGTAAATGTCCGTATATGGACTCCACCAGTTTCACAACATATTTTTGATAATTTTTTGAGTTAAGTCGCGAGCGTATATTCGGCTTCTTATTGAGATTGCATGTCTCTAGCCTTCGATGTGTTCGCCACTGCTGTCCTCTTCGGTTTTGTAGCTTATTTCAGCTTCCGGACATTACAGGTTTTCAACAGTTTGGTTTAACCAAGTATTATCGCTTTCATGTTGTAGAACGCTTTTAAAATTGTCTGATTCTCGTTATACCTTGTTATATGTTGCTAAAAAGCATATCGCTAGCAAGGTAGCAGTGTTTTTTGATATTGTTTTTCGGTGACTAATAAAGCCCACGCTGTTCGCACCGTTTTATTTGCCATCGCAATGCATGCTCGTTTGATACCTACTCTCTGCACAAGTGACATTAGCCAGGCTTGTTTAGTGGTTTTTGGTTTGTCAGGCAGGCTTATCAAGAATGATAATGTGTTCCCCGTATCCACGGGGCTGAACCGAGGGAGAAAGCCCTCGAACAATCCAAAAGTATGTGTTCCCCGTATCCACGGGGCTGAACCGTCCGAATCTCTCTATTTCAACTGAAACAAGGTGTTCCCCGTATCCACGGGGCTGAACCGGCTCTGGTTCTGGCTCAACAACATCAGTGTTCCCCGTATCCACGGGGCTGAACCAGGGGAAGAAAGAAAAGAAAAAGAGAGAAAAGAAGTGTTCCCCGTATCCACGGGGCTGAACCGCAATTTAGAGTCCAAATATTTAGAGAACTTGTGTGTTCCCCATATCCACGGGGCTGAACCGACGGTCAATCACGCGGCGCTAATCAGTTTCTTGTGTTCCCGTATCCACGGGGCTGAAGGGGCTTAGAACTAGCAGTAAAGTATAGAATGTCAATTACCTTGGCCGCGCCGCACTAGATAATTACCTTCTAGTAAAAGTGAAAAAATAACCAAATACAGGCTGTGAAAATATATCGTAGAAGGAATGTACGCAATAAAAAATCGCAGAGGAATGTGAACAGTTTTTTGTATATTTAGTCACACCATGGTCACAAGCTTTAAAATATAAGCAAATATGTTACAAAGATTACCAGTCAAAATCGAACAAAAATTGGCCACCCCTAGTGGACTTGAACCACTATCAAAGACTTAGGAGGTCCTCGTTTTATCCAGTTAAACTAAGGGGTGGAGTTGACCTGTAGTATTTTGTGACAAAACGAATTTGAAAACAACTGTGAATCGAAACCTTTGTGACTAAAAGTACCTATGACTGGAACCTTAGGAGGGGATCGCGCTATCCAGCTGTGCCACGAGGACGACTAATCACTATTATTCAACAATACGCTTGATAAAGACAAGTCTATTGTCGAGCAACATAGTCGTTTGGCTGAATATTACCCAGAAGGCTTCGGTCACGACTTGTCACCGTCGCGGTCTCTGCAAAAACTTGAGTAACAACGAGTGTAGTCGGGTGCAATATAAACTGTTTATATTCTTGACCAAAATTGTCCCTGATTTGCTTGAGACTAAATAAAGTAAGTTGGTCTCCCGCTTTTACGTTTTGGTTTTTACCTAAGTTAATTTGCAATTGATTGTTGGAGACCGCCAATATTCTGCCCATTGTGGGCTCGCAAACAGCGTATTCCTCTAAATCGATAGTTGCTTTTTGTAAGCTTTCTAAAACAGCTCTTCCATATCGACTACGCCAAAACTGGTCTGAGTTAACATCGATTTGCTTCGTCATATCAAACTCCCAAGCCTCGGAAACACGATATTGTTTTTTTAGTAACTCTTCGCCGGAAGCGCCGTTGAGAAGGGTTAGAGTGTAAGCAAAATTGCGCACTGCACTGCCGCCATCCCAAAATTTAAAGGCGTTAGCTTGTTGGCGCTCAACACTGATGTCATCAATTGTGATTGCTAAGACATATTGCACATCTGTTTTTTGTGCAAGGCGAGCGGCTTGAATATTTTGATTCGTGCTGTGCCAATTAAGAGTATAGGGCTCAACTTCGCTTAAGCTTAAG
Source organism: Glaciecola sp. MF2-115 (assembly GCF_047250385.1). Classification (NCBI taxonomy): domain Bacteria; kingdom Pseudomonadati; phylum Pseudomonadota; class Gammaproteobacteria; order Alteromonadales; family Alteromonadaceae; genus Glaciecola; species Glaciecola sp. MF2-115. The sequence goes on from NZ_JBLBVM010000055.1 coordinate 7,613, forward strand.
CCTGTGCTAATTTGTGAGAATGTTTCTTGAAGCTTATGTGCTGCTGCAGCACCTAGATCATGAATTTGGCCATCTGCAGCCTGGGCGCCATAGCGTATAGGGAAATATGTTGTGGCTAAACGCTTAGTATAATCAGCTGCTGAACATTGTGATTCTTGTGAAAAAATATCAGCACGAATCGAAACTGTGACGTAACCATCCGAATACACTTCATCAATCAATTCAAGTGTGTTCACTTCGCCACTGGATCGAATTTCAATATGGTCATCCATTAATAGGCCATTCGTCATTTGTTGCACGCTTCTAACAGAGGCGCCGGCAAATAGTAGAGCCTGCTTTATGGCTTCTTCTGTCGCTTGGTGCCGGGCCGCCGTTTTATCGCCATTTAGAATTGCCGCTTGTCCCGTAGCTGAAAACCAGGCTGCGTTGGTAGCAAAGCTTAGTAGGATTGAGCCTAATAGAACCGCAAAGCTCAGAGTTTTGCGGCTGTTTATGAAAAGCTTTTGCTTAATAACAGATTGTAATTTCATTGGTCAATTCACTTATATGGCTTATATTATTCATTACTGCACTTATTCTTTACAGCGCATATTCATTTCTGCGCATTGTTAATAATTAGCGCATTGAATGCTTTACTACGTAATGCTATACAAGTTATGTGCCACAGTATGAGTTTCATCTTCTTTACACAGGGTATTTCCTGTTTTGCACACATTTCACTCCGACATGATGAATCATGGTTCATATTTTGCATTGCTTAATCTATCGAGAATGGTTGGTTAATTTATGATTACGCAAGCTAGATATTTCAGCTTTGTTTGAGTCCTAATCAGTCATAACAAACAGTAGTAAGAATACATATAGGTAATTTATGCTAAATATGAACAAGTCAGGCGTCACTAAGGTTCGCACTGCAATTGCGTCGGTAGGACTTATCACACTTTTGGGGCTATCAGGTTGCAGCTCAATGTTCACAAAGCATGTCGAGTGGGAAACAATAGAGCCAGGGACATACCCTGTCTTAAATGCAGTAGGTTATGCACCCATTGATGCTCAACTAGGTGGAGATGAATCTACAAAAACCTTAATGGCGATTAAAGCGTCGAAGCTAGATGCTTATCGTGAATTAGCTGAGCAAGTTTTTGGACAAAAAGTTGACGGCGAACAAGAGTTGGCAAATTTAGTCCTCACAAATAACCAGTTGAAAAGTTCGGTAGAAGGCGTTATCCGTGGAGCTCGTGTAGTCAAAACCTACCCAGTAGGAGAGGACACCTATGCTACGGAGTTAGAACTTGATATGTCGAGGGTATACGATATATATCTATCAACAGCGAAACCTAAGAAAATCCGAAAAGTTACTTACTATTAAAGTGAGTGTTTCAACAAAGCAAAAAAAGCCAGCTTTAAAGCTGGCTTTTTTTTCGTATTAGTTTCTAAACTGATCTTTCAGGCTGTGAAGCCCTTCGAACCAGCATCGCCAGTCGTTTTACCGCTGCGATCATAAGTCATTGATTCACGAGCACGAAGCTCCATCATCAGATTACGCAAGTGAGTAAGGCGAAGTTGGCCTTGTTCAACTGACTTTGCATTAATTTGTGTCAAATATTTACATTCATGAATAATGGCATTACAACCATTCATTGCTGCTAAAGCATCTTCGGTGCTATCACCATTCGCTTTCGCTTTCTCAAATAACGAAGATATTGAACTATCCTGCTCTTCGATATGAGTAAGGAGCTCTTCCTTTTCTTTCAACAAGCCCATTAGCGTCTCTGGCTCTCTCGAGCTGATCAGGTGCAGTTCAGTTTCCAATAGTGCTTTAAGGGCAGTTAACTGTTCTGCTTGTTTATCAATCGCGCTCAATAAACTTGTGATCATTTAGATTCTAAGCTCCATTCCCGAAAATTTGAGATTCCAATTTGGCAATTTTTTGCGCCAATACTTCAGGGTTTATCTTATATTCGCCATCGGCGATAGCTTTTTTCAGTTTATCAACTTTCTCTTGATTAACTGGTGCCTCAGTGCTCTTCTTTTGAACCTGCGAAAGTTGCTGTGCAGATGAAGTTAATGACACTGAATCTTGACGCGGCGCAGTAGACTGAGCAGCGGCTTGAGCAGTGTTAGCACTTGCAGATTGACCTGGCGTTTGCTGTTGTGACAGCTTTTGCCCATCAATTTGTGGCTTGTTTACATTATTGTTTACATTGTTAATAGTCATAATTTTTTTCCAGAACCTATAACATCTCGTTAATGTTATCGGCTTCTTATGTTCTAACTTTAGCAAGAAAGTGAATTAAAATCACATTTTCTGCTCTTTTTTTGTATTTTAAATTAAAAATACTTCTAACTATTCAAACTGATAACAAAAAAGCGTCAAAATATTAGCTCTTTTTGTTAGATTTGGATACTCACTTCGCTCGTACTAGAGACTGTCGCAGATACCATTTTCTTCGAGGCGGTATTCTGTACTCTTATCGTGTCACCTAAGTTTCCATCCTGTTGCGCGATACCCGATACTTTTAAACTTAAGCCGCTGGCTACCGCCATAATCGTGACTTTGTCACCTTTGCAAACGAAGCAAAGCATACCATTATTAATTATTTGGCCTGGTCTAACTCGCCGTTTAAGTCGCGCACCAAGCAGATATTGTTTGTCGCTATATGTCGACCCTCGAAGCCTGTTAATTGGTATATCGGCAATATACAGATTTTTTTCAGTTAAAAGTGAGCCAGGGCTCATTGTTTCTGATGTAACTACCACAGGTTTAGTTTGTTCGACCTGTACTGAAGTAAAAAGATACCAATTAGTGTTTGGGCAAGTGACCTTCACTGACACATTACTTTGCTTTAAGCTTGAATCAGAAGCTTCAAATTCAAAGGGTGATTTGCATACTGGGATGTGTATTCGGCTGTCAATTTCGGCAGCTTGTATATTAACGTCAGCATCTTCATCAATAAAAGCACGCTGTTGTACATACAACTCAGCTTGATGTTGTATACTCAAATGAATAGATGCATTGGCTGCGGTAGTGAAAAGCACTAAAAAATAGGTCAAGCCAACGCCTAATGCTGTCGATAACGAATTACTTATATTAATTTGCATTTGTCTTTTACCTGTTTTCTTTTAGTTGGCGTGATCAACGCGTCATACCAAATAGAGTGTCAAAAGTTCGGCACAATTAGCACTTATACGTGCTTCTTTAATGCGGTATATTAGATAAGGCAACAATCATGCCTAAACTCAAAATTGGAGGTTATGAATGTCCAGTATTATGGATTCGGTCAATCAACGAACACAGCTTGTAGGACAAAACCGCTTAGAGCTTTTGTTGTTTAGGCTCAATGGAAGACAGCGTTTTGGTATTAACGTTTTTAAAGTACGCGAAGTTTTACAATGTCCTCCATTAACTCAAATTCCTCGCTTGAATAAACTTATTCGCGGTGTCGCGCATGTTCGTGGTCAAACCATCTCAATCATTGATTTAAGTATGGCGACGGGCGGAAAGCGTATCGAAAACTTAGAAACAGGTTTCATTATCATTGCTGAATACAATCGCTCCGTTCAAGGCTTTTTAGTCGGTTCAGTAGAACGAATTATCAATACCAATTGGGATGCAATCATGCCGCCACCTCAAGGTTCGGGCAAAGCAAGTTATCTTACTGCTGTGACCGAGGTTGAAGGTGAGCTGATTGAAATTCTTGATGTTGAAAAAATCTTAAATGAAATATCGCCGCTAAACACCGATGTAAGTAAAGATGTGACTGAGTCCTTAGACGTAACCTTGAGTAAAGGAAAAATGATATTCATTGCTGATGATTCAGCGGTGGCCAGAAATCAGGTGAAGAAGGCATTGACAGCTTTGGGTCTTGAAATCGAGATGGCTAAGAATGGTTTGGAGGCTCTTAAACGCCTCAAAGAAATAGCTAGCGAAACAGGCGATATTACTGACAAAGTAGGCGTATTGGTTTCTGATATTGAAATGCCAGAAATGGACGGGTACACCCTTACCGCAGAAATAAGAAACGATCCAGAGTTAGCTAGATTAAACGTTGTATTACACACTTCGTTAAGCGGTGTATTTAACCAAGCAATGGTGAAGAAGGTAGGTGCAGATGATTTTATTGCTAAATTTCATCCTGATGAACTAGCCGCTGCTGTTGGTAAATGGCTAGGCACTGAATTAAAAGCGAAGTAGCAATTGAAAAAAGAGCTTTCACTCGCTGCGTACGATAGGTTTCGTTCCTTTCTGCATGAAAAAAGTGGCATCTTGCTGGATGAGACTAAGCAGTACTTGGTGAGGAGCAGGTTAGTGCCACTAGTACACCGATTTGCTTGTCCAGACGTTGATACTTTAATTGAAAGAGTCGTTTCGCAGCGCGAAGCGATTGTAACTCAAGCCGCATTAGAAGCAATGACGACAAATGAAACACTTTGGTTTCGTGATAAATATCCTTTTGATATTCTACAAAATAAAATCTTACCTGAGCTAGCAACAAAGCAAAATATCGTCCGTATTTGGAGTGCTGCCAGTTCGACTGGGCAGGAAGCTTATTCAATTGCCATGACGGTTGCAGAATTTTTAAGAGGAAATAAGGAGGCCTTTCGTCATGGTATTCAAATTATTGGCACTGACTTATCGACTGAAGTTGTCAAAACGGCTACTGTGGGCACTTACGACTCATTGTCTTTGAATCGAGGATTAAGTGATGAGTTTAAGCGTCGCTACTTTGTATCCGAAGAAGATAAACGTATGACGATAAAACCTGAAATTAGAAAGTGGGTGTCATTTCGACAATTCAATTTAACTTCAAACTTTGCCGCTTTGGGCAAGTTTGATGTGGTTTTTTGCCGCAATGTGCTTATTTACTTCGATTCGGATCTAAAAACCAAGGTACTGCAAAATATTTCCGCTTGCCTGCAGTCAGAGGGCAGTTTGTTGTTAGGCGCGTCCGAATCCCTCAGTGGTGCAACTAAGCACTTTGAAATGATTACTCAGCCCTCAGGCCTTTATTACCGTAAGCTTAAACAATAATCCCCATCTCAAAAACACTTCTTTTTAAAAAAAATAATTTTTTGGCACATGAATTGCTGAACACTTGCAAGTAAGTTTGTTTGTAAGTGAGTAACACATGGCTATCAGTTTAGATAAATTAGTTGGATTTCATCAGAAGGCACTCTCTGTTCGCTCGAATAGAATGGAAGTGATTTCAGGGAATTTAGCAAATGCAAATACTCCTGGGTACAAGGCGAGAGACATTGATTTTAATAAAGCAATGAAAAGCGCGCAATACAATCAAGGCAATCAGGGTAGTTTAGTTAAAACTCACGACAAACACATTTCCGGGCGTTCTCAAATGCAAGCGGAAATCGAATTTAGAATCCCAACTCAAGCTGATACAGGTGATGGTAATACTGTTGATTCACAAGTTGAACGAAACAATTTTCTCGACAACGGCTTGCGCTATCAAGCAGGTGTGATGATGTTGACCGGAAAAATTAAAGGCATGAAGAAAGCAATTAGTGGCGGAGGTCAAGGCTAATGAGTTTATTTAATATTATGAAAATAGCGAGTACAGGAATGGGGGCTGAAAGTGTGCGCCTAAACAGTACTGCGAGTAACATCGCTAACGCTAATTCGGTCAGTAGCAGCTATGAAGATACATACAAAGCTCGCCACCCAGTTTTTGCAGCAGCCTTGCAAGAAGCGAATGCAGACATGACAAAAGGTACCGGTGTAAAAGTACTTGGTGTTGTTGAAAGTAATAAACCGCTGCAAGTGGAATATGCACCAGGCAATCCTTTAGCGGATGAAAATGGTTATATCTATAAGCCGAACGTCAATATTGTGGAAGAAATGGCTGACATGCTTTCAGCTTCAAAAGGTTATGAAACCAACGTGCAGATTGCAGATACAACTAAGCGTATATTCAGACGTGTATTGCAGTTAGGTCAAGGTCAATAGAGTTAAGCTAAGCTTGATAGTATTAGCGGAGATAATAAAGTGAATACATTAGAACGCAATCAAACCGGTTTAAATACCGACCTCTATTGGCAACCTGAGGCGGTTAAAGTATCGGACGGTACTGAGCAGAATCTGAAACAAGAAGATTTCTTTGCTTTGCTCACTGAGCAGTTGGCAAATCAGGATCCAACTAAGCCAGTAGATAATGACCAGTTGGTATCACAGATGACTTCATTCACCACAGCTGAAGGTATCTCACAGCTGAATGAGAAATTTGGTAGCTTTGCCTCATCAATGACTTCTAACCAAGCCTTGCAAGCGTCTAGCTTGATTGGCCAGAATGTACTGGTGACGGGCAATATTGGTCATATAGCGAATGAAGGTCAGGGCATTAACGGCGTGATCATCAATGAGCAAACCTCTCAGAATACCAAAATAGCAATTCAAAATAGCCAAGGTGAAGTAGTGCGTACGATGGATATCGGCACGCTTGCCGCAGGCAACGTAGAGTTTAATTGGGATGGTACTGATCAAAACGGCAATCCATTGCCGCCAGGTGATTACGCTGTCCAAGTTCAAGGCGAAGTGTTTGGCGAACCAACGTCATTACCTACAGCCATTAATAGACATGTCGACAGCGTAAGTCTCGCAGGCTCAAGTCAAGGTGTCATTCTTAATTTAGATGGTGACGTTAGCATACAGCTAAAAGACGTTATCCAAATCGGTAGTTAATAGGAGTTTTTCCCCATGTCATTTAATATCGCACTCAGCGGAGTCTCGGCTTCACAAAAAGACTTAGACACAACGGCAAATAACATTGCTAACGTGAATACGGTTGGTTTTAAGGAGTCCCGTGCAGAATTCGGCGACGTTTATGCTGCATCTCTTTTAGCCTCGGGTAAAACCAAAGTGGGTGATGGTGCATTAACCCAAGAAGTTGCTCAGCAATTTTCGCAGGGGAGTTTGAGCTTCACTAATAACTCATTAGACTTAGCAATTACCGGTAATGGTTTCTTCGCAACTATTCCTGAAGTGTCTTCTCGTGATTTTTCATTTACGCGTGCAGGTCAATTCAAATTAGACTCTAACAACTTCGTTGTGAACTCTTCGGGTGATAATTTATTGGGTTTCCCAGTGAATACTGACGGTACTTCTGCTTCTGTAGCTCTTAGTACAACAGTGCCTGTTCGAATTCCTGACTCGTCGGGTTCGCCACAACAAACGACTGAAGTTGATGTTAGATTTAACTTGCCAGCGGGTGACCAAGGCAAAGTGGCCGCCGATTTTGACCCAAGTGACCCATTGACATACAACGCAGCTACTTCGGTAACAATTTATGACTCGCTAGGTGATAGCCATGTTATGACTTATTACTTCATCAAGGATAATGATCCAGCTGTCGTTAACGAATGGTATGTAGCAACAGCAGTTGACGATCAATTAGTTGATGCAACAAACTCTGACGGTTCTGATTCTGATCCAACAACTGCGACAAATGCTGTCGGCCTCAACACCGGTAATGCAGTATCGACTGCTAAAATCTCATTTAGTGAGGGTGGTGATTTCATTGGAATTGAATCTGCCGATGGTCTTCCACAACTCAACTCTAAATTCCAAACTGAAGCGCTAGGTCCAAACATTCTTAGTAATGGTTCTTCGCCACTTCAGCAAATAACAATAGATTTTAACTTAGATAGAAACAACGCAACGCCAAATGAGCCTACTCAGTTTGCTTCTGCATTTGAAGTGACCTCACTTGAGCAAGACGGTTTGCCGGTTGGTCGATTAACGGGCATAGATATCGGTGCTGATGGCCTAGTTAGAGCAACATTCTCAAACGGTACATCGGAACCAATCGTTCGTGTGGCACTTGTCCGTTTCTCGAATGAACAGGGCTTGACGCAACAAAGCGGTACGCAATGGAAAGAAAGTATTCTTTCGGGCGAAGCGCTAGCGGGTGAAGCAACAACGGGTACCTTCGGTGATATTAACTCGTCGGCACTTGAGCAAGCGAACGTTAACCTAACCACTGAGCTAATTGACATGATCATCGCTCAACGTAACTTCCAAGCTAACTCCAGAGCGCTGGAAGTAAACAACCAGCTAAACCAAACGATATTGAACATTCGATAATCGTTAACTAAATAATTTAAGCCGACATTCGTGTCGGCTTTTTTGTTTCTTAGGAATGAAACCAGAGGGTAGAAACTGTGTTTTGAATCCAGAGTATTGAGGTGAGTCCTGCCTGCAAAAAAGCGCTGCGAGCACATCCCTGTGACGCTCTCATAAAACTCCTGTTTTATGACGTTTTTTGCAGGCAGGACTCACCTCAATACTCTTCACTTTGGCGGTGGTTTTAGGCTTGTTTTTCCTTTGTTCTGACTTGATCGGTTTGAAACCAGAGCACTGAGCTGGGTTCCTCCTTTAAAAAAGCGCTTCGAGCACATCCCTGTGACGCTCTCATAAAACGTCCTGTTTTATGACGTTTTTTAAAGCCAGGACTCGACTCAATACTCTTCACATCATAGGTGGCTTCGAGTTTGCTTGTTGGAAAAGCAGCTTTTTATGAGAATGTCAGAAAGGGGCACGAAATGCTTTTTACACGAAACAACCTCAATGCTGAATTGGCAGCGAAACTCAAAGACCAGAGCGGCAAGCCTTCCCCATAAAAAACGTCACAAAACAGGAGTTTTGTGAGAGCGTCACAGGGATGTGCTTGCAGCGCTTTTTTATGGGGAAGGCTTGCCGCTCTGGTCCACCTCGCTGTAAACCGCCCAGCTTGATTTTACATCGCGTAATGACTGACAGCTATAAAACAACGTCAACGTAAAACGACAAACTAAGACTTGGCATTGTCCTTGCAAACACAACAGTATTCAGATCTATTTACGTCAAAAAAGAGTCGAATACTATGGATAAAATGCTGTATATCGCGGCCAGTGGTGCTAAGCAAGACTTCAATGCTACCGCTATACGCGCCAACAATTTGGCTAATGCGCAAACCAACGGTTTTAAGGCGCAATTAGAACAAGCGCGAGCTATGCCGGTATACGGCGATGGTTTGCCGACTCGTGTATTTAGCATGACTGAAAGTCCTACGAATAACTATGACAGTGGTCCATTGATAACAACTGGACGTCCTCTTGATGTAGCTGTTCAGGGGGATGGTTGGTTTTCAGTGCAAACTCCTCAAGGTGAGGAAGCTTATACGCGCAGCGGCAGTTTAACTATGACTGTTGATGGCGCGTTGCAAGATTCAAAAGGTAACTTGGTTTTAGGTGAAAATGGCCCTTTGTTTCTGCCTGTTCCTGTGAACAACGTGACGGTAGGTAATGATGGTCGTATTTCAGCGCGCCTGCAGGGAGCGCCAGAAAGCCAGGTTGATGAAGTAGGTCGATTGAAGTTGGTTAATCCACCTATTGATACGATGAAGCGTCGTACCGATGGTTTGTTCGATCTTAAAGAGGGTGGTGTTGCGCCACAAGATATTAGAGTTGGTGTTGCCTCAGGCATGCTAGAAGGCTCAAACGTGAATGCTGTAGAAGAGATGGTCAGTATGATCAGTTTACAGCGTCATTACGAAATGCAAGTGAAGCTGATGAAGAAGGCCGATCAAATGGTCACTAGCTCAAACACGCTACTCAGAATAATTTAATTAGTAACTAGGCGAAATATTTTTCGCGGAGGTTTTTATGCACCCAGCATTATGGATAGCAAAAACAGGTTTAGATGCAGCACAAACAGATGTTTCCGTTGTATCGAACAACCTAGCAAACGCCAGTACGGTCGGTTTCAAGAAAGATCGCGCCGTATTCGAAGATTTGCTTTATCAAAATATTAACCAACCTGGTGGACGTTCTTCGGCAGATACCGAGCTTCCTTCTGGTTTGATGTTAGGTGCCGGTTCAAAAGTCGTCGCAACTCAAAAGTCGCATACACAAGGCAACTTGTTAACGACTGAGAATGCGCTTGATATGTCGATTCAAGGTCGTGGGTTTTTCGAAATTCAACAACCCGATGGCAGCTTGGCTTATACACGTAACGGACAATTTACTTTGAATGATCAAGGTAACATCGTAACGCCGGGTGCTGGCTTTGTATTACAACCAGTGATTACATTGCCGCAAGACGCTCAGCAGGTGACGATTTCCCAAGATGGCGAAGTTTCGGCGCAATTGCGTGGGCAAGCTGAACCACAGGTATTAGGCCAGTTAAATTTAGCTGACTTTATCAACCCTGTTGGTCTCCAGCCAATTGGTCAGAACTTGTATGTTGAAACAGCGGTATCTGGCGCACCTATTCAAGGTGTTCCTGGTTTAGAAGGCTTAGGCACGATTGCTCAAGGAACCCTTGAAACGTCAAACGTGAATGTAACAGAAGAGTTGGTGAATCTTATTGAAAGCCAGCGCTTGTACGAAATGAACTCGAAAGTGATTTCGTCTGTTGACCAGATGCTTGGTCAAGTAATACAGCAACTTTAGGAATAGGCTCATGAGACTATTGTCATCAAATACTTCATTAATCGCATTAACAATCATTGCTGTCAGCAGCCTGAGTGGCTGCAAGTCTACGGCGGTCAAACCGGTCACTGCGAACGACCCTTATTATGCGCCGGCGGTGCCGACCATGACGAGAGATGAAATAGTTGAAGATGGCAGCTTGTTTAATAAAGCCATGGCAAACAGCTTGTATTCAGATGTGAAAGCACGTCGTGTCGGTGACATTATCACGGTGCGTTTAAGTGAAAATACGAATGCATCAAAGTCGGCGGGCACTACTTCTAGCAAAGAAACGAGTGTCGACCTTAATCCGATCGTTGGGTTGGGTGGGAACGTCATTAATATCGGTAAAGAAAGTATTCAACTGGGTGTCGATTCAAGTAACGATTTTACAGGCGATGCACAAGCTAACCAGAGCAATAGTTTAACTGGGAATATCTCGGTCACTGTCGTTGAAGTGCTGCCTAATCAGAACTTGATTATTCGCGGCGAGAAGTGGCTGACTTTAAATAATGGCGATGAGTACATTCGCTTAACGGGTGTTATTCGTTCTGCTGATATTTCGCCAACCAACGAAATTCAATCAACCAAAATTGCCAACGCGCGCATTCAGTATAGTGGTAAAGGTTCGTTCGCACAGGCTCAAGAAAAAGGTTGGCTGACGAAATTCTTCTCCTCAACGTGGTGGCCACTCTAGGATTTTATGATGAAGTTATTATCTGTGTTCGTAATCGTCAGTTTGCTTTTGTCACCGTTTCAATTGCAAGCTCAACGTATAAAAGATTTAGCCACCATTCAAGGTGTGCGTGCCAACCAATTGGTAGGTTATGGCTTAGTTGTCGGCTTGCCAGGAACGGGTGAGACAAGCCCGTTTACGGAACAAAGTTTTAGAACGATGTTGGCAAATTTTGGTATTTCACTCGATGCTAATATTAAACCCAAAATTAAAAACGTAGCTGCGGTAGCCGTTCACGCAACATTGCCTGCATTCTCCAAACCAGGTCAAACCATTGACGTGACAGTTTCGTCAGTAGGTGAGGCATCAAGCCTGAATGGCGGTACTTTATTGCAGACATTCATGCGTGGATTAGATGGCGAAATATATGCTGTTGCACAAGGTAGCTTGGTGGTAAGCGGCTTTGGTGCTGAAGGTAATGATGGTTCCAGAATTGTGTCAAATACGCCCACTGTGGGTCGAATTGCGAATGGCGCTGTTGTTGAAAGAGCCGTGCCTTCTGGCCTTATGCAGAATGATTATTTGACCTTGAATTTGAACACTCCTGACTTCAGTACTGCGCAAGCATTGGCTGATGTGATTAATCAGCGATTAGGTGCGGATGCATCAATGGGGACTGCTATTGCAATGCCTATGGATGCCGCTTCAGTTAAAGTGATGGCTCCTAGAGAGCAGGGTCAAAGAGTCGGTTTCTTAGCAACCATTGAAAACTTTGAATTCCAACCCGCTACAGCACCGGCAAGAGTGGTGATTAATAGCCGTACGGGCACAATCGTAATTGGTCAGGATGTTAAGTTATTACCCGCCGCGATAACGCACGGTGGTTTAACGGTGACAATTTCCGAAAATGTACAAGTTGATCAGCCAAATGCGCTTGCTAATGGCAGCACTGTTATCACTCCACAATCCATTGTTGATGTTAATTTGGATGATAGCCGCATGTTTTTATTCGACCCAGGCGTTAGCTTAGAACAGTTAGTTCGAGCAGTGAATGAAATTGGAGCGGCTCCAGGTGACTTAATGGCCATCCTTGAAGCGCTTCGCCAAGCTGGCGCGCTACAAGGTGAGTTGGTGATTATCTAATGGACTTAAATTCTGCAAACAAATCTCAGCTAGAGATGTCGCGCAACTACCATGATATGGGTAGTGTCAATAAATTGCGAGAAGCCGCACAGTCGGGTGACAAAGGTGCTTTAGAAGAAGCCGCTAAGCAGTTTGAAGCGATATTTGTACAAATGATGCTGAAGTCGATGCGTAAAGCACAAGACGCGCTTGCAGATAAAGACAGTCCGTTTAGCACGGAACAAGTAAAATTCTACCGCGAGATGCACGACAAGCAACTCGCCACCGATTTAAGTGCTAATGGCAGTATAGGGCTCGCAGAAGTGATTATGCAGCAAATGGGCACTGATAACGGAGTGACTCCAGCAAGCGCTGTAAGAACCGACGGCAATTTGTCTGTGTTAAACAGGCACAACGTTGCCGCCGTACAAAATGCGCAGAACAGAGTGCTCGGAAGTAGCAGCGATAATGCAACAATGTCGGCTAGCAAAGAAGCTGCCTTTAGCTCTCCAAGTGAGTTTGTTAAAGCGCTTTATCCGCATGCTGTTGAAGCTGCCAAAGCACTAAATATAGACCCGAAAGCCATGATTGCGCAAGCTGCCGTCGAAACAGGTTGGGGAAAAAGCCTCATTCACAAAAGTGACGGTGAAAATAGTCATAATTTATTCGGTATTAAAGCTGATAAACGATGGGATGGCGAGAAGGCCACCGTCGATACATTAGAGTTTGTGAACAACGTACCCGAGAAACAACAAGCTTCGTTTAGAAGTTATGGTTCGTTTACCCACTCTATGGAAGATTACGTCGACTTTATTAAGTCGAACCCTCGCTATGATGAAGCGATTCAAAAATCAGAGAAACCTGAAGACTACTTCAAGGCATTGCAGGAAGCCGGTTATGCAACGGACCCAGCATATGCAGAGAAAGTGATGTCGGTATTCAATGGCAAGATATTGGGTGAATTACTACCATGATTAAAACGGCAGATCTTTTCTCTATTGCAAAAACAGGCGTTAACGCTAGCGGTCGCTTGCTCTCAACGACCAGTAACAATATTGCCAATATTAATACCGAAGGTTATGTGCGCGAACGCACAGAATTTAAATCAGAACTAACCGGTGGCGTTAACATTGGTTTTACCGACCGTGTTTTAAATCAATTCGCAATGAATCAATTGCGCCGCGATATTACTAGCGTGGGCGAAGCGCAAGCATTCTTTGATAGAGCGGAAGGCTTAGACAATGTGCTTGCGAGTGAAGCCAATTCGATTTCTGGCGCTATCACACGCTTTTTCGCTTCAGTTCAAACGGCGGCAGATGATGCTACCAATATTACGTCACGTGACTCAGTTCTTGGCCAAGCTCAGGGCTTAGTCAATCGTATCAATACACTCGGCGATTTTATGACGGTAAAAGAGCGTGAAGTAGAGCAACAAATAGACGACAGCGTGAATAACGCAAACGCCCTTATAAGCCAAATCGGCAATTTGAATAAAGCCATACAGGTTATTGGCAACAGTAGTAATGTAGATACGCCATCAGCTTTAATGAACGAACGAGATTTGGCTATTCGTAAATTAGCAGAGTTCATGTCGATCGAAACACGCACAAGTCCGAACAGTGATTTAGGCTTGGTCGTTAATCTTACGTCTGGCGAGTCATTAGTGTTGGCCGACGGTACATTTAACGTATTAGCCCTTGATGGCGAGCCAGACTTTACAAGCGCTCAGTTGCGCCTATCAACAAACTATGCACCACCAAAAGCAAACACAACATTGAATGTTCAAGAACAAAAAATGGGTGGCGCACTAGGTGGTTTGTTTCGATATCGTGAACAAATTTTGGAACCAGCTCAGCGTGATTTAGGAAAATTATCAACGGCCTTAGCCGATGCTTTTAACAGCCAAAACCGCCAGGGTATGGATCTTGACCAGCAACTTGGTGGTAATATTTTTGAGTTGCCAGGATTTCGCGGCATTAATTATCCAGACAACTCTGACTTAAGTTTAGGCGTTAAAGGACGTTTTACCGAAGGTGCAGGCGGTGATATAACTAATTCCGACTATCGATTGGAAGTATTAACAAGCCCGACTGGTTCCCCTCCAACTTTTGATGTGCAAGTATCGGCTTTGAATTCCGACGGCACCGAACAACTGGATGAATCGGGTACGCCGATCACGCAAGTAGTAAACGTGAGTGCAGAAGCGGGAACTTACAATGCTATGATGGGCGGAATTGAAATTGAATTTGCCAGTGGTGCAGCTTATGGCGTGGGCGATCAATTTTTATTTCAACCATTGCGCAAAGCCGCCAATGATTTATCACTAGCAACCACAAGAGGTGAAGACCTCGCGTTTGCAAAACCACTTCGCGTCGACACTAATGCCGCGAATTTAGGTGATGCAACGATCCGCTCTGTAACAGTGAGAAACACCACAATTGATAACAGCTTCGCTAACATTCAAGCATCCGGTTTTAATGGTGCAGGTGGCATTCAAAGTGCATCAGAAACGCCGGCATCTGTAGGAGCTCCAGCCTCAGTTTTGTTTACTAGTGCAACGGAATTCCAAGTATTAGATAACGCGGTGCCACCGAACATCATCACTACCGTGAGCGGTGTAACAGACATGAATAATTTGTTGCAGCAGGCGAAAGACAATGGTGCATCTCCACCATGGCCGACTGAATTTGCCGCTCTTCAAGATTATCCTGGTTACGATTTTAGTTTAGAAGGTGTCCCAAAGCCGGGGGATTCATTCGATATCAGTTTTAATACAGATGGTTTAGCGGATAACCGTAACGCAGTTGAGCTAGCTGGTTTGCAGCAAGAGGATACTGTGCGCCAAAGCATTGGCACGAATGGTAATAAAGCGACCTTTAATGAAACTTACGCAAATATCGTCGGTAGCATCGGTGCCCAAACGGCAAACGGAAAAATTGAATTAGCTGCGTCACAAGTCCTGCAAACACAGTCTGCGGATTGGTTTGAGTCGACGTCTGGCGTGAGCTTAGATGAAGAGGCCGCTAACCTCATACAATTTCAACAATCATATGCTGCTGCGGCGAGAATTTTGACCACAGCACAAGAATTGTTTAACACCATATTGTCTGCAGCAAGGTAATAAATTATGCGAGTTACTACAAACTTAATCTACAATCAAAACTTACGAAATATTGATGCTAACCAAGGTAACTTGGTTGATATTCAGCAGCAATTGGCGACGGGTAAAAAACTACTACGCCCTAGTGATGATCCTGTGGGCGCTGCGCAAGTTATCCGTTTAACGGAAGAGTTGGACAAAATCACGCAGTATCAGCGTAACAATGACTTAACGACTAACTCCTTAGAATTGCAAGAAACCGCACTGAGAAGTATCAACGATGTTGTTAATAGAGCGCGAGTTCTAACGGTTCAGTCAGGTAATGGTATTTTGACGACGCAAGATAGAAAAGCGATTGGTGCCGAAATTGAACAAATTCGAAATCAAGTCTTAGATTTAATGAATACGCGCAATGCCAGTGGCGAGTATATTTTTGCTGGGTATCAATCGTCTAGCCAAGCATTTGAGTTTAATCCCAGTGCGACGGGCGATAAAGTCAAGTTCGTAGGCGATGATGGCGAGAATCAGATTCAAATTTCAGATAGTGTTAAAATTCAAAGCACCTCATCTGGGAAATCTATTTTTCAAGAAGTGTTTGCACGTTTAAATTTTGATGTCACAGCGCAAAGTCCGGGTGTTGAATTAGACACTGCAAGAATCGATCAGCAAGGCAGTTTTGATAATTTTCACAAGCAAAATTTTGACCCAGTCAATGCAACTAATAATCAATACCGTTTTGACGTGCTTGCGGGAAATCAAGTTTCCGTGACTAACGTTGGCACGGGTAGTGTCGTATCTACTCTGGACTTCGAATCGGGCGAACCCTTCAGATTTGCTGGTATGGAGTTTAATTTTACGGCGAGTCCTGGTGACTCGCTAGAAATAAATCTAAACCGACCTGAAAAGAAAAATTTAGCTGAAACTTTAAATGACATGTTTGTTGCGCTAACTTCTGAGTCAATATCTGAAGCAGACTTTGTTAAAGCAATCGATAATACGCTAGTGGGATTAGATAATGGATTAGAAAAGATGTCCCTTGAAAGTTCATCTATTGGAGCGCGTTTGAATATCGCTCAATCAATTAGAGAATCAAACTTAGACAGTGAAGTGACTTTGCAAGCCGCTCGCTCAAGCATTGAAGATGTCGACTATGCGAAAGCATCTACGGAGTTTGCTAAACAAGAAACGGCCCTTCAGGCCGCTTTTCAATCTTTCCCACGTGTTAGTAATTTATCACTGTTTAATTATATAAATTAATTAGCGAGGGCTCTTTATAAAACTTCACAATAAAATCTCACAATAAAATCTCACAATAAAAGCAGTTAATAAGCGCTAATATAGCGCTTATTCAGCATAACCGGGGTTAACGCGATCTAACTTTCGCAGGATCCCGGGCCATGCTAAAGCTCCGCCCGCAGAACGAGTTACTTGCTTTGCTTGTGCTTGAATCCCCGCTAAAATTTGATCAGGAATTTTAATCATATCTTGGCCGGTAGATTGTGCTTTAATTTGAATTTCACACGCGCGTTGCAGCAAAAACATGTACAGAAAGGTATCAGCAATACTCTCCCCACAGGTCAGCAAACCGTGATTTCTTAAAATCATAAATGAAGTATCACCTAAATCAGCCACCAAGCGTGCTTTCTCTTCGGGGTTCAAGGCAACTCCCTCATATTCATGATAGGACAAAGCCGAAAGAGGGAATAAGGATTGTTGACTATAAGCCTGTAAGCCATCTTTCAAGGTGGACACCGCAATACCATCGACGGTATGCAAGTGCATAACACATTGTGCATCCTCACGAGATTCATGCACCGCGCTATGAATAATAAAACCAGCAGGGTTTACCTCGTAATCCGATTGCATCACTTTTTTGCCGTTGATATCAACTTTCACTAAGCTTGAAGCGGTGACTTCGTCGAACATCATGCCATATGGGTTAATTAAGAAGTGATGATCAGGGCCTGGAACGCGAGCTGAAATATGGGTGAACACCAAATCATCCCAACCATAATGAGCGACTATTCTATAAGCTGCGGCGAGATCAACCCGAGTCTGCCATTCCTCTTTACTAACATTGTCTTTTATTTTGTTCATTGCGCTAATCCTTGTCACTTTTAAATTATTAATATTGCTTGGCACTAACGTAGCATAAATATACTTGAGTTTGTCCAGCTTGTGGGGTGGAATAATAACTTAACCAAAAGCCCGTATCATTCAACACTAAACCGGGGTAGCCATTGTCATCGGCGCTAGGTAAGGGAAGTAAGAATGACAATTCATTGTTTCGCAAATTTAATTTGAAAAGTCCGGTTTTCAGTTCTTCATCGCTATAGGGCAATTTTTCATTCCCACTACCAAAATATTGGATAAGTGGTTTTTGCTTATCTTTCAATTGGGTCAGATGTGTATGTTCATACCTAGCAGCAATCAATACTTCTTTCTCATTTAATGAAAGTACTCGCGGACTCGCTAGGTAAATAGGTAAGTCTTGCCATTGCCAATCGTCAAATGGGGCTATGCTTTTTCCGAATTGAGTTGAGTAAGTGTCGGCATCTCGACGAACGATTGCAATGGCATCTGTTTCCGAAACAAAGCATAAGTCACTTTCATTGGGATATCCTAAACCATGCTCTTCTTTGGACAAGATGGGTTTGGATTTGGCTTTAAAACTGTCGAGCCCAAATCCTTCGTATAAATAAAGGTTTTCAGTTCTTCGTTCATAAGCAAGCCCAAAAATTTGATTGTCTTTTAAGCTCAATCGCCAACACCAATGAAAATGAGCTGCGAAATACCCTTGGTGTTGCCAGTTAATACCATCGCGCGAAAGCCAATAGGTATTTTGACTCGTTCTAATTTCCTCGCCCTTATCGTTTATTTCTACTTTTCGCACATAAGCGCTCAAAAGTAAACTTTCATCCCTTAGAATTGTAAGTTTAGGATCGCGTAAATCACTGTTTAATATAGTTAATTCACTCTGTTTAATGAGTTTACCTAGCAGGTTGAGCTGCTGGATTACAATGAAGCCGTCAGCACTGTGATGGTCGGTGGCACGACGAAAACATAAATACAGGTGATTTTTTAAACGATTTAAATCTGTGAAGGCATCATGCTGATTTTTGTTTGATATTTTTTTTAGCCAATTTATATTCATTAAAATATTACTTAAACTTTTGTATTTAAATGGTTTTATTACGCCCTTAGGTAGCCATTTCTTGCCTAAAGGCGGCAACTATTTGCCGCTAACTTAGAAAAAAAGCACATTTTAACTAAAGAGAATCAAACCAGCGTCGATAAACATTTACGAGAGAGCCAGTACATTAACTTATCATTTGGATAGTTATTGTTCTACAAGTTGTTATTAAACCACCGGAGTCACGTCCGGCGACCAGCAAGCCGCTGGACTGAGAGTGTAGGAGAGACTTATGTCCTTGTTCGTAAACACAAACCAATCTGCGTTGAATGCTCAACGCCAATTAATGAGTTCATCAAACGCGTTGAACACTTCGTTCGAACGTTTATCTTCGGGTTTCCGTATTAACCGTGCTTCAGATGACGCTGCTGGTTTGCAAATATCCGATCGTATGACAACGCAAATTAATGGCTTAAACCAAGCTGTTCGTAATGCGAATGACGCGATTTCATTGACGCAAACCGCTGAAGGTGCCTTATCTGAAACAACGAGTTCTTTACAAAGAATCCGCCAACTAGCAGTACAATCACAGAACGGTATTAACTCTTCTGCTGACCGTCTTGCACTTCAGAAAGAAGTTTCAGCATTGAAAACTGAAATTTCAAGAATTTCTACAGATACCCAATTTAACAAAGTTGACTTGTTGACTAACAACTTCTCAGCTGCGTTCTTAGTGGGTGCTAACAGTGGTCAGACAATTTCTGTTAACTTGGAAGGCAAAAACCTTCAAGGTATCGATGGATTCTCTGCAACTGGTTTGAATATCGCTGATTTGAGCGTAGCTACTTTCGGTGGCGCTTCTGCTGCTCTAGTTGCTATCGATAATGCGATTTCAGCTGTAGGCGGTGTTAGAGCCGACCTCGGTGCACTAACTAACCGTTTCCAATCAACCATTCGTAACTTGACCAATATCTCTGAAAACGTATCAGGTGCTAGAGCACAGATTCGTGACACAGATTTTGCGACAGAGACCGCAGAGTTGACACGTAATCAGATAATCCAGCAGGCTAGTACAACCATACTATCTCAGGCTAATCAGCGTCCTCAGGCCGCTCTTCAGCTTCTAGGTTAAGCCTAACTGACCCTACTGTTTGGGGAATGAAGCCAGGAGGTAGTATCTTGCATCACAAGCCAAACAGCAGAGAGTCCGCTCACTCTCGACACTCCAGAGCGATAGGCCAGGCATTGCCTGGCCGCTTATTTTTTTAATTTTTTTCATTGTGTTATTTTTATTTTAAACCTTTGAATTTATTATGAAAAATTAAATAGGTTATACCCATTCACAATTTCTTCTCTAATTTCTTTAGTTTAATCACTAAAGGTTTTCGCGTATCTGCACGATAAGTATTTCAAGCACGGAGATAAAAACAAAAAATACTCTGGCTTACAGTTACAAAAGCAACATGATGTTAAACGCCAAGCCATAGAGCAACTAAGAGCGACAACACATGAATCGATGAAAGTGCATAGACACAAAAATAATAATAATCATTGATGCTAAAAACGTAGTGCTGAATGAGTAACAAGCCAAAGAGCTAAACCATTCAACATTGAAAAATCGTTAGGAGAAAATCGTGAGTCTATTCGTCAATACGAATGTGTCTGCATTGCAAGCACAGCGCCAGATTTTTACAGCTTCAACTCGCCTAGATACGGCATTTGAACGTTTATCTTCTGGTTTTAGAATCAATAGTTCAAAAGATGATGCAGCTGGTCAACAAATTAGTGACCGTTTTGCAAGTCAAGTGAACGGATTGAATCAAGCTGTACGCAATTCAAACGACGGTATTTCACTTGCTCAAACCGCAGAAGGGGCGATGCAAGAAATTACCAACGCATTACAGCGTATTCGAGTGCTAGCGATCCAATCACAAAATGGGATTAACTCCTCCAGCGATAGAACGTCATTACAAAAAGAAGTGTCAGCGCTGAAATCTGAGATCGATAGAATTTCGTCGACAACTCAATTTGCTGGTGTAGACATTCTTAGCGGCAATTTTTCGTCCATATTTTTAATCGGCGCAAATTCAGGGCAATACATTGCCATTAATTTGTCACGCCAAGGCGGCTTTGGTACTAAGGGACTTTTCGGAAACGAGACAGCTTCAATATCAAATGCAGGTTTAGCCTCAGCAACGGTTACTTTAATGGATACGGCAATTTCGATCATCGATGCTAAACGCGCCAACTTAGGTGCCTTGCAAAATCGCTTTCAATCAAGTGTGCGCAATCTAGCGAACGTTGTCGAGAATGCGTCGCAAGCAAGGTCTCGTATAAGAGATACAGATTTTGCAGATGAAACAGCCGAACTGGCTAGGTGGCAAATTTCGCAGCAAGCCAGTGTGACTGTGCTAGGCCAAGCGAATCAAAGGCCACAGCAAGCCTTACAGTTATTGCAATAAATGTATCAATAACTAAGGCGAAGTAGTAAGAAAAGAATTTATAAAAGACTGATAGGCACATTTGTGAGGAATAAGTGTGGGTGAAAACCGCCGAATGCCCCCAAGAATTGGGAACTGCTGACTGACAGGAACGATGCCAGGAGGTAGTGAGAGGTATAGAGGTCTGGACCACCATACCTGTCCGTCAGCAAGAGCTTTCGCTCTGTTACAGCAATTGCATCATCAAGCGAGTGACTGCTTGATGAAATAAGTCAGTCCATGACTCGACTTTAGTAATGCACCAAGTGTGCCAAAAATGAAAAATGCGTAAAAAAATAATAAATAACGCAAATATATTAAATATTAAATAAATTGAAAATCGTTAGGAGATTATCATGAGCTTATTCGTAAATACTAATGTGTCTGCACTAAACGCACAAAGACAACTTTTAAATACATCATCAAGTTTGAACACCTCGTTTGAGAGACTATCTTCAGGCTTCCGCATTAACAGTGCAAAAGACGATGCAGCAGGTCTACAAATTGTTGACCGAATGACGTCACAAATTCAAGGCTTAGATCAAGCCGTAAGAAATGCTAACGATGGCATTTCATTAGCGCAAACCATTGAGGGTGCGCTACAAGAAACAACAAGTGGCTTGCAACGTATTCGCGTCTTGGCAATACAATCTCAAAACGGGATTAATGATGCTTCGGACAGGTTAGCACTGCAAAAAGAAGTATCTGCATTAAAATCAGAAATGAGCCGTGTGGCGGCAACAACCCAGTTTGCAGGTGTCAACGTTTTAGCTGGCAGTTTTTCTTCAGCTTTCTTAGTGGGGGCAAATGCAGGTCAGACTATCAACGTGAACGTTTCGCGTCCGAATGGCTTTGGTGCTTTAGGTTTATTTGGAAGCGCAACACTGAGCGTGGCAACAGTTGCAGATGCTTCACGTGCTCTTGCACAAATTGACCGTGCAATTGAAATAGTTGATGACAAACGTGCAGACTTAGGTGCTATTCAGAACAGATTCCAGTCTACGATTCGTAACTTATCGAATATTTCTGAGAACGTGTCGGCAGCCCGCTCGCAAATTCGTGACACTGATTTTGCCAAGGAAACGGCAGAACTAACGCGTGCTCAGATCATACAGCAGGCAAGCACGACTATTCTAGGTCAGGCAAATCAACGACCTCAAGCGGCATTGAGCTTACTTCAGTAATCGTTGACTTAAACAGAGTGGATGAACAAAGAGCAGATAATAATCGTGTTTGAACTACTCTGTTTACTAATGGTGAGTCGCTTGTTAGCTAAGCTAGCAATGCGCTTCACCGAAATTCAAAGTGCTGTAGACAATTGACTGTTGAATTAACGTAGGGTTATTAATTGTACTGCTTTTAGATGCCCAGATAATAGAACGACTCACTATAGACCTAATGCTAGTTGAAGCACTTACATTAAAATGACTAGATTTAGAGTGGCTATGTTTAGAGTGAAGAGTTTTACAGTGCCTAGTTGCAAAGTGAATAGTTGCAAAGTGAATAGTCTTACAACAGCTAGCTTTACAAAGAGTAGCTTTATAAAAAGTAGTATACGTAACACGTTCAATTAAACAAATGCGGCAAAGATTCGCCAAAACGGCAAATAATTGACGTGTAGTAACTCAAAAGTTTGGTATACGAAACACAAGATTATTAAGTAAATTGGAAAGCGTTGAGAGGCTTATTATTGCCAAGGATGGCAGCCGAAAGGCAAGCTAGAGAGGAAATAAAAACGCACTTATAATTGAAAAATGACTATAATAGACCGTAGAAGCTATCTATTATCGCGACATGAACCAAATAAAATGCCGACTTACAAGACTGAGAGTATAGAAGTTTAGGTTGAGAGGCCAGTAACTTATTCTACAATCCTGCAAGCCGACGAAACTGCTTTGCTCCAACTCCTAACGTGAGCAAGTTGGTCGGGCCGCCTTATGGCTCGACCTTTTTTCCTTCCCAACACGTATTTGCAAAAACATATTGGTGTTCACCTCGACACAAATTATAAAGCAGGTACTGTGCCAACTATTTTATAAATGAATTTATCCTTTTAAAACGTTTTCTAAAGTTAATTAGCGGAGAGCTACTGACTATTTCTCTTATAACGTGCTTTGTATTTCGAAAAAATAATGTAAGAGATAATCGTTCCTACAAACACGGGGGTTTTTGTTAGTAGGAAAGCATTTTCCCACTCTTTTGTCACAATGCTAAAGAGTGCAACTAATATAAAAATACCACTAAAAATAGCAAATGCTGTCAATATAACTCCCCAGGTTACCGCCATGTGAAAGTACTTTTGTTTATTCACACTTGGACTTTCCACTGAGTCTCTATTCAACACTTTATATGAATAAAAACAAAGAGCCAAAAAGCTTATTACGCTGACCGAAATAAAATATTCCAACGAATTTATCTTCCTATTTAATCTCTAAATGACATCAATATTAATATTTTTTTAAGTAAAAAATACTTATTTTTCAATATCTAAGTAATTAATTTAATTTTTTTCTAAATATGGGCTAAAGGATCTATAGTTTTTGCCGATACAGTTAGTCGAGGGGTAATTTAACGTTTTTTTGGTTTCGTGTCGAACCGCTTAAACGATGAGGTTGCTAATTTGGCCTAGTGAACCAAGTTAGCATCAAAATAGGTTCGAAAAAGAGATTCCTACACTCTCTCTTTTTTGATTGGAGGTAATAATATATGTCATTATTTGTAAACACCAATTTGTCAGCACTAAATGCACAAAGACAACTATCTGAATCGGGTCAATCTCTTAATAAATCATTTGAAAGATTGTCGTCTGGCTTTCGTATCAACAGTGCATCCGATGATGCAGCTGGCCTACAAATTTCAGATCGAATTACTACACAATTAGAGGGCTTGAATCAGGCCGTCAGAAACTCTAACGATGCTATTTCATTAACGCAAACTGCGGAAGGTGCCTTAGCAGAAACAACTCAGTCTTTGCAGCGTATTCGTCAGTTAGCTGTACAATCTCAAAATGGTATTAATTCATCTGCTGACCGTTTGGCATTGCAGAAGGAAGTATCAGCATTGAAAACAGAGATTTCAAGAATTGCTACTGATACACAGTTTAACAAAGTTAACATTCTTGATGCTTCTTATTCTGCGGCTTTCTTAGTAGGCGCTAATAGCGGTCAAACTATCAGCGTTAATTTATCGGCATCTAAAGTCGTTGGCGGCTCAGGTTTCAGTGCAACTGGCCTAGGAATTGGCGACTTAACGGTAGCTACATTTGGCGATGCCTCGGCAGCTTTAGCTAGCATTGATACCGCCATTTCTGCTGTTGGTAATGTGCGTGCTGATTTAGGTGCCTTGCAAAACCGCTTTCAATCAACGATACGTAATTTAACTAATATTTCAGAAAACTTAGCAGGTGCTAGAAGTCAAATCCGTGATACTGATTTTGCATCAGAAACTGCTGAGCTTACTCGAAATCAAATTATTCAACAGGCTTCAATATCAGTATTGAGCCAGGCGAATCAAAGACCGCAAGCTGCGTTGTCTTTATTGGCTTAGTTGGAAGGTTATTTTAGCTTCTTATAAGTTGCTTTGAACAAGCGGTTCACCAAGGTTTTGGTGCAACCGCTTCTCTCATTTGTTAGGAGGAATTGAAAATGGACACAACAATCCCGCAAACTGGCAGTAATGTTGCAAGCCAGTACTTAAAGCCGAATGAATTGCCGGTTTTTGAGCGCATTGAAAAAGTGGATGTATCTGACGATGCTAAGTCAGAAAATTCCAGTGCAAAAGCAGAACAAAATTTAGCGGCAAAAGCAGCACAAAATGCTCAAGCATTTTTTCGCGATGCCGATACAGAACAACGAGAGGAAAGCACTGTTGAACTTGAACAGGCGCTTGGTGACATTAGCGAGTTTCTGCAAAATACAAGCACACAGCTTGCATTCTCAATAGATGAAGCAACCGATAGACAAGTAGTGACTGTCACGGATGCAGACTCAGGGGATGTAATACGGCAAATTCCTTCCGAGGAGGTGCTAAAAATTGCAGAGCGAATTAACGAATTGCAGTCTGAATTTGGCAGTAGTGCAGGACTTCTACTGAGAGGGCAGGCTTAACAAATGAGGTAACAGTATGGGCATTTCATCATTAGGGGTTGGTTCAGGTTTAGACCTCGAAGGGCTAGTATCACAATTACTAGAAGCGGAGCGCGCGCCGAAAGCAGCTCGTTTAGATGCTCAAGACGAAAGAATTGAAGCTGAGATTTCAAGTCTCGGCCAAATCAAATCAAAACTATCAGAGTTCAAAGACTCGGTTGATGAGCTTCGTAAAGATCAGTCATTAACCGGTCGTGAACCAACAATCCGCAACCCATCTGAAGAAACAGAACCATTTACTGCTGAAGCTTCAAACAGTGCTTTAACCGGCGAATATGCCGTAACTGTAGAGCGTTTGGCTAGCGGAAGTCGCATCGAATCAGATACTGCAGTAAACGGTGGATTCGCATCTTCGAGTGATGAAGTTACCGATACCGCCGGTTCACTAACCTTCAAAATTGGCGGCACTGGCGATACCTTTTCTATCAATGTAGCGGCAGGCGCAACACTTGCTGAACTCAGAGAGCAAATTAATAACTCTGAAGATAACTTCGGTATTACCGCGAATATTATTAATACAGGCACGGCAGACGGCGGTGCTAAATTAGTGATTAGTTCCAAAATTACCGGTGAAGGCAACGATCTGTCCATTATTAATGATGACGATCGCGCTGGCCTTAATCGTATTTCAACAACAGACTCAAGTGAAACTGCAAGCTATCTAACGCCCACTAAAACGGCACAAAATGCCCAAGCGGTTATTGACGGTATCACGGTTCAAAGTGACACCAATGAATTTGAAAATACGATTCAAAATGTGACATTTACTGCCAAAGCCGTATCAGAAAAGAACTCGCTCGATGAGTTTCAATCTTCGACCTTAGTTATCGGTTTTGACAAAGAAGCGCTGGACGAAAAAATTAGAGAATTTGTTGAAAGCTATAATTCATTAAACACAGAAATCCGTTCACTTACTAAATATGGTGAGTCCGAACTCGAAGACGACGGCGCGCTGGCTGGCGACTTTACTATTCGAGGTATTCAAGCGGGTTTAGGCAATATTCTTAGTAGCACTGTAACCGGTTCCGAACTGGGTGGTCTGTTTCAAGTCGGTATTGAATTAACCAGCGATGGAAAACTGGAAATTGGTAGCACTGATTTTGGTCTAGGCACCGGGGCCTCGAGGTTAAGTGATGCTTTAGAAGATAACTTTGATGAAGTGTCTAAACTATTTACAGCCGACGATGGTATTGCAACGAAGCTTTACGATTTTATTGATCAATACACTAAATCTAGTGGCGTTTTAGCCGATAGAGAGACTGCAGCGAAAGATCAACGCGACCAATTGCTGGACGATCGTGCCGCTTTTGAATTGCGATTAGTGAGCTTTGAACAGACATTGCGCGGACGTTATCTGAATCTCGACCAAACAGTCGCTAGATTACAGCAAACAAGCTCAGCTTTACTCGCTACTTTATAATCGCTAAATGAAAAGCAACATTTAGCGCTTAAAATTGTTTATCGTTGATAATTGAGACTATATTTAATCAGTCATTTTAACATTAGTCTTTTAGAGACAATCAGCTTAATTATATTATTCGGAGAAATAACTGCATGGCGCTTAAAGGTATAAACGCATACAAAAAAGGCAGTCTGAAACAAGATATAGCAACCGCCGATCCGCATCGCTTAACTTTGATGTTAATGCAAGGTGCACTTGATCGTATGGCTTATGCTAAAGGCTGCATGGAGCGTAAAGATTTTGCCGGTAAATCGGAACATTTATCCAGAGTCAATGCGATTTTAATTAACTTACGCGACACACTCGATTTAGATGTAGGCGGAGAGATTGCAGAAAATCTCTATGGCCTTTATGAATTTATGGTGCAACGCTTATTAGATGCTAACGTTCAAAACAACTTGCAGATAATGGACGAAGTGATTAACCTGCTATTACCAATAAAGACGGCATGGGCAGGTATTCCAGAAGATGCGAAACAAGAGGCATACGAAGCACAGCGTCAAAAACGCCAATCAGTGTGAGTAAAAACGACTATTTATCCCATGCGCTAACTCCCAAGGATCTTAGCGTCATTAACCAATCAATATGCGAAGTGCTTGAAGCCAACTCAGTTGACGACCAAGCGCTGCGCAGACTCGTGACCCAACGTGATGAATTTATTCAGGCGTATCTTGCCACGCTATCTGACGCTGAAAAAAAACAATTTTCGAAATCCGAATTACCCATCAATACTAAACTTCATGCTGCCGTAAAAGCACTTTTTACTGATTCGTTATCCGAATTGAGTGGACTTGTGCGTGGTCTAAAAGCGGTAAAAAAATATAAGTGATAACGCCTAATTATGTTGAATGATATCCGTGTTCATATTCATCAAGATGAACAATTGCAGGAAGCAATTGAACAGCGTTCTGCAGTTCATATTTCAAACCAGTTTGTAGATAATCGCAACACGTTTACGAGAAATGTACCTAATTTGGCGCAAGAACTCGACACGATCAATAATCAAAATATCTCTATCTTTTGCAATCAAC
Organism: Glaciecola sp. MF2-115; assembly: GCF_047250385.1. Classification (NCBI taxonomy): domain Bacteria; kingdom Pseudomonadati; phylum Pseudomonadota; class Gammaproteobacteria; order Alteromonadales; family Alteromonadaceae; genus Glaciecola; species Glaciecola sp. MF2-115. Next base: position 35,223 of record NZ_JBLBVM010000055.1, read on the forward strand.
ACGAAGAATATAATCTAGTTGATTTTGGTGTTGGACGCACCTTCTATGGTGAGCAACCTGCGCAAGAAGTTTTGCAACAACTCGCCTTAAAAGAGCAATACTCTGCTTTTATCGACTTTACACAAAATACATCGGGAGCCATACATCTTTTAGAGGATGGGGTAAAGCAAAGCCTTAACGAAGATGTATTGGTTATTTTGGGAATTGGCTTAGGTGGCCATATCGCGTCTTTGCTTGAAAGTACGAACGCTAAACACATCATTATTTATGAGCCTGAAGGGCAGTACTTTAAATGCAGCAATATGGTGATGGACTGGAAATCTGTATTCGACCTTGCGGCTCGCAAAAATATTAGTTTGTACTTTCAACTGCATAAAGATGCCCGAGACTTAATAACAGACTTAGCTGAATTGAAGCAGCATTTCCCAGTTAATAAGGTGCTGATTTTCCAACATTATTATCACCCTATGTTCGATTGCGTTATGAAGCACATGCGCAACGAGCCATTTAACGAAGTCCAAGCAAAATGTAGGCCTTTTCAACTGGGTAAGTTGGACAATGAATTTTGTCCTGCATGGATGGACGCAGTAGCACATAGCTCCATAAAAGATGTTTCTAAACAAAATGAAAAATTTGTAAAGAATCTCGCTGCCTTAGAAAAATATTACCCGAACATTCATGCCGAGTTTAAGGATTATGAGCCACAGTTATGGCGTCCAATGCAAAATACTCAGGGCGACATCAACTTACTGAATGTCAATAATGGCGGTTATTGGCATGGCGACATGCCTATTCAAGATGGCCAAGATAATTTCGAGAACTTCGCAAAGCATCCAAATAGAGATGGATTAATACTGGGCTACAATGGCGAAAAATTAAAGCATTACTTACATTATCGTTTGGTAAAAAAGACTGAGCGTTTGTTGCAAGCTGCAGAAGATGAGGTTGGGATTTTACCGGATACCATCAAGTCTCTTATTTTGTTCGGTCTGGGCTCGGGTTATCAACTGCAATCACTATTTGAGAATAAGACAGTTGAAAAGCTTTTCATTTGTGAACCTAATCGCGATTTCTTTTATGCTTCTTTGTATGCCATCGATTGGCACACTATTTTAACGACTATAGATGAGCAAGACGGTCGTTTATATATCAATATTGGCGATGACGGCACGCATTTGTTTAGGGATCTTCTCGGGCAGTTCTACAACATTGGCCCATACGTGTTGAGTCAGACCTACTTTTATCAGGGCTACTACAACGCGCCTTTAAATGCTGCTATTGGTCAATTACGTGAGCAATTACAAATTGTTATCTCGATGGGAGAGTACTTCGATCATGCTTGCTATGGTATTTCTCATACAAAGGAAATGCTTCGTCAAGGTGTGCCATACATGCGCGCAGCATCAAAACACAAACTGAGTTTATTTGAAAAGGAGCTCCCCGTTATTTTTATCGGGAATGGGCCATCACTTGACTACAGCTTGGAAAGTATTAAAGAAATTGCTGACCAAGCCATATTAGTTTCTTGTGGTACCTCATTGCAGGTATTACATCGTAACGGCATCGTTCCTGACTTCCACGCTGAGATAGAGCAAAATAGGGCGACACACGATTGGGCTGTGCGAATCAATGACACCGACTATCTGAAGCGAATAACCCTAATCAGTTGTAACGGGATCCACCCAGACACGTGCGCTTTGTATAAAGACGTAAAAATTGCCTTTAAAGAGGGCGAATCCTCGACAGTTTCTACCTTGAAAATAATAGGAGAAGAAAAAGCAGAGGCCTTGGCATTTGCCTTTCCTACGGTGACAAATTTTGCTCTGAATTTCTTTTTGAAATTGGGCTTTAATCAGCTTTATTTAATGGGAGTTGATCTTGGCTTTGTTGATGCCACACAACATCATTCCACACAGTCAGGCTATTATGATGCGAAAGGAAAAGAGCTGTATAACTACGCACAAGAGAATAATACAGGTTTACTTATACCAGGTAATTTTAGAAGCGTTGTTAATACCAAGCATGAGTTCAAAATAGCTAAAATGATCATGGAGCAATCACTCGCTGAACATCGAGTCGACTGCTACAACACGAGTGACGGCGCGCGCATCGAAGGCACTCAAGCATTAAATATTGACAACATTTTGCTGGTTTCAAGTCCTCAGCAAAAGGCAGATTGTTTATTGTCACTCGAGGATAGCTTCGAAAAAGTGGCTAGTGATGATTTTGTTACTCAATACGAACAGCAGTACAACAAAGAGAAACTGTTAACTGAACTTCAACAACTGATGACATTTGTAGAGAAGCCTTTAGCAAATAAAGACAGTATTTTTACTTTAGTTGAAGCTCAGAAACAGTTTCTATTTCGCTCTTATAGTGAGGGAGAGTCACTCTTTTTCTATTACCTCTATGGTTCTATGAATTATATCAACGCGGTTCTGAGCAAAGCAGCCATGCATCAAAATGATGAGGTGGCGATTAGTATTGCTGAGCAAGCCGCTCAATTGTGGGGAGCAACTTTAGCGGATATTTATTCCTTACTTGAAAATGAGGTCGAACTTTACGATTGTTCGGCCTCGTTTATCGTCGATAGAGAGAAGCTTTTTGTTAGCAAGCATGAGCAGGCGTCACTCTTTGTTAGCATTCAAAACGATGAACTACGCGAAACTGCTCTGCAACATATCAGCAGTGAGAAGAGAGCTGGATACTGCTTAGATTCGGAACAAGGGCAGCTATTGTTTGTGAATGGGACATCAGATTTAGTTAAGCCAACAGATGCGAGTGTGTCAACAAATGCGAGTGTGTCAACAGATGTAAGCGTGCCAACTGCTACAAATGATCAATCGCGTTTAGCATTAATTTTTATTAACGAGGAAAGTGAGTGGGAGCAAGCTAAAGAGACTCTCAATAAACTCTCATCGTTATATGCAGACTCAACGCAAAAATCTGCGCAAAACTCTAGGCAAAACACCGCGAATACTGACGAATCGGCTGTACGTATCATGCTGTGTGTTACCACCAAATTTAATCACAAAATATTTGCTGAGATGTTAGTCGAGACCAAGCTGCTCGACCAGACCAAGCTCTGTTTAAGTGCCATGCTGTTACCGTGTTTATCGCAACACGACTCGGTAGAAGAATTTGAGAAAGGTGAAATACCTTATGGGCCTTTACACTTCCATATAGATTGCGCTTTACGTCACTTCTGGGACATGCCTAAGTATCGAATTTTTATAGAAAAACATTATTTCTCCGAGCTTGGCGCAAAAAATGCATCTAAGGATTGTTTAGCTGAACATTCAAGTGATGAAGCTCAAGCCAAGAAGGTAAATGCGATATTAGATATTTCTGATACGAAAGCAGGAGAATTTATTGAAGCTCAGGTTATTAGTGGCTTTGATGAGGACCTGTTCGTTAATTTTAAAACCTATCTTGCGTTGCCAAGAGTGCAACACGCTGCGTCAGAAAAACAGCAGACACACGAACAAGAGCTCGACGACAAGCAAAAATTTGACAGCGCCACTGTGTTGGATCAAATTGGGTCACGAGGACTTGTTGTAAAACGTCAATTTGAAGCATCAGAAGTGTTTCGAGTCTGGGCAAAAATGCGGGCGGTACAAAAATGTATCGACGCTTACATGAAGGCAGATAAGCATGTTTGATAATAAGAGTATTTTGATTACGGGTGGAACGGGATCATTTGGTAAACGATTTGTATCCCACATACTCAGCAATTATAAACCTAAAAAAGTAATCATATACAGCCGAGACGAACTCAAACAGTTCGAAATGCAACAAAAGTACGATCATCCAAGTATGCGTTATTTCATTGGTGATGTGCGTGATGCTCACCGTTTGTCGTCAGCGATGCGTGGCGTTGATTATGTCATTCATGCTGCAGCCTTGAAGCAAGTTCCTGCTGCCGAATATAACCCAAATGAATGCATCAAAACTAACATCAATGGTGCTCAGAACGTAATCGATGCAGCTATCGAAGCTAACGTTCATCGTGTTATTGCTTTGTCTACAGATAAAGCTGCAAACCCAGTAAACCTATACGGTGCTACAAAATTGGTGTCCGACAAATTATTCGTCGCGGCAAACAATATTGCAGGCGCAACAGGGCCACGATTCGCGGTCGTTCGCTATGGTAATGTTGTAGGGTCTCGAGGATCGGTAGTGCCGTTTTATCGTCAGTTACTGAGTGAAGGCCGTAAAGTTCTGCCTGTTACTCATGATGAAATGACACGTTTCTGGATTACCTTAGATGAAGGCGTACAATTCGTACTGACTAATTTTCAGCGCATGCAAGGCGGCGAGATATTTGTCCCTAAAATTCCATCAATCGGTATTGTCGATTTAGTTGAGGCCATGACTGGTGGTAGAGAATACGAACTCATTGGCATTCGTCCTGGCGAAAAATTACATGAAGTAATGGTGCCAGAAGAATTAGCTCATCACACATTAGAATTCCATGATCACTTCGTAATTAAACCGGCTATCAAATTCTTCGATAAAACAATTAATTATGCGATTAATAAGTTGGATGAAAAGGGCGTTAAAGTGGCCGATAAATTCGAATATCATTCTGGGACTAATACACACTTTCTCAGCATAGATGAGTTACGCGATTTAGATAAAAGCACTCTTTAGGGTATTCGCAAAATGATCATCCCTTATGGCAAACACCACATAGACCAAGCCGATATCGACGCTGTCGTCGATGTGTTGGAAAATCATTTTCTAACGCAAGGCAGTAAGGTGCCAGAATTTGAGCAAGCTTTATGTGACTACACAGGCGCAAAGCATTGCACAGCGGTCAACAGTGCAACTTCTGGGCTTCATATTGCGTGTTTGGCAGCCGGCGTTGGAGAAGGTGATGTGGTTTGGACAACACCCAATTCATTTGTTGCCTCAGCAAATTGTGCTATTTACTGTGGCGCTGAAATTGATTTTGTCGATATCGATGCGCAAACTCGTAATATCGATATTGCATTGCTTGCGCAAAAATTGAGCGAGGCCAAAAAAGCAAATCGTTTACCGAAGGCTATTGTGGTCGTGCATTTTGCCGGTTTTAGTTGCGACATGAAAGCAATCGCCAGCTTATTGGAAGGCACTGATATTTGCCTTATTGAAGATGCCGCTCATGGTTTGGGCGGCACGTACGCAGGCACTAAAATTGGCAGCTGCGCATATTCAGATATGGCGGTACTTAGCTTTCATCCTGTTAAGTCATTAACGACCGCCGAAGGTGGTGCCGTCATGACTAACTCTGCCGATTATGCTCAACAATTAGTACTGTTTGGCAAGCATGGCATCACGCGCGATAGAGCACTGATGCAAGGTGAAGGCATTGACCTTGAACAGCAAGGCGGATGGTTTTACCAACAAGTGAGCTTAGGCTTTAACTATCGTTTAAGCGATATGCAAGCTGCTCTCGGTATTTCACAACTGCGTAAGTTAGATGACTTTATCGCCGCTCGACAAGCGCGCGCCGATATTTACTTTAATGAACTACAAGACTTAGCGCTTAAATTGCCTATCAATGACGCTGAAAACCAGAGTGGCTGGCACTTGTTCATGATTGAATTATTGCATCACGATAGACAAAGCGTGTTTCAGCAACTGCAAGAAAAAGGCATCGGCGTCAACGTTCATTACATCCCGATCCACGTACATCCTTTTTATCAGAAAATGGGCTTTAAATATGGTGATTTCCCCGTTTCTGAAAAATATTATGAAAAAGCTATCACAATTCCTTTATTTCCTTCTCTTTCAGCCGATGAACAATACAGAGTTGTTGAGGTTTTAAAAGAGGTATTAGCATGAAGTTAGCAATCATTCCTGCGCGCGGTGGCAGTAAACGCATTCCAAACAAGAACATAAGAGACTTTGTAGGTAAGCCCTTAGTCGCTTATTCAATAGAAGTTGCAAAGGCCTCAGGCCTGTTTGATAAAATCGTTGTAACCACTGACAACCAAGAAGTGGCGGACATTGCACTGGAGTACGGTGCTGAAGTGCCTTTTATTCGCCCTCCTGAATTGTCTAACGATGTCATTGGCACTCGTCCTGTCACAAATCATGCGATTCGCTATGTTAGCGAGCATTTTGAGAAACCAGAGTTTTGCTGCTGTATATATGCAACCGCACCTTTCCTGCAAGCAGAGTATTTAAAACAAGGTCTGCAGAAGCTAAGGTTGAATTCGGATAAAGGCTTTGCCTATTCCGTCACGAGTTTTCCATTTCCAATTCAACGTGCATTGTTTTTGAAAGATAATTATGCGACGCCGTCTTTTCCTGAAGATATCACGAAGCGTTCGCAGGATTTGGAAGAGGCTTATCATGATGCCGGGCAGTTTTATTGGGGAAGAACCGATGACTACTTATCTTCTAAACGGATCTTTTCAGAACACGGTATTCCCATTGTATTACCACGTCATTTAGTTCAAGACATTGATACCCAAGAAGATTGGGATAGGGCAGAGCTTATGTATAAAGCTTATGTACTAGACCAAACAGCAAAGACGGTGGCGATGCATGACGTCGCCTGAACAAGAAAAAATTCTCGTCATTCGAATGTTGGGCTTAGGTGATGTTACCTGTATAGGTGTGCCTGCCGTTCGACATTTGAAAAAGCAATATCCCAATGCGGAAATTCACGTTCTCACTTATGCCGCAGGTTTTGAAGTCATGGCATTGGCCGAGCCTCAAATTAAAACTTTCGGTTTGAAGTCAGGCGAGTGGCCTGAAGATATTATTGCGGCGATGGAATCTTTTCTTGGTTTAGCTGAAATCATTATTGGCGAAGCTTACACAAAAGTAATTAATCTCGATACGTGGTTTATGCCTTGTTTCTTAACACGCTTTTTAAAAGATGCGGGTGAGAAAGTGGAAGGTAACTACATAGGTATGTCGATCGCTGATTTAGTCGATCAATTTCAAAAACAAACTTTGCAGCCTTCATTTGTTAATGACCCAAGTCATTATATGCAAAGCACTTGGTTTTCGATGGTGCGTTGGCATACAACGTGGTGGGAATCTGAGTACCTGCCTGAGCGTGGTTACCCTGAGTTTTATCTTCGGACATGTTGTGGTTGGCAAAGCGCCGAGCTTGATATGCACATAGAGGTAAAACAGAGCTCGAAACTAGCAAAAATTAGAAAGAACAAGAAAGTGATCGCGCTAGCAACTGATGCGAGAACGGCAGAACGAACTTACCCTTATGCCGAGGAACTTAAAACGGCTTTGCAAGCGGCAGGATTTGAAGTGTGGTCCAAATTTGATGGTAGCCAATCCATTCGTGAGACACTGGGTATGTTGAAAGCCAGTGATTTACTTATCAGCGTGCCCTCAGCGCCACAGTGGATGGCAACAGCTGTCGGTTGTCCAAGCTTGATTATTAGTGGCATGGTCGATCCACGTACACTCATGCCTGATTACGCAACAGACATGTCGAATCTTCCAGCGAGCGTCGAATCCCTAGTAGAGGGCGTCGTGGGAATTTTTGATGACAGTACTGATGACAGTACTGATAAAAGTACTGATGAATCTGCTGATGAAGCTGAAAGCAACACTTATTAGCAAGGTCGCTGCATTAAACAATGCATCCTTTTAAGCAATGTAGCACGCTCTATCACAGAAGCAATAACAAGCACAGTAGCACTCTTAAGCAAGGTCGCACCTAATTCGGGAACAATATGAATAACAACACTATTAGGATTGGAAATGAGGAACTCTTTTATGATATTGGTGAATCCTCGCCCCCTTTTATCATTGCTGAATTAAGTGGCAACCACAGTCAAGATTACGCACTTGCAGAAAAAATGGTACGTGAAGCCGCTCAAGCGGGCGCGCATGCTATTAAGTTGCAAACCTATACTGCTGACAGTATGACTTTAGATGTTGATTCGGGCGACTTTGTTATCAATGAAGCCGATAGTTTGTGGGCCGGCGAACAACTATTTAAGTTATACCAAAAAGCCGCGACACCTTATGAATGGCATAGTAAGTTGTTCTCTTTAGCTAATAGTTTGGGCATGTTAGCTTTTAGCTCGCCATTTGATGAAGATGCGGTTGATTTTTTAGCTGGCCTTAATGTGCCTTGTTACAAAATTGCCTCCTTTGAATTAACCGATTTACCGCTGATTAAAAAAGTGGCCCAGCAAAACAAACCTATGATCATGTCAACAGGCATGGCGACCATTTCTGAAATAGAAGAGGCTGTTAACACTGCCAAAAATGCAGGCTGCTCCGACATTATCTTGCTTAAGTGCACGAGTACTTATCCAGCTGAACCATCAAATACAAATCTCGTCACGATTAACAATATGCGTGAGGCTTTTCAGTGCCAGGTCGGTTTGTCAGATCACACTGCGGGTGTTGGGGTTTCAGTGGCCAGCGTTGCTTTTAAAGCAAGCGTCATTGAAAAGCATTTTGTGTTATCGCGTGATGCCGGTGGCGTTGATGCCGCGTTTTCATTAGAGCCACATGAGCTAGCGAGTTTAGTTACTGAAACTAAACGGGCTTGGCAGGCGATGGGAAACGTCACATATGGCGGTAGTGCAGCGGAAGAAAAATCAAAACAATATCGCCGTTCAATCTATATTTGCAAAGATATCAAAGCGGGTGAAACTATTTCTGCAAAGCACGTTAAAGTTGTTAGGCCAGCCTTTGGTTTAGCGCCAAAGCACCTTGAAACTGTCATTGGTTCGAGCGCGAAGATTGACATGCCCAAAGGAACTGCCTTAGATTGGTCTAAACTTGTTCTTAAAGATTAAACATCAATATGCAATTGTTCATTCGAGCAGAGGGTAATCCAAGTATAGGACTAGGGCACATCATGCGCTGCTATGCATTCGCTGAAACGTGCCAGGCATTTGATATTCCAGTCACTTTTTTATGTTCGCTAGAAAGTAGCGAATTCTTAAAGTCTCGCCATGGATTCACCAGTGCTGTTATTAATCTTGATTCCAGCCATTGTGACTCTCATGCATCAAACGATGATAAGCAATCTGAACACGATGCAAACACATTGCTTGACTCAGTTCCCGAACTAGCCAAAACAGATTCCGTTTTACTTTTAGATGGATATCAATTCGATTACGTTTATCAAAGCACACTAAAGAACTTAGGTGTGAAATTCGCCTACTTCGACGATATAAACGCTTTTTATCAGCATGATCAAAACAATGTTTTACAACATCAAGCCGACATTATTATCAATGGTGCAGAATCCGCTCACTCTTTGCATTACGAAAAAAATGCACAACAATCTAGCTTGTGCATAGGCAATGACTATTTATTATTACGACGAGAATTCCACTACCTAAGCCCAACGCCATTGTCGCAAAGACATACCTTGTTAATTAATTTTGGCGGAGCGGATGTAAATAACTATTCAACACAATTACTGCTGGCTCTTGATAAGGCTGGCTTTGCATCGCCTGTGCGAGTAGTCAGTGGTGCGGCATTTAAGCACCTCGATTCATTAGAGCATTGTTTACAGAATGACTTAAAGGCTTCGACTATGCCGGTTCAGCATATCCATGACGCGCAGGAAATGGCTTCGCTGATGCAGCATAGTCGCTTAGCAGTATGCGCTGCGGGCGGCACGCAGTTTGAATTGCTCGCATGTGCAACCCCAAGTATTTTAGTGGTGGTTGCAGAAAATCAATTGCCCGCAACGCAGCATGCCGCAAGTCAGGGCTGGTGCGATATTTGTGAGTGGCAAGACCAAGTTGACATTGATGCCTTGGTAAAGCAGATCCTTGCTTTATGGCAAGATGAGTCGCTTATTCAGTCAAAATATCAAAGGGCCGTGCAAGAACTAGATAAACTAAGTTTTAAAGGCGCAGAAAATATGCTAAATGTGCTTACAGAATTGGCACATTCGACAGAATAAGTTTAAGCTTACCAACAAGTTAAGCTTAATTGGATTATTAGATGCAACATAGACTATCCGGATATGGAGTTGAACTACGTTCTGTTGCCCAAAGCGATATTGAAACATTAAGAGAATGGCGTAATCGAGAAGATATACGCAGCATGATGAAATCGACAACTTACATTACTGAAGAGCAGCAGCAAGCTTGGTTTGAAAGCTTAGAAGATGCAACTCATGTTCGTCATTTTGTTATTAGTTACAAAGGCGAAGATATAGGCAGTTCAACACTTACAGGGCTGAGTTTCGTTTCTGGTTTCACAGATGATTTAGAAAACGCAGAAGAGATTGAACCCGGATTATATATTGGTCACGAAAACTACCGGAATAATATCTTAGCTTTTGCACCAAGCTTAGTCATTTGTGATTACTGTTTCGACGAACTGCAGGTTAAAAAGCTAAGAGCCACAGTGAATGCGAGTAACAAACAAGCCTTGTCATATAATCAAAAATTAGGTTATACCGAAGAGTCTCGATTTTTCACTGCAAGCAGCGAGGAAGGTGAGGCTGAACTTTTTACAGGCACAAGCTCAACAGACACAGCTATTAGCAATAACAAAGATAACACCCAAAATAAGCAAGAATGGGTGGCTATGACTTTGCACCGAAAGGACTACGTTGAAGCAACGAAACAAATCAAAGACTTTCTGTCTCGAAGAAAAAGTAGTAGAAATAATAGTAGAGACACTGATAGCAGAGATAGTAATAGTACAGACACAAATTATAGAAATAACGAATAAAACGAGACTGTTTGCCGATACAAAGGAATACGGTTTAGTTTGTCAAAAATAAGGTTGGTAGGAACATTGAATAATTCTGAAAAGCTCGTACAGTCTTTCGTTAATGCACTCAATATTGATAGTCAGCAGGTCACCGATGACCTGAGCTATAACGAAATCCCTGAATGGGATTCAACTGCACATATGATACTTATCGCCGAGTTAGAAGATCAGTTTGACGTGATGCTAGATACGGATGACATTATTGACATGAGTTCCGTTGCACAAGCAAAGAAAATTTTGAGCAAATATGACCTCAACTTCTAGTTCAGAAAGCCTAACAAAGGCGGTCTTGATTACGGGGGCTGCTGGTGGAATAGGACGTGTATTGGTATCTGAATGTATCAAACACGGCTGGCAGGTTTTCGCGAATGTGCGTAACGAAGCGAGTTGGAAAGACCTTTTGTCGGAACTCGAAGCGCATCAGCCTGATGCCGCTAAACATTGTCAGGCACTGATATATGATGTCGCAGAGCCTGAAGAGGTCAAAGCGGCCTTCAACGAAATTAGAAAGTCTGGCATGCAACTTCTAGGCTTGGTGAACAATGCAGGTGTGATGATGGATGCAGCCATCGGTATGACCAGCTTGAATGACTTTACGCAGCAGATGACAATAAACGTGAGTGCTGCTTTTCAACATCTTCAACTAGCTTCACGACTGATGACGCGCCAAAAGAGTGGCAGCATCGTTAACGTGAGTTCGATTGTAGCAATGGAAGGTTCTGCAGGGCAGGTCGCATATAGTGCAAGCAAAGCAGCTCTGTTGGGTATGACTAAGTCGGCAGCCAAAGAGCTAGCGCCCTTGGGTATATCGGTAAACGCGATTGCACCTGGCTTTATTGATACGAAACTAACGGCAGATTACCAAGATCAAAAGCGTAAGGATGTCGTGGCCAATATCGCCGTTGGCAGAGAAGGTACGCCAGCAGACGTTTCGGCATTGGTTTTGCACTTGTTAAGTCGCGAAGCTGCCTATATCACAGGGCAGACTATTAAAATTGACGGGATGATGAAGCTTAACTGACGGCAATGACTTTATTTTTTGAAGAGCTAGCGCGTTTTGGACACAATATTGCCTGCATTGAAGGCGATACAACACTAACTTATGCTCAGCTCCAAGCAAAAGTAGATGATAAAAAGCAGGAAGTGAATCGCCACCTTCTGCAGAACACAGAGAATCAACAAAATGCTCAAGGCGCAGTAGGTGATAAATACCTCATTGTTATTGTTGCTAACAATTCCATCGCCACACTGGTCAATTACTTAGCAGTATTGCAACTGAAACAAGCGATTATATTTTTAACACAGGCTGAACTTGAAACAGCGAGAGCTGAAACTTCAGCCAATGTGATTCACTCCTTCCAACCCGATATTATAATGTTCAATGATGAATTGAGCACGCCCAATCATGCCGTAAATGATGACGCTAATACTGACGCTAATACTGAAGAAAGTACCAGCATTCATCCAGACGTCGCTTTGCTGTTAAGCACTTCTGGCTCTACGGGCGAAAGCAAGCAAGTTGTTCTTTCTTATGAAAATTTGCAGGCAAACTGTCAGTCTATTTGCGCCTACTTACCAATGTTGCCGAGGGATGTGACGATTACGACATTGCCTTTTCAATACTCTTACGGCTTGTCTATTATCAACACTCACCTTGCTACTGGGGCTACGATAATATTGACTGAACTTAGTTTCATGCAGCGTGAATTCTGGGACTATTTTCAAGAGTATAAAGTGACAAGCTTTGGCGGCGTGCCGCATAGCTACGACATGTTACTCAGGCTCAAATTTACGCAAAAAGATTTGCCTCACCTTCGTTATTTCACACAAGCCGGTGGCAAGTTAGCTGCAAACAAAGTAACGCTTCTATCAGAGTATGCGACAAAACAAGATAAAGCCTTTTATGTGATGTATGGGCAAACCGAAGCAACCGCTAGAATGAGTTATGTCAGCCCTAGCACGCTCATACGAAAAGCGAATACTATTGGCAAGGCAATCCCAAACACTCAGTTAATGTTAGTTGATGAAATGGGCAATGAGATAAACCAAGCTCATCAGCAAGGTCAGCTAGTTTTCAAAGGCAAGAACGTGATGCTAGGTTACGCAAAGCAACGTTCTGAACTCGATTCATTTAATCGTGTATTGGCATTGAACACGGGTGATCTTGGTTATATGGATGAAGAAGGTGACTTTTTCATTACTGGTAGGCTGAAGCGCATCGTTAAAATATTTGGTGAGCGTGTCAGTCTTGATCAATTGGAAGACCTAGTTCAGCAACATTTGCTTGGCCTTAGAAATGGCCTTATGCCGTCAGTCGAAGCGCAAGTTGCAGCGGTAGGTGATGATAAAATCATCAATATTGCACTTAAAATGAGCGGTGGTGCCGCTAAAAGTGTTGATTTTACAGAACTTCAACAAATCTTGAAGAGGGCTATTCAAAGTGAAACAGGCATTCATCCAAGCGCGCTTAAGATTGTCAAAATTGAGGCTTTGCCCTTGCTACCAAATGGTAAAACTCACTACCGAAATCTACAAGCAATGCTGATGGGAGCGAATTTTGAAGACTACCAGCAGCAATTCGACTTATTAATGCACGCTAAACCATTCGGGCTAGATAAAGCACAAAAAGAAAAGCAACTTGTCCCTATTCTGAATACCTTACATCAAATACATTTGACTAAATGTAACGAATACCATCGAATATTCGCTCACTCTGCTGATATGTTTGCAAATATAGATTCTTTTCCATTTATTGCCGTCAGACTCTTCAAGCACTTAAAGCTGAGTAGTATTAGAGATGACGAAGTATTTCGTGTATTAAATTCATCCGGAACCACAGGGCAAAGTCCCGCTCGAATATTTTTAGATAAAGCGACTAGCGCAAGACAATCAAAGACGCTGGTGAATGTAATGCAGAGTTTTATCGGCAAACAACGCTTAGCGATGTTGGTGATAGATTCTGAAGGCGTCGCCAAAGGAACTTCAGGTTTTAGTGCTCGTACCGCGGGCATTCAAGGTATGGCGTTTTTTGGGCGCAAACCAGCCTATGCTTTGCATGAAGATATGCAGCCGAATTGGCCAGTAATAGATGCATTCTTTGAACAAAACCAGAACACACCGATACTGATTTTTGGCTTCACCTTCATGGTATGGCAACACTTTGTTCAAGCGCTAAACCAAAGCGGGCGAACATACAATGCTGACAATGCAATATTGGTGCATAGCGGTGGCTGGAAAAAGCTAGAGTCGCAGAAGGTAGATAACCCAAGTTTTAAGCGTGTTTGCAGAGAACACCTAGGCAATATAAAGATCCACAATTTTTATGGCATGGCGGAGCAAGTGGGAAGTGTGTTTGTGGAATGTGAGAGTGGTTATCTGCATGCACCAAACATGGCAGATATTGTTATTCGTAATCCATACGATTTATCAGTGCAAAAGCAGGGTGATGAGGGATTGATTCAAGTCATTTCGGTGATCCCTACAAGTTACCCTGGATTTTCAATTTTAACAGAAGATCGTGGCAGAATTTTGGGCGAAGATGATTGTTCATGTGGACGCAAAGGGAAATACTTCGAAGTTCTCGGGCGCTTACCTAAGGTTGAATTAAGAGGATGCAGTGATACTCATGAACCAAGTTAAGTATCTATCTCACTCTAACGATGAATTGCCCTTAGAATCGCTTATCGAGACTTTGCAAGGCATCAGTTTGCTACCCGTATTTTCAGCCCAAGCACGCTCATTTATCGAGCACTTATCTAAGAGCTTGTTAAAAGACGCCAGATGCAAACAATATCCTGAACTCATCGCTTTGGGTTTTTGGCTGCGAAAAGGCAATTTGAAAAAACTCACGCTGCAACAAGGCTTTGGCACTGCCTTTGATTCTGCAAGCAATGATATAGAAGCACGTTCCCGCAAGCCATTGGGCTTAGCTGTTCACTTTACGCCTGCGAATGTAGACACCATGTTTATCTACAGCTGGGTAACAGCTCTGGTTTTGGGAAATTGCAATATTGTCCGAGTGGCGAGTAAAGACAGTGAACAACAAAGTTTACTTATGGAAATTATCACTCAACTGTTTAGTGAGGCAGAGCATCAAGATATCGCGAATAGAAACTATTTTATTACTTACTCGAAAGACGGTGAAGGCACATCAATCCTTTGTGCGAACGCTGACGCAAGGTTAATTTGGGGCGGCGATACAAGTGTCGCTGCGATTTTGTCACATAGCGCACCTGAAACATGTGTCGATCTCTGTTTTGCCGATAAATTTTCGGCCACCATATTAGCTAATATGGAGGACAACATAGATGAAGTTGCGCAACTAATGTGGCGAGATACGCAACCCTATTTGCAACAAGCCTGCTCTTCTCCGCGTTTAATTTACTGCGTACTCGAGGGTAAGGCAGACAAAACTCAATTACAAAACTTACTCCTAAAGCTAAACCAGTACGCTAAAAATAATACCCAATCAGGCTGGTATAGCGTTAGTCAAGCGAATGAACATTTGGTGACAGCGCAACACATAATGGCAAGAGATGAGAGAGAAGCAAGAGAGCTATGCGATAGCCAAACTTCAGCAGAATTGTTAGTCCATGCCAGCGTTGCAGGTCTCCTAGTAGCCGACGTTCATGATGATATGCTTGAATTACACACGGGCAATGGCTTCTTTATTTGTAAGATATGTGACAGCGCAGAGATGGTGTTTGACGATATTGCCAAACTTAACAATTCAAAGTTACAAACATTAAGCTATTACAAGCTAGCACCTGATGAACTGCTAAAGCAAAAACAAGGCAAGTCGATACTAGGAATTGACCGGATAGTGCCTTTGGGTCAGGCCTTGGATTTCAGCTTTCATTGGGACGGTTATGATTTGTTGCACGAGCTATCTCGCGCTACTGCAATTGTTGAAGAAAAAAATGCGCATTAGTAACCTTGCTTGTGAACAACAAACGCATACATTATTTATTTTTAAACAGGGGCCATTTATCATGAGCTACCTTTCATCAAAAGGAGACTGCATAAATGAGAGAGCAAAATGAAGCAAAACTCAATGCTGTCATTTTCGGTGCAGGCGAGGCCGGTTGCGCGGCCTATGAATTACTCCAAGGTCAATTTCATATTCGGGCATTCGTTGATAATGATGCAGCGAAACATGGAAGCGAACTGCAAGGTATACAGATTATTGGCCCTGAAGATATCCGTTCAATTGGGGTAGATAAAATTCTCATTGCTAGCGAGTATTCTGAACAAATAGAAGCACAATTAAAGAGTATGGGGCTGGAACAAGATATTGAAGTCCTATCTTCACGCTATTTAAAAGCGATTGATTTTAGTGCACCGGAAGTGCGCGAAAAAGCAATACAAGCACTACTCGCCCTGTGTGCCATCTTAAACAAAACCAATATCCGTTATTATGTCGACGCAGGAACACTCTTGGGGATCGTGAGAGACGGTGATCTTATTCCCTGGGATGATGACCTCGACATTGCTTTGCATGCTGATGATCTTGCTGAATTAGCAGTCCAATTACCTGATGTTTTAGAGGCAATGCAAGAAGCAATAGGCGTTCAATACTCAGTTAACACCCATATGAATAACACTGCTTTCGGTGCAGTAGCGGAAGGTGCTGTCAGAAGTCTAAAGTTGCTACCTGTCGACCTTTCATCAGGCATGCCGATGATCGATGTTTTTGTTAAATACATCGATGGCGACAACATGGATTACTGTTTAGCATCTCGGGGCATTCGCATGCCAGCAATCCATTTCAGTTCACACGACGAATTACTTTTTAGGCAACAAATTATAAAGCTGCCTTATGACCACAAAGCATATTTGCAGACTCACTATGGTGACTGGCAAACGCCAAAACCTGACTGGTCATTGAGCGAACTCGATAATTCGACATTGTTTTAGCTAAGCTTGGTTATAGCGCGTTTTCTTGCGACTTTAGTTTATGTTTTTTTCAATTGTGGTAAACTGCCGTTTGATTTTTAGAGTCACCACCCAAATGATTCTAAATAAGTTGTCTGTTGTTTAAATTAAGTCCTTGGTTGGAAAAGAACTATTCCAAAGAACTATTGCAAAAGAGTGTTTACAGAAAATGTTTTCAAATGAATGTTTACACTAATCTGTTTACCTTAGCCAGTTAGCCAAGACCTGTTTAATTTATTAAAGCAATAAAGACGTCGAAAATGGAATTTCGGTTGCTAAACCACTTTTTGAACGAGTATTCACTCATTCATCTTACTTGGTATTCCTCCTAACTTTTCATTGAACAATGCATTACGCAATTTATATATTGCAGTTAAATTAAAGGAAGTTTTGTGCGTAAAATTCTGTGTATTATTTTATTCATTCTGCCATCGCTAGCTTTTGCTCAGCAGCTCCCCATTGCCAACTTCGTCAAAGAGGGCGACTATTTAGATATGACTTTGTCACCTGATGGCAAGCATATTTCTGCTCGAGTCAGGATTGATGGCAAAGTCAATCTCATATTTTTAGAAACCAGCACCATGAAACCTGTCGGTGGTGTGACTCCAAATGAAAATGATGAAATTCATTCTGCTGTTTGGATTAGTAATGAGCGTGTCGTTTATCAATTCCAAGAAAGTACCATTTACTTCGATTCTCCACGAGCAACGGGCGAGTTGTTTGCGATCAATGTCGATGGCAGCAGCAATAAGTTTCTATATGGCTATAGAGCGGAGGAAAGTACCTTAAATACTCGTTTATTAAAAAGAAAACGAACTTACGCTACGCCTGAAATTATTAGTGTGCTAGAAGATGATGATAGACACATACTTATATTGGAATACCCCTGGTCTACAGACGGTTTCACGTACTTTGATGACCGAATGAAAGACTCACAAGTCACTAAACTGAATGTTTATTCAGGTAAAAAGATTAAGGTGGAGACTTTGCCGCATGCTGGCGCCACTGCCTTCGCAACACCAAAAGGTGAAATTAAATTTATGACTTGGAAAGATGATAATGATTTCTATCATTCAGCTTCCCGAGAAAACGAAGAGAGTGAATGGAAGGAACTGCCACTTTCTGAACAAAGTAGACAAAATTTAGTGATAACTAATATCAATAAAGCAGGTGACAAAGCTTTCGCATGGGGCACCGTTGGCGATAAAGAAATTTATACTTTGTTTGAATTAGACTTGAAAACCGGAGCATACACGCAATTATTTGAGGGCATGTCTACGGATATCGAAGACATTATTCTTGACCCTGCAACTGGCGCTCCTGTTGTTGGTATCTCGCATCCGGCTCAAGCCGATTATCACTACACAAAAACACCGAGTAAAACCGCGAATCTGCATAAAGCATTGCTTAGCTCATTTGGTGGTCAAGTGACTGACTTTGCTAGCATCAGTGAAGATGGTTCGAAAATTTTAGTGCGTATCTATAGTGAAATCAATCCTGGTGAATACTACTTATTTGATGCAAATACTAAGCAGGCCAAATTTTTGTGGGCGAATCGCTCATGGTTAGATCCAAGACAAATGGCAAGTGCCACCCCGTTTAAATTTGAAACTGAAGATAATATTGAGTTGAATGGTTATGTAACAATGCCAGTCGGCTTAGCAAAAGACCAAAAAGCGCCTTTAGTTGTCATGATACACGGTGGCCCTCAAGCACGAGATTTTCTGCAATTCAATGGTGAGGTTCAGTTACTCGCAAATCGTGGCTATGCTGTTATGCAAGTAAACTTTCGAGGCAGTGATGGTTATGGCGCCGCATTCAGGCGTGCCGGCTATTTAGAGTGGGGTGGTAAAATGATAAAAGATATCATTGATGCAACTCATCACGTCACAGCTAACTTCAATGTCGATAGCGAGAGAATGTGTACCTATGGCGCTAGTTATGGTGGATATGCTGCTCTGATGGCTACTGTTCGTGCTCCTGATTTATACAAATGCACCATTGGTTATGTCGGTATTTATGACCTTAATTACGCATATACTGAAAGTTACACAACTCGATTACTTGGTGGTCAAGCTTACCTTGAGAGAGTGCTGGGAACAGATACTGATATCTTGAATGAGTTTTCACCGGTCAATCATGCAGATAAAATTAAAGCGAAAGTAATGCTTATCCATGGTGAAAAGGACGCTAGAGTACCAGTAATCAACGCTGAAAAAATGCTCGAAAAACTCGAAGAAGCCGGACACAAGGTGCCTTATTTGAACTTTAGTAAGAGTGGCCATGGTGTTAGAGATCCTGAGGGGCGCCTAGAGCTTTATGCTGCATTATTGAAGCATTTAGAAGAGAATATAGGCGAGTAATTACTAATTTAAAACAAGTAGTTTTAGCAAAAAGCTAAAAGCTAAAAGCTAAAAGCTAAAAGCAGAGTGCTTTCGATACAAGCTTTCAAAAAATAGCGTCGACAAATAGCTATCGATAAAAAAGCTTTCGATAAAAAAGCTTTCGGCGAATGCTTGTAACTTAGCAGATATTGGCATCGTAGAGGCGCAATTGCATTTAAAGATTGCCCTCTACTTTGTGCCATTTGCGTGATACAAAACCGCTTGATTCACTCCAAGTCATTACTCTTACAATATGCTTGATATGCATCCGCTTGATTCACGCCAACTGATTATTCATACACCTGGCTTAATACGCATTCGCTTGATTCATGCCAAGTGATTAACCCCACTTGATTCTTCTTACTACCTACTTGATTCAAGGCGTGATAGTAAGACGCTGATTGGTTTATTACCATGTTAAACTTCTTTACACGGGTCATCATCTTCCATACTCTTGAGTCATAAGAAATCATGAAAACCACAGAGGCTTAGCTATGAGAATAAGCATCATACTTGCAGTGTCATTTTTAACTAGCGCTTGTGTAAGCAATGATTTTCATCACGCGATTGAACGAGAAATTCAAGGTGAGATTACGAAAATACCAACACCACCTCTCATTGAAAAAGACATATTCAAACCGATAGGTTTACCGAAAAGTGATATCTTTTCTTTAGAGCCTGAGCAGCGAGAGCAATTTTTAGCGTATTACAATAATATTGAAAACAGCGATGTTAGACCTCACAAGCGCGTTGCAAATTTTATTGAAGAATTTAGCCATGGTTTTAGTTATCTAGGAGATACGGTTAATGCAGTTACTGCATTTTCAGATAAGAACGGAAACTGTCTTTCTTTAGCTATTCTATCCACGGCATTCGCGAAAGAAGCAGGCTTAGGATATCAGTACAACAAAGTGCACAGCGCCCCTATCTATCAAGAGTACGGTAATGTTCAATTAGTTTCGACCCACGTCAATCTAACTATTTTTGCGCAAACCGAAACGGTGGGTGATTACGTGCTCGGCGGGGCGATAACCATCGATTATTTTCGAACAAAAGATTCTTATATTTCAGACGAAGTAACTCCAGACGAGTTACAGGTGATGTATTGGAATAATCTTGCTAGTGAAGCGATAATCGCTGACGACCTAGATTTGGCCTTTGTGTATACGATAGAAGCAAATAATATAAACCCTCTATACCCAGAGACACTCAATTTACTCGCTATTTTATACAAACGAAAAGAGCGTGTGGATTTAGCCTACCAAGTTTATGACTTCATGGATAAAAATAGCATAGTGTCGTTTTCTGCAATGGATAATTTTGCCAAGCTTCTTTTTGAAACCGGTGATTTTAAACGTGCAGCTGAATTGCGCAGTAAAATTCAGCATATCATTGATGACAATCCCTACACTTGGTTAGCACGTGGCATACAGCACTTTGAAAATGGCGAATACAATATGGCAGAACGCTTTCTGCTTCGCAGTAGCACATATGGTCCATACTTGCATGAGCCTTTATATAATCTAGCGAGATTATATGTAAAACAAAATCGCTTCAAAAAAGCGCGAACAGCTCTGATAAAAGCGAAAGAGTTAGCGCACATGCCGGATGATGAAAAACGCTATCAAGCCAAATTATTCAGTCTTAATCAATAGGTTTTTGAGCATGATGCTGATGCAATTAGTGTGAACCAACGTGATAGATTTGAGGGAAGGAAACGAAGTGTCAGGTTTTACAGTTTTTAAAAGATTCAATTTTACTAAGGGTTTTGCTCATCCATCAAGAGCTAAGTTCCCAAGACTGCTAGTGCTATTTTGCTTCATTGCAACGCAAATATTATTCTCAGTACATGCTCAGAATCTCGATCGTCCGTTAGAAGGCAATGATCAAGCTCTTCATAACAAAGTTAGCATGCAAAGCGAAATTGCTCATTTGTTGAATTTTGTGAAGAATACAAAGTGTGAATATGAGCGGAACGGCAAAAAGCATAATGGCAAGGACGCGGCTAAACACATCAAGAAAAAATACGATTATTACCAAGATGATATAGACTCAACAGAGAAGTTTATTGAATTATCGGCAAGTAAAAGTTCGATGTCGGGCAAAGCTTACAAAATTTACTGCCCAGATAAACCGGTGCTTAATAGTCAAGAATGGTTAATAAGTGAATTGGCAAACTTTCGTGAAAAACACGGTTAAACGCGCATTGATAAGTCGTAATGCTGACTAAATCAAACATAGATGTAATATTCCAAGTCAAAAACAGCAAAACAACTTAAATTAATTAAATTTTAAAGTTAATTTAAACAATGGCTTAGACTTGCTTTCTGTTTTATCCAAAAATAAATTAAAAAAAAGCTAAAGATTGCTAATGAGTGGCCGATAACCTGATGTGGAGTGCTGTATTTTAGTTTTGTAGCCTGTTTTTAAAGGCAATTCTCACAAAACCAAGTACACTTAATGAGCACCAGAGGAGGTAGTGATGATTAAATTTGAAAGCGGTAATACGGGCAATTTACTGCAACAAATTCAACAAAAACAATCGAGTTTGTTGGAAAAGTTAGCTTCAGGTAAAGAAGTCAATAGTGCTGCCGATGGCCCTGCGGCTCAGTTAATTATTGATCGATTAACATCGCAAACTGAAGGTAGTCGACAAGCAATCTCAAATGC
Source organism: Glaciecola sp. MF2-115 (assembly GCF_047250385.1). Taxonomy (NCBI): domain Bacteria; kingdom Pseudomonadati; phylum Pseudomonadota; class Gammaproteobacteria; order Alteromonadales; family Alteromonadaceae; genus Glaciecola; species Glaciecola sp. MF2-115. The sequence goes on from NZ_JBLBVM010000055.1 coordinate 56,933, forward strand.
TTACGATGGCATTTCTTTAGCTCAAGTCGCAGAATCCGGTTTGGCTAATATTACTGATGACGCCAATCGTATTAGAGAACTCACGGTGCAAGCCGGTAATGGTTCACTTAATGACGCAGACCGTCAGGCATTACAAAGCGAGATTAGTGCCTTACAAGAGAATATTAGTCTTACGGTTGAACAAACTAACTTTGCGGGCAAGCCATTACTTTCTGGCGGGCAGGATATCAGCTTTCTGGTAGGTAGTTCATCGGGCAGTAATATTGATGTTGAAAATAATAATGTCACGGACTCGATTAGCGATTTATTAAGCATTGATATTACGAATGAAGAATCAAGAGAAGCAGCGCTAGAAATAGCGGATACGTCGCTTGAAACGATTGGTGGATACCGCGGCGATTTAGGGGCGGTTCAAAATCAATTTGCTTCAGCGGCACGCGTATTGTCTGAATCTGATATCAATACACAATCGGCCAGAAGCCGAATTCAGGATCTTGATTTTGCTCAGGCGACTAGCGAGTTGGCAGCATCTCAAGTGCAAGGTCAAGCATCATTAACATTGCAAGCCCAAGCGAATCAGCAACAAGGACAAGTTCTAGCATTGCTCGGATAAGTCGGTTTTAGTCATTTGACTATTGTTCTGTCACAAAAAAGCGGCTAAGCCGCTTTTTTTAATGGCTTTCCTTTAGTTATCAGATACCATGTATAAAAAATAGTAGAAATTTATTATCATTCTACAGTTTAATGTACCTATTAAGAAAGAGACTCAACTGAGGTAGCGATGAAGGAAATTCTGATTATCAGCGACAATGAAGTTCGTAAAAATAATCTGAATGTAATACTGACTTTTATGGGTGAGGCTTGTAGCCATTGCGATTATAGTCACTGCATTAAGACTATTGAATTAAAAAACGACTTGGTGGCGATCCTTATCGACGGCGAAATTCCTGAGTTGGCTGAAGACGTTATTGAAAAATTTCCTTCCATTCCATTTGTTAACATTGGCTTTCAATTAAGCAGTGAGCACAACTACAAGAATATGATGGGCTCATTATTCGAACCCATAACTCAGCCAGCGATGACTGACTTGCTCAATAAGTGTCAAGATTTTCAACGCTTAAATACTCCTTCACTCAGTGCGAATTCAGGTAAGACCCGTTTATTCCGAAGCCTAGTTGGTAATAGTAACGGAATCAAAGAGGTGCGCTCTTTGATTGAACAAGTTGCACCAACTGAAGCGAATGTGCTTATTTTAGGTGAGTCAGGCACGGGTAAAGAAGTTATCGCACGTAATATCCATTACATGTCTAAAAGACAAAAGGGTCCATTCATCCCAGTGAACTGTGGTGCCATTCCCGGGGAATTATTAGAAAGTGAGTTGTTCGGACATGAGAAGGGCGCTTTTACAGGGGCTATTGGCTCACGTAAAGGCAGATTCGAACTGGCCGAAGGCGGTACGCTGTTTTTAGATGAAATCGGCGATATGCCGCTACAAATGCAAGTGAAGTTGCTACGAGTTCTACAAGAACGGATTTTTGAAAGAGTCGGCGGCACGAAAACGCTTAATTGTGACGTGCGAATTGTCGCAGCAACTCATAGAAATTTAGAAGATATGATAGGCGAAGGGCAGTTTAGAGAAGACCTTTACTATCGTATCAACGTCTTCCCGATTGAAAGCCCAGCTTTGCGCGAACGTGCTGCAGATATCCCACTGTTGCTACAAGAACTCGCTCATCGATTAGAAAATAATAATGAAGATATTGTTAAATTTAACGATGATGCCATGCGCTCTTTAATGTCGCATGCCTGGCCTGGTAATGTTCGAGAGTTATCAAACTTGGTTGAACGATTGGCTATTCTTTATCCCAAAAAATTAGTTGGGCTAAATGAGCTACCGGTTAAATATCAATATGGCGATACACCTGCGCCAGTGAGTTCACTTTCTGAAGAGCAACAGGAACGTGAAGCCCTCAACGAATTGTTTATCACTCAAGTTGAAGATGCCGCTGAAACAACTCAGGTAGGTGTATTAAGCACTGCTTTGCCGTCCGATGGCGTTAACTTGAAAGAATATTTATCTGACCTCGAAATTAACCTTATTTCACAAGCCTTAGATCAGCAAGATTGGGTGGTTGCAAGGGCCGCCGATCAGCTAGGAATGCGCAGAACAACCTTGGTTGAAAAAATGCGTAAATATGAAATAAGCCGTCAATAAGTCTACGGAGTTGAGCGCCTAAGTCATTTTATTGACAGTGATCTAGGTGCTTTAAATATCTAAAAAGTCATAAAAATCATATAGATATTTTTGGCATGGCTCATGCATTACCTCAGTACACCCAGTAGTTGAGGTAGTCAGAGGATTATGTCGCAATTAAACAACAACTTTTTCGTTATTGAGTCACAAAACCAGTTTTCATTTGGTTCACAACATAATGCTGTTTATCAAGCTAACAGTCTGGAAAAACCAGTTTCTGTTATACAGCTTGGCAACGCAGCCTTTGCACAACCAAAGTTGGTCGAAGCTGAGGACTCGGTTGAAGAGCTTCATAACAAAGCCGAAAGACTCAATCACTTACTTGAAGTTATGCCCGCTGGCGTGATTGTGCTTGACCAAAAAGGTCGTATTAAACAGGCCAATCAACAAGCCGTTGAACTTCTTGGGGAACCATTAGAGAAAGAATTATGGCGTGAAATTATATTGCGCTCATTCAAACCTCAAGCCGATGACGGGCATGAAGTTTCCTTACGCGATGGTCGCAAAGTTAAAATTTCTATTTCGCCTTTAGTGGAAGAGAAAGGTCAACTCATAGTTCTCACTGACTTAACAGAAACGCGCGAGCTACAAAGCAGAATAAGTCATCTGCAGCGTTTATCCTCGCTAGGTAAAATGGTTGCATCACTAGCTCATCAAGTAAGAACACCGCTTTCTTCAGCAATGCTCTACGCGGCAAACTTGCGCTCATTGAATTTAAAAAATGAAACGGCAGACCGCTTCACTACGAATCTTCAAAATCGACTTAAAGACTTGGAAAGCCAAGTGAATGATATGTTGTTGTTTGCAAAAAGCGGTGAGCAACAAATTGTTGCGCCACTTACGGTGTCCCAAGTTCTTAATAGCAGTACAGAAGCTGTTGATGCTCTGCTTGAGACAAAATCAATTACATTAAAACGCGGCATAATGTCATCACAGCATCAATTAATGGGAAATGAAACGGCATTAACGGGGGCTATCAGTAACCTTTTGCATAATGCTATCGAAGTTTCAAACGAAGGCGACGTCATAGAGTTATCCACCGATATGATTGAACACAATGGTGTGTCCTTTATTAGCATACAAATTAAAGATAGGGGTTGTGGTTTAACAGAAGAGCAAATAGACAACATGTTTGAACCTTTCTTTACCACAAAAACTCAAGGTACCGGTTTAGGCTTAGCGGTAGTTAAGTCAGTAGCCAAGTCTCATCAAGGTTTCGTTAAAGCAACGAACAACACTGATGGTGCAGGCGCTTGCTTCACTTTGCTGCTGCCAAGCACTGAAACTAAAAACAATTTTCAAACATACTCAAAAGATGTAGACCAAGGGGTAGCAATATGAGTAAAACCAAAATACTAATAGTTGAAGACGATCATGGGCTAAGAGAAGCTTTAGTCGACACCCTACTATTGGGTGGTTATCAAGTCACTCCAGTCGATAGTGCGGAAAATGCCATGCTGAAACTCGCTGACAACAATCAATTCGATTTAGTAGTCAGTGATATTCAAATGGGCGCAATGAGCGGGCTTTCGCTTTTGAAAAGTATAAAAGCTAAATATCCTAAGTTACCCGTATTGCTTATGACAGCATTTGCCAATATTGATGACGCCATACAAGCCATGCGAGATGGGGCAACGGACTATTTATCTAAGCCTTTCGCTCCTGAAGTTTTATTAAACTTAGTAGGGCGCTACGCACCTGCACAAAAAGTAGAGTCTAAAACGCCTATTGTGGCTGATCCTTCAAGTATTCGAATGCTGGAGCTTGCTAGAAAGGTCGCTAAATCAGAAGCAACGGTTATGGTCCTAGGACCAAGTGGTTCGGGTAAGGAAGTATTGTCGCGCTATATCCACGATCAAAGTTCACGCAGTCAATCTACGTTTGTCGCGATCAATTGCGCAGCAATACCAGAGAATATGTTAGAAGCGACACTTTTCGGATATGAGAAAGGTGCTTTTACTGGTGCTGTTCAAGCATGCCCGGGTAAGTTTGAACAAGCTCAAGGCGGCACTTTGTTGCTTGATGAAATCACCGAAATGGATTTAGCGCTACAAGCTAAATTGCTCCGTGTTTTACAAGAGCGTGAAGTAGAAAGGTTAGGTGGCCGCAAAACTATTTCTTTAAATGTAAGAGTCATCGCGACTAGCAACAGAGATCTAAAGTTGGCTGTTGATGAGGGTAAATTCCGCGAAGATTTATATTACAGATTGAATGTTTTTCCAATTACCTGGCAATCACTCTCGCAGCGAATTGGCGACATTATTCCTTTGGCTAAACACATGGTTCAGCGTCATGCGACGGCACAGGGTATTTCTGTTCCCAATATTACGATGGCTGCTCAGCACAAGCTAATGCAACACACATGGCCTGGGAATGTGAGAGAGCTTGAAAACGTTATTCAACGCGCTTTGATTTTAAGTGATAACGGTGAAATTGATAACGACGACTTGATGATTGAAGCGGCGCATAATGTGGAAAGAACAACGTCGACAATGTTTGCAACTTCATCCCCTGATATGTCAAATGATACTCGAGAAACAGAAGAAAGTGTCGATAACAATTTATTAGGATCGGAACTTCGATTCCAAGAACATCAGATTATTTTGGATGCCCTACAAGCCTATAATGGCAAGCGAAAAGATGTTGCTGAAAAACTTGGAATAAGCCCAAGAACCTTGCGGTACAAACTTGCCCGCATGCGTGAATCGGGAATTGAAGTACCTAACTAAACCGGTTTCCCAATATGCTTATTTGTAAGCAGTCCTGACAGGATGTCAATCCCTACTTGCCGCTAACCTTTAGCGGCATTTTTTTGTCACCTCAAAAGTTACATTTCTCCTTCCTACTTAACTTGTTGAATTTATTGGTTTAAATAAATTGGCACTGTAATTGCAAAATCAAATGCAATCGTCGCAATATATACAAATTAATGACACTAGGGGTTGTGTGATGGATATCAAAGCAAATTCTATCTACCAAGAAATGCAGGCTATGGTTGGTGACATCAAGCCAATCAAAATGGATGTACCTTCTGTGCAAGGTAATTCATCGGCTAGCCAATTTTCCGACATGCTCAGTCAAGCTGTTAACAACGTTAATGGTATGCAAAGAGAATCACGCGAAATGCAAGTGTCTTTCGATATGGGTGACCCGAATTTGAGCTTAGCAGATGTAATGATTACTAAAGAAAAGGCGAGTATTGCTTTTGAAGCAACTGTCCAAGTGCGCAACAAAGTACTTGAAGCCTACAAAACTATTATGAACATGCCGGTTTAAGGAAATAAGTCGTGGCTGAAGCAGCAAGTACAGAATTAACACTTTCAGATAACCTAGATGGCAATGACGATATGGTTGAGAGTAAACCACGTCTCATGGACCAGTTAGGCACTACTGAGATGGTTCGTCAAATTACCTTGGTGGTTACCTTGGTTATTTGTATCGTCATCGCCATTTTCGTTTTTCTTTGGTCTAAAGAACCGACATATCGCCCTTTGGCTCAAATGCCGACTCAAGAACTTATTGAAACCTTAGACTATCTCGATCAGAGCGAAATACACTACAAACTGGAAGGCAATACTGTTTACGTAGAAGAAGCCCAGTTTAATGATGCAAAATTTGGAATGGCTCGTCAGGGAATTAATAATGAGGCCTCTCAGGGCACCGACATTATCATGACTGACATGGGCTTTGGTGTTAGCCAACGTGTTGAAATGGAGCGCTTAAAACATGCTCGTGAGCAACAAATTGCACGCACAATTGAAGATATGAACGCAATAGGTAAAGCGCGTGTGCTTCTCGCTTTACCTAAAGAAAATGTATTCGCACGTCGAGAGAAGAAAGCGAGCGCTACAGTGGTTGTGACAGCGCGTCGAGGTAATGTCGTTTCACGCGAAGAAGTTGACTCTATCGTTGATATCGTAGCTTCTGCTGTTCAAGGTATGGAGCCAAGCAGAGTAACCGTCACAGACAATAATGGTCGACTACTCAACTCAGGCTCACAAGACGCAGGCGCATCAGCTGCTCGAAAAGAATATGAATTAGAGAAAAAGCGTGAGTTGGAATACATGGAGAAGATTGACTCTATCTTAATTCCAGTTTTAGGCTTAGGCAACTACACGGCGCAAACCGACGTCACCATGGACTTCACAGCAGTTGAGCAAACACAACGTCGCTTTAATCCCGACCTTCCTGCTGTTAGAAGCGAGATGATATCTGAACAGAATAATGTAGGGAATGTTATTGCTGGTATTCCGGGTGCTTTGTCAAATCAGCCTCCACTTGATTCCGATATTCCTGAAAATGCAACGGGAGGTGGCAACGGTTCACCATTGCCAGGCAGCAATAGTAAAGAACAAACACGTAACTATGAATTAGATACAACGATAAGTCATACCAAGCAGCAAACCGGTGTTATTCGTCGCCTAAGTGTTTCCGTTGCAGTGGACCATGTTTCCTCTACAGCAGCCGATGGCACGGTGACTAGCGTCCCTATGAGTCAGGAGCAATTACTAAATATTCGTCGCTTGTTGCAAGGCGGTATCGGTTTTGACGTAACTCGAGGTGACTCCCTTGAAGTGGTTAGCATTCCATTCAACAGAATAGAGTTGGGTGAAGCAGCTGATAAACCTTTGTGGGAACATGAGCGATTTATGCCTACACTTAAGCTAGTATTAGGTGCATTGGTCATTATCATTTTGATTTTCTTTGTGGTTCGCCCAATGCTCACTAAGCTTATCTTCCCAGAGAACAATATTGTGGATGATGAGTTCGACGAGTCCGATTTAGACTTAGGTGAAGATCCACTTGCGATGCTGAATGATGAATTTGATGAAACTCAAATTGGTTTCGCCGCAGACGGTTCTTTAAAACTACCTAATCTGCGTAAAGACGAAGATGTGTTAAAAGCCGTACGTGCTCTTGTAGCCAACGAGCCTGAGTTATCAGCGCAAGTTGTTCGCGGTTGGTTACTACAAGACGAATAAGGAGTAAATAATATGGCTGAAGACGAAGTTGTAAAAGAAAGCCCTCCGGCATACGACGTCAACAAACTAGACGGCGTAGAAAAAGCATCAATCTTGTTGTTGAGCTTATCGGAAGACGATGCTGCACAAATTTTAAAATTCATGGAACCTAAGCAAGTACAAGTTTTAGGTGCAGCTATGGCGGCCATGGATGATATGACACAGGATAAAATTACTTCTGTGCATACACACTTCATTGATGAAATTCAAAACTACTCGACGATTGGCTTCAAGAGCCAAGACTTCGTGCGCGGTGCATTAATTTCGGCATTAGGCGAAGACAAAGCAGCACATCTACTCGACCAAATTATGACGGGTAGCGGTGCGAAAGGCCTAGAGTCACTTAAATGGATGGATTCTAAGCAAGTTGCTACTATCATTCGAAATGAGCATCCTCAAATCCAAACAATCGTTATGTCTTACTTGGAGCCGGAACAATCTGCCGAAATTTTGGCGCAGTTCCCAGAGAAAGTACGATTAGACTTATTGATGCGTGTTGCCAACCTAGAAGAAGTTCAACCAGCCGCGCTACAAGAACTTAATGAGATCATGGAGAAACAGTTTGCCGGTCAAGCTGGTGCTCAAGCTGCGAAGATGGGCGGATTGAAATCTGCGGCGAATATCATGAACTTCCTTGATACCAATATCGAAGGTCAGTTGATGGATGCCATTCGCGAAACGGATGAAGAGATGAGTCAGCAAATTCAAGATCTCATGTTCGTATTCGATAATCTTATTGATGTTGATGACCGAGGCATTCAAGCGATATTGCGTGAAACTCAGCAAGAAAGCTTGATGAAAGCAATCAAAGGCGCAGACGAAGAGCTTCGTAATAAGATTACGGGCAATATGTCTAAACGTGCCGCTGAAATGTTGATAGATGATCTTGAAGCTATGGGTCCTGTTCGCTTAAGTGAAGTTGAAACCGCTCAGAAAGAAATCCTAGCTATTGCGCGTCGCTTGGCTGATGCCGGTGAAGTTATGCTAGGCGGTGGCGGCGGTGAAGAATTCGTCTAATGACTATATCAAGTAGTAAGCCAAAGGCACAATCTATCAAAGCCGCATCGAATAAATCATTTGATGAGGCAAAAACCTGGGATTTACCCACCGTCAATTCTGACGTGGAAAGTACAGCGACCAACGCGCTTAATAAAAGCAGAACATGGAAGTACGAGCCACCAGAAGTTGAGGAAGAAGTTAAACCTTTAACAGCTAAGGACATTGAAGAAATTCGTGCCGCTGCTTACGAAGAAGGTTTCGCCTTAGGAAAAGAAGAAGGTTACGCTGAAGGACTCGAACTAGGTAAACAGGAAGGCACGGAACAAGGTTTAGCTGAGGGCAAAGAGCAAGGTCTTGCTGAGGGCATGCAAGCAGGGCAAGAGCAAATGGAAGAATTGGCAAGAAGTTGGCAGTCTATTATCGAGCAAGCAGCAAAACCCTTGGCTCAGATCAATCAAGAACTTGAAAAAGAATTGGTCATCCTTTCGGTTAAACTGGCGAAAGCAGTCATTAATGTTGAGGTGACAACGCAACAAGACGTCATTCTCAGTGCGATTAGTGAAGGTATTAAAGTTCTTCCAATTCAAGAAAGCCAGTATCAGTTTCAGATGAACCCTATTGATGTTGCGATGGTGAAGGGACACTTTGGAGAGGAAGTTATCGCTGAAAACAATTGGAAGCTTATTGAAAACCCGAGTATTGAACGTGGGGGTTGCGAACTGAGCACACAAAATAACGCGGTAGATATGTCTATTGAGCGCCGAAGCGCCGACGTATTTGAGCAGTTTCTAAACGCCCAAGGATTGAATCATGACCCTCGCAATAGCTGATAGAATTAAGCAATTGCAAGAGCAGGTGCCAAAAGCACCCGCTATTTCTTCTGGAAAACTGATTCGAGGAGTGGGCCTCACACTTGAGGCTGTCGGTTGCCAAGTGCCTGTGGGTGGTCGTTGCTTAGTGCAAACCAGTCAAGGACAAATTGAAGCTGAAGTTGTCGGTTTTTCTGGCGACGTTACGTATTTAATGCCAACAGAATCTGTTAAAGGCATTGTCCCTGGCTCACGTGTTCAGCCACTTTCACATGAAAATGGTTTGGCAGTTGGGGATGAATTATTGGGACGAGTTATTGACGCCAATGGCGAACCCCTTGATGGTAAAGGCCCAATACTCTGTAATAAGAAAGCATCTTTAACACCACCACCAATAAACCCCCTAGTGAGAAAACCCGTAGATCAACCACTCGATGTTGGTGTAAGAGCAATAAACACTGTGCTTACCGTCGGCAAAGGCCAAAGAATGGGTTTATTTGCAGGCAGTGGCGTGGGTAAGAGTGTATTAATGGGAATGATGACACGAGGCACAACTGCCGATGTGGTTGTTGTTGGTTTAATAGGTGAACGTGGTCGAGAAGTTAAAGAATTTATTCAAGATATTTTAAGCGAAGAAGAGCGTGAAAAAGCAGTTGTAGTTGCCGCACCGGCCGATACCTCACCCTTGATGCGTCTTAAGGGTTGTGAAGCGGCTGTAACGATCGCTGAGTATTTTAGAGATCAGGGGAAAGACGTATTACTTCTGGTTGATTCGCTGACCAGATATGCAATGGCGCAACGCGAAATTGCACTCGCCGTTGGTGAGCCGCCTGCAACGAAAGGCTACCCACCGTCAGTCTTCGCCAAATTGCCGGCACTCGTGGAAAGAGCGGGTAATGGCACTGAACTACAAGGTTCAATTACTGCCTTTTATACCGTTTTAACAGAAGGGGATGATTTACAAGATCCTATCGCGGATTCTGCCCGTGCAATACTAGATGGTCATATTGTGTTATCGCGTCAACTCGCCGAGTCAGGTCACTATCCTGCGATTGACATTGAAGCTTCTATTAGCCGAGTTATGCCGCAAGTTGTTGCTGAAGAGCATGTTCTACAAGCACGTAATATCAAACAAGTTTATTCGACCTATCAGCAAAACAAAGATTTGATTAGCATTGGTGCCTACGCGCGTGGAACAGACAATCGCATTGACTTGTCAATTGCAGCAGAGCCAGCAATTAACGCCTTTTTACAGCAAAGTATGGGGCAAGTTATTACGTTTGAGCAATGTGTAGAGTCGATGGCTACGCTTAATGGCGGGCTAAATGCTGCCTCAGCTCATGGTCAAAATGCGCAACAAGCTAGGTAGCCATATTTCAAATGAGTAATTTAAAACAACTGCATATGGTTGCTGACCTGGAAACAAAAAAAGAACAAAAGCTGGCGCAAAACTATCAATTTGCCGCCAAGAACCTGCAAGACAATCAACAAAAACTAAGTGGCCTTGAACAGTACCGTCTCGATTACCTAAAACTCATTCAACAGAAAGGCCAGCTGGGCGTTGAAGCAAAAGAGTTGCATCAGCATCAATCCTTTGTCGCTAAGCTTGATCGCGCTTGTGAACAGCAAATTCAATTTGTGAGTCAGGCTGTGTTAGTTGCGGATCAACGCAAGCGACAATGGCTTGAGCAACAAAAGCGACGCAAAGCCATCGAAATGTTAATTTCTAAAAAAGTTAAAGAAGCTTCAAGCGTGGCCTCACGCCAAGAGCAGCAACTGTTTGACGAAATTGCTATTCAAAAGTTTGTACGCAGCGAGCCAAATCTGCGCTAGTTGGTACAGCCTTTGCAATTCATCTAGTAAGCGCTTGTTTAAATAATCATAAGTTATTGTAAATATTGATTAATATTAAATAAGTCCAAATTTAACGCTTAGGATGAAATCAGTATTATGCAACAATTTGCCTCTACTCAAACAAGTATTGCCGCTAGCAAAATTCCATTTGAAGATGTAAAGCAATCTTCAACAAATTCTTCATTTGCGGAAAGTTCGCCAATTGCTGGTAATTCACCTAAAAGTGCATTTGAAGAAGCGCTTAGTCAACATGAACAGTCTAACCAATCGGCTGCAACGCGCAGTCGCAGAGCTTCAGCAGAGAGTGAAAAAAAGTTAGAGCAAAGAAATGACCAGCGCGAAGCGAGCATGAAAGAGCAGGAACGACTCAAGGAAACGGCTGAAAATAATAAGCAGCTATCGAGCGAGCAAACAGAAAAAGATACTAATCTTAAAAATGACGCTAAACAAACTCTTCAATCATCGGCATTGGCAGACCAAGGTCAAACAAGTAAGCAAAACGGTGAGACAACTGTTGAAGAAGTAGCGTTAAGCGCAGACAAAAAAAGCTTGTTAGAAGGTGAGTTGAAATCGTCAAATATTACTGATGATTTCGATTGGGTTTCTTATGTGAACAAAGTAAAAGATTTATCTTCTACTTCAGGTGATGCCTCTTTCGATGATGTCTCTTCAGCTGCTATCTCATCACACATCATTCCCAATGATCTTCATACTGAAAATAATCACCCGGCAATGGATATTTTTGCGCAAACTATTGCTTCAATGGATTCAGCAAATGATGCGCTGAAAGATCCCAGTTTAGTATCATCCGAAATTCTTGATGCTGCGACGGACACGGAGTTTTTAGAAATTAGTTTAAGTGAGCAAGAGCTGGCAGCTTTGATTAATGCCGCGGGTGGCAATTCCGAAGAGCCTGCAAGTTTAAACAGCGAGGAAATGGCTGACTTAGATAAAGCCATCGCTAAACTATTAAATCAGTTGGTTTCCAAAGAGGAAGGTGATGCGACTAAGAATGTAAATGAAGAACAGGGTCAGAATGCTGATGATGCCAATTTGCTTAAAGATTTCTTGCAAGCTTCTCCCCTGGAGATTGTTGATCCACAAAAGGTTCCTATGCCACTTGTGGAAAATGCAGATGTAATTAATGAAAACGCTGAAGCAGATAAAACCTTGGAAGAACTATTACTTCAAGAGGAAGTGAGCACCTTAGAAACTGTTAATGAAAAAACAAGTGAATCGGATGTAAGTGTTGTTAAAAGCGACGAGTATCTTGTGCCAAAACCTCTAGAGTCAAACGATGAACAACAATCTATTTTGGCGGAGACTGAAGCACAACAACTAAGTGCCAATGTATCACAGGCGCTAAACCAAGCGTCTGACAAAACCGAGAAAGCACCAGTTGCTCCATTGTTTGTTGCCGTAGATAAGACGTCGGCTAAAAAGCAAGGTGAATTGTTGGCAAAACTACCTCCTGAAGCAGAAGCTAGCGCAATTGACAATATTGCGACACGCGTCGAGTCAGTCGTAACAGATTTGAAAGCCGAAGGTAAATCGACGGAATTTATTGCGGCATTGCAGTCTGGCGTTAAAGAAATGAAAGAACAGTTGAAGCAAGGACGAGAGCCAGGCATTGATTTAAAAACCTTAGTGTCAGATGCTTTAGCTGAGACGGACCTTAAAGTCAGCGGCAAAACTGAAGTCGCATTGGATAAACAGCTGAGTCAGGTCACAAACATTTTAGCGGCGGCAAGTTCTTTAAATCAAAGTAATCAACAACAAAATTATTTGAATACCGGTTTGAATGAAGTTCAGGGTATGAAAGAGATTACTCAGCAGCAAATCGAAAGTACTCGACTTGCCCAACAAACAGTTGTGAACGAAAAAGCGGTGAATATATTTAAGCCAGAGGGCCAGCAACAACTGACTGAAAAAGTGCGTTGGATGATGAACACGCGCAATCTATCTGCTGAAATCAGGCTCGACCCACCAGATTTAGGTGGCATGAATATTAAAGTTAATTTGTCTGGCGATTCAGCGACAGTTAACTTCGTGGTGCAATCTCAACAAGCACGTGAAGCATTAGAGCAAGCAGTGCCTAGATTGCGCGAAATGCTTGAGGAGCAGGGTATTGAACTTGGTCAATCATCAGTTCAGCAAGACAGCTCGGGTACTGGTCAGCAATCAGAACAGGATAGTTTGGCAAATAATTCCAATGCATCTAGCAATATGGCACAACAATCGCAAGATGGAAGACAAGTAGAAGATGAACTTGATCTAGACGCCAACAACGGTGCTGTTGAACAGCGTATTAGCGGCGGTAGAATAGGCGGTATAGATTATTACGCCTAAAAGTAGCGTATAATATGGTCAGTGTTGTTGACAGTCGCATGTCGGAATTCTGACAGCAGTGTCATTAACTTGTTGAATGGCCTAATTTATATACGCAAATAAATATTATTTAAGAGAGCATTGGCATGGCAGAAGAAGAGTTAGAAATTGAAGAAGGTGGTAAGAAGAAAAGCAAACTAATGCTGATCATTATCATCGTGGTTGTCTTACTTGGTGGTGGTGGCGGTGCTTATTTCTTTTTATTCATGGGAGAAGAGCCTGCGGCTGCAGAAGGTGAAGGCGCTGCTGAAGAAACTTCAATTGAAGCCGACGCGCCACCAGAAGGAAAAGCATTGTATGTGGCTATGCCTAGACCATTTACCTTCAATGCTCCTGGCGTAGCTAGAGAACGAATTGTTCAAATAGAGGTGCAACTCATGGTAAGAGGCGTACAAAGCGAAGAAATGGCAAAGCGTCATATACCGATGATAGAAGGTACCTTATTGCAAGTATTCAGCGCATCCAACGCTGATGATTTAGTAACAGATGTGGGTAAAGTTGAACTGAAAGAACGTGCCACAAAGCAAGTACGACAGGTTATGAAAGAGCTGGAAGGTTCTAGTATTGTCGAGCAGGTTTTATTTACTGGATTTGTCATTCAGTAAGCGCAGCAGAAATAATAGTCACCGCGAATACTGGGATCACTATGATCATGGCGCGGTTAGTTATAAGAATTACTCATTTTGAGTAAGCCAACACGAGAATTAATGTGAGCGATTTATTATCACAAGACGAGATTGACGCGCTACTCCACGGCGTTGACGATGTTGAGGAAGAAGAAATCGAGGAAATCGAAAGCGATGGTTCTGCCATCGAATACGATTTCTCTTCTCAAGATCGCATCGTACGTGGAAGAATGCCAACGCTGGAAATCGTAAATGAACGATTTGCAAGGCATATGCGTGTGAGCCTATTTAATATGATGCGCCGTTCAGCTGAAGTGTCGATAAACGGCATTCAAATGATTAAATTTGGCGAATACGTGCATACTTTATTCGTGCCAACGAGTTTGAATATGGTTCGTTTCCGTCCTTTGAAGGGGACAGGATTGATAACAATGGAAGCACGTCTTGTTTTCATTATGGTTGATAACTTCTTCGGAGGTGACGGCCGATATCACGCTAAAATTGAAGGCCGTGAGTTCACACCAACTGAACGCCGAATTATTCAAATGCTGCTTAAATTGATTTTCGAAGATTATAAAGAGGCATGGGGCCCAGTCATGGACGTTTCATTTGAGTACTTAGACTCAGAAGTAAACCCTGCAATGGCGAATATCGTTAGCCCCACAGAAGTGGTCGTGATTAGCTCCTTCCATATTGAGTTAGATGGTGGCGGCGGAGATTTCCATATTTCTTTGCCATACTCCATGTTAGAGCCTATTCGTGAGTTGCTTGACGCTGGGGTTCAAAATGACAAAGAAGATACTGACTTCAGGTGGAGTAAAGCCCTGCGCGATGAAATCATGGATGTACATGTTGGTCTGACTACACATTTACTCGATATCAATGTTTCGCTTGAACGCCTCATGAATTTTGAAAAAGGCGATATTATTCCAATTGATATGCCAGAGACAGTGACAGTATTGATTGAGGATTTACCCACATTCAGAGCGAAATTAGGTAAATCAAGAGACAACATTGCATTAAAAATTACGCAAAAAATTCCAAGGCCTACTTCGGTGAAATCTGAATTACAGTTATTAACTCGAAATGGCAAAGTAATAGATAACGACGCTGAATTACAAGTGTTAGAAGAAGATTTATAAAAGATAGGAAAATATTATGAGTGAAGATGGCGAAGGCTTAGATGATTGGGAAGCGGCGATGGCTGAGCAAGCTGAGGCGGAAGCAGCAGCGGGCGAAGGCGGCGATCCTCAGGACGACATTGACGCAATTATGGCGGCTGAAGCTGCAGGTGGCGGCGACGATGATGGCGCACAGCCCGCAGAACTAGACGAATTGAAAGAAGATGCACCTATCACAGTTGCTGAAAAGAAAAAGCTCGACACTATTTTAGATATCCCAGTAACGATATCTATGGAAGTGGGACGTAGCGAAATTAGTATCCGAAATTTACTGCAATTGAACCAAGGTTCAGTGGTCGAATTGGACCGAGTTGCAGGCGAACCTCTAGATGTTTTAGTAAATGGCACGTTGATTGCTCATGGAGAAGTAGTAGTCATCAACGATAAATTTGGGATTCGGTTAACGGATGTTATTAGTCAAGTCGAGAGAATTAAAAAACTCAGGTAGAAACCTTTATAAAATAGGGGCTTACGTCCTATTCTTGTTTTTATTCTGTAGCGTGGTCAGCGCGGAGGCTTCGGCCTCCACCCCTCAAACATTACAAAACCCCTCATCAATACTGTCAATTTTTCTTAGCCTTTTACTGGTAGTCGCCATTATTTTTGCGCTCGCTTTCGTTGCGCGACGGTTTAATGTCACTCAAGCAGGAAATGGTCAATTAAAAGTGGTTGCTTCGATGTCTGCGGGTGCAAAAGAAAAAATACTGGTAGTAGATGTAGGTGGTGAGCAATTCCTATTGGGAGTTACCGCCCACAACATTAACCAGTTAGGGAAATTAGAAAACCCTATCGAAACGGCTTCAGCAGCTAAAGGCGAAGTTCAGCCAAGTAACCTAGCGTTTAAAGATAAACTTGTGAAAGCCATGGCGGATACTATGGTTGGCGCAAAGAAAGGAACAACTCATGATTAATAAACTTTTTACATGGGCTATGTTTTCGAAGCTAGTGCTCTTGATTGGTGTCAGCGTTGTTTTTAGTGGCAGTGCGTTTGCTGAGCAGGGTATTCAAGCAATAACGGTTACTTCAACTGAAGACGGCAATCAAGAATACTCAATGACCTTGCAAGCACTATTCATTATGACGGCATTGAGTTTAATACCTGCCTTTATAATGATGATGACCTCGTTTACACGGATTATTGTCGTACTGTCAATTTTACGACAAGCAATTGGTTTACAACAATCTCCATCCAATCAAATTTTAATTGGTGTGAGTTTGTTTCTATCGATGTTTATCATGGCTCCTGTATTCGAAGAAATTAATGAAAAAGCATTGCAACCGTATTTGAGCGAAGAGATGACTTCCATGGAAGCATTCAATATCGCCAAAGAACCGATGCGTGCGTTCATGCTCTCACAAACTCGAGTTAAAGATTTAGAGACATTCGTGCAAATTGGTGGTTACGAAGGTTTGTATGACGATCCTGCAGATGTACCATTAACTGTTTTGATCCCCGCATTTGTTACTAGTGAATTAAAAACAGCATTCCAAATTGGCTTCATGTTATTTATCCCATTCTTAATACTCGATTTAGTCGTAGCATCGATATTAATGGCGATGGGTATGATGATGTTATCACCCATGATCGTCTCTCTGCCATTTAAGCTGATGCTCTTTGTTCTTGTGGATGGATGGAATCTGATATTTGGCACATTAGCCACCAGTTTCGGAATGGGAGTCTGACGCAATGAGTCCTGAGGTATTCGTCGAAATTTTAAGAGAAGCAATGTTGGTCGTTATTATTTTAGTCTCGGCCGTCATAGTACCAAGCTTAATTGTAGGTTTAGTCGTGGCTGTATTCCAAGCAGCCACGTCCATTAACGAACAAACCATGAGTTTCTTACCAAGACTGATAGTCACTTTACTCGCGTTGAGTTGGGGTGGTAGTTGGCTGGTACAAAAGATGATGGATTTCACTTTTGAGATGGTTTACAGCATTCCGACGGTAGTAGGCTGATACTGTGGAAATACTAGAGTCAACAATAACAAACTTCCTTGCAGACTACCTTTTGCCATTTATGCGCATTTCAGGCTTATTCGCAGCGATGGTTGGCTTTAGTGCGAAAACAATTCCTACCCCTATTCGTACTTTGTTAGCAGTGATGTTAACCCTGATGATCGTTCCTAACGTTCCGCCAGTTCCCGTTGATGACCTGGTCAATTTAGGCACCTTCATTCTAGGTATTAAGCAGTTAATCATTGGCATTGTCATCGGGTTTATTTCCATGATGGTGCTAAATACATTCGTTCTAGCCGGGCAAATTATTGCGATGCAAACAGGTTTAGGTTTCGCTTCAATTGTCGACCCAGTTAATGGCATCAGTGTGCCAGCGGTTGGTCAGTTTTACCTCATATTGGCTACCTTGCTGTTTTGGACCTTCGACGGACATTTAGCGATGATCCAAATGATCGTTATGAGCTTTAAGGCCTTTCCAATAGATTCACCATGGTGGACCGGAGAGCAATTCAGGTTAGTCGGCCACTGGGCTGGGTGGATGTTTATTTCTGCCGTTGCTATGTCTTTAGCACCTATCGTTTCATTGTTAATTGTGAACTTGGCATTTGGTGTAATGACCAAGGCAGCGCCGCAATTAAATATATTTAGTTTGGGTTTCTCAATCGCTCAACTAACCGGTTTGGTTATTATTTACATTACCTTGAGTAACCAAGTTTATCACTTTGAGCAACAATGGCAGAGAGCACAAGAATTTATGTGTAAGCTATTGTTGGTCTGCTAACGCTGTTTAGGAATATAAACGATGGCGAATGATTCAGCAGAAAAAACAGAGGAACCCACACCCAAGAAACTCGAGGATGCCCGAAAGAAAGGGCAGATTGCGCGATCTCGAGAATTGTCTACAGCTTTGGTGTTGGTTTTCAGTGCAATCGCCTTTTTCTTCGTAGGTAGCTACATTGCAAATGCAATGTTTCAGGTTTACAGGCGCTCTTTCATTCTCTCTCGAGATGAAACCTACGACAAAGTACACATGTTTCAAATTCTCGATATGGCCGCAAGCGAAACAAGCTTGCCTGTGATCATGTTCATGATTATCTCTCTAATTGGTGGCGTCTACGGCAGTATTGCTCTTGGCGGTTACAACTTTGCATGGAAGTCGGCAGCCCCCAAAGGAAATCGCTTAAGTCCGCTAGAAGGGTTCAAGAGAATGTTCGGCTTGAATGCTTTAGTTGAGCTAATCAAAGGGATTGGTAAAGTTGTGATGATTGCTTTCATGGCTTACTTAGCACTGTATATCTTTAAAGATGAAGCCTTGCACTTGGATATGGAGCTTTATCCACTAAATCTTTTTCACGCACTCAATATGATCGAATGGGCATTCTTACTTTTATGTTGCGGTATGATCCCTATCGCGCTAATTGACGTGCCATACCAAAGCTTCAAGCATAACAAAGAAATGAAAATGACCTTGCAAGAAGTGAAAGATGAACGCAAAAATGCAGAAGGCGACCCGCAAGTCAAAGGCCGCATCAGAAGATTGCAGTATCAAGCCGCCGCGAACCGCATGATGCAAGATGTGCCAGAGGCCGACGTCATCGTTACCAACCCGACGCACTACTCTGTTGCATTAAAATATGAGCAAGATGGCGATCGCGCACCGATCATGGTTGCAAAGGGTGTAGATGAACTGGCAATGCATATTCGTAAAATCGCCAACGCACACGAAGTACCAATTGTACAATCACCCATGCTCGCCCGAGCTATCTACTACAGCACCGAACCCAACAGCGAAATTCCTTCCAAACTGTTCATGGCCGTCGCTCAAGTACTTGCTTATGTTTATCAGCTAAAAGCCTATAAGAAGGGCAAAGCTACACGACCTAAACCACTTAAGAAAAACCTACCAATACCACCAGAACTAAGACGCTAATGTATATTAAACAAACGCCTGAAAAAAAAGGCTGAAAAAACAATAATTGGTAAACTTACAAATGAACAAGGGAGGCTCTTCTGCTTTAAAAAATCTTCAAAATCACAGGACGTGATTTTGTGAGCGCCCCAAGGATGGGCTCGAGCGCATTTTTTAAAGCAGAAGAGCCTCCCTTGTTCATTTGAGCATAGTATCCAAGACATAAGAGCATAGTATCCAAGACATTGAAGCGAAGTGAGATGAATCACAGCTAGTTGAAAGCAATCAGCGAATAGTTGCCAGTTGTTCAACAACTTGCTTAAAAAGCGAAAGAACATATACTGGAATAGTAAAAACAGAGATAGATTCAATAAGTCGCGTGAACCATGGAGTTATCAGAAAGCTCGTCGCTCATAGTTGTTGAATGTCTGGTAAAGTTTTCAATTTAATCGGGTAAAAATTTGAATGTTGGCAATAAGAAAGTGTCTACGCTGTTGCTTTATGAGCATGTTGATTCTTGGGACAATCTCGAGCTTACCCGTTTTTGCAAATCCCCCCCCACAGTATGATATTGCCAATATTAAAAACTACGGCGTTAGAGAAGGCCTTTCTCAAGTTACAGTTCATGATATTGCACAAGATAATGATGGCTATATTTGGCTAGCAACCCAGTCCGGGATCGATAAATTTGATGGCTATACGTTTACTCATTTTGGTCAGCACCAAGAGGCAGGAAAAGGGCTGTCAGGATCACTCGTTTATAGTATCGAAGTTGATAAAAAAAGCGGTGATTTATGGGTTGGTACAATTAACGGCCTAGATGTCCTGCGTTTTTCCGATCAAAACTTCGAGGCTGTCGAATTAAGAAAGCATGATGGTGAACTCGAAAAACAAGTACAAACCATCCTAATTGATAATAAACAAAACATTTTTGTTAGTACACCTAAAGTATTGTTCATGCAAAAATCAGGAGAGGTAGGCTTTGTGCCTATCTCTATGCCTAATCAGGATTCAACTATATATGACGTCATATCGCAGCAAGGCAAGAGACTTTTAGTTGCAAGTAGCGATGGTGTACTAAGTTACAATCTTGACACAGGTGAATGGCAAGAAGAACTTTTAACGCAAATTGAGGCCACAGCGCTGGCATTAGATAATGCGGGATTTCTTTGGGTTGGCACATCGGGTAATGGGATTTATAGGGCAGACGTGCTAGGGCAATCTTTTGGCAACATCGTAAATATAACGCTTAAAGATGGTTTTTCCGATAGTTACATTAACGATATAGAACAAATGAATGATAATTCGATCTGGGTGGCAACGAACAATGGTGCTTCCATATTCCCCGATCCTAATCAAATAAAGTTCGTTAATATTGCCAGTCACAATGTCAATGGAAATTCGAAGCGTTCAGATAGCATACAAAGCTTATTCAATACGGATACCAGTTTAATTTTATTTGGTACATACACCAAAGGTTTTGGTGTTTTAGATTTAAATTCATCAATGTTTCAAAAACTAGATTTAAAGCACCACGAGTTTACGTATTTTATTACACAACAAGCTGATGACACTTTGTGGCTTTCAACTAAGCAAGGTGTAATTAAAGTAAACAAAGACAGCACAATTGAAGGACCGTGGCAGCGCAAGCAAATAGAAAAATCAATTTTCAAAATTAGTGCAATGGTGTTCGATGAGACTAAGCAGCGACTTTGGCTTGCGTCAAAAAAGGGAGTTGGAAAGATAGATGAAGGTAGTGATTATATTGAAGATGTTGCGCTTTTAGACGACTTCATATATTCGATTCAAATGCACAAAGATGGCAACCTATGGGCAGGCTCGCGGCATCAAGGGTTAAGACTCATTGATAGCAACACGTATGAGGTATTAAAGTATTATGATATCCCTATGGCGACTACAATCTTACCAATTTCAGAAGACGAGTTGTGGGTAGCAACAACGGGAGGACTCTTTTTAATTAACCCTTTGACTGATGAAATTCGGAAGTTTGTAAACGACAGCAGTGACAGTGATAGTCTTGCCCACGACGTGCTTACATGGATTTCTAAACGGGATGAAAATAGTTTTTATATTGGCACTCTGGGTCATGGTTTACATTTGTTAGAATTAGATAACAGCAATTCGAACCCTAAGTTTTCACCTTTATTCGCTAATGAGGAGCTCACTCAATCGTCAATTGGTGCTGTTGTGGATGATAATAATGGCTTTTTATGGGTATCCACATCTCAATTTATTTTTAGAGTAAACTTAGCCTCGGAGAGTGTTGAAGTTTTCGATGAAAACGATGGTGTTAATAGTAATGGCTATTACATCGGTGCCTATGCAGTGAAAAGTGATGACACCATCATTTTTGTTGGCGATCAAGGGGCGACCTATTTCCATCCTGAGGAAATAAATAAACCCGATTCAATACCCAATCTACAGTTCACTCGTGTGGCAGTGCTGAATAGTAACGACAGCCACGGCATTGAAGAAAAGTTTGGAAGCGTCAAAAATATAGTCGATTCAGTCACCAAAATAATATTATCTCCAGAAGACATCTTAATTAGTATTGAATTTGCCGCACTTGAATTTGGCAGTCCCGAGAGTATCGAATACGCGTATCGATTAATTGGTTTTGATGATCGCTGGCAATACTTAAATAGTAAAAACAGAACTGTAACCTATACAAATTTGGATCCTGGCAGTTATATCTTCGAAGTTAAGTCGACGAATCGGTATGGGGTTTGGAGTGATAATCCCCAACGCATGCCAGTTTTAGTTACTCCACCTTGGTATAAAACGACATTGGCTATAACTTGCTTTGGCCTGCTGACTATTATACTTGTATTCCTGGTATTTAGATGGAGAACATACGCCTTGCATCAGCGCTCTGCCATGTTATTCCAGCGCGTGAAGGAGAAAACGGCAGAACTGCAACTCGCCAACAATCAATTAACTTTGCTAACAACATTGGATCCATTAACTCAAGTTTATAACCGACGAGGTTTTACAGATGCAGTTAGTAAAGAGTTTTCAAAATACAAAAGAAATAACGAACTTTTTTCTGTCATTTTAATTGATATTGATTTCTTCAAGAAAATTAATGACAAGTATGGTCATGAAGCCGGTGATCAAGTGCTGGTTAAATTTGCAAAAGTTCTTCAAGAGTGTACGCGCGATTACGATATTTTGGCGCGTTGGGGCGGGGAAGAGTTTATTGTCTTGTTGCCGAATACAAAGTTAAAAGACGCTATTAATATCGCAAATAAATACCGTGAAACGATTCGCGATGAAGATTTTATCGTAGGAAGTAGTTCAATTCGAGTATCTCTCACTGCAGGCGTTGCTAATATTGATAATTTTTCTTCAGTAGACGAGTGTATAAAAAGAGCTGACAATCTCCTTTATGAGGGAAAAAGTCTGGGACGAAATCAAGTTTTGCCCATGTTGTAGTCTTTTCTTACATTACTTTTATGTCGCTGCTTCACCATTTTTTATTTTTTTCGCCGTATTGGCACGGTAGTTGTAATACACCCAGTATTATTACTTAGATGTCAAAATTCTGTTATATGCAATTAACTTCAGCTTTTCAAAGTGTAGATAGAGCTCAGATAAAAAGTATCGCTGCCGGTATGGGCGCGCCTATTGTGGTTCTCGCCATTATGGGCATGGTCATTTTACCGATGCCCGCTATCCTATTAGATGTATTATTCAGCTTTAATATCGCCTTATCCCTCGTCATAATTTTGGTGTCTGTTTTAACTAAACGTCCAATTGATTTTGGTATTTTTCCATTAGTTCTTTTGGTTGCGACGGTTTTACGTCTTGCCTTGAATGTTGCTTCAACTAGGATCGTTTTGCTTGAAGGGCATGAAGGCGGTGATGCCGCTGGTAAAGTTATACAAGCGTTTGGTGAAGTGGTTATTGGCGGCAATTATGCCGTGGGTATTGTTGTCTTTGCTATTCTCCTTATCATCAACTTTAAAGTAGTCACTGCTGGTGCAGGCCGGATTTCAGAAGTAAGTGCAAGATTTACTTTGGATGCAATGCCAGGTAAGCAAATGGCAATAGATGCCGATTTGAATGCAGGCTATATTGACCAAGATCAAGCTAGAGCTCGCCGTGAAGAAATTACTTCCGAAGCAGATTTCTATGGCTCAATGGATGGTGCGTCAAAATTTGTGAAAGGGGATGCAATCGCAGGTCTTTTCATCATGCTTATTAACATTGTTGGCGGCCTCTTTATCGGTATGTTCCAACATGATTTGGAATTCTCGAATGCGATGGAAGTGTATACCATCCTTACGATTGGTGACGGACTTGTCGCACAAATACCATCTTTACTCCTTTCTGTTGCAACAGCGATTATTGTGACTCGCGAAAACGACTCTCAGGAAATGGGATTTGAAATTCGCGAACAACTAGCAAACCGAAAAGCACTTTATATCACTTCCGGTATTTTGTTTGTTATGGGAATTGTGCCGGGTATGCCGCATGTAGCCTTCCTCGGCTTTTCCGCAGCTGTATTTGCTTATGCTTTCTTCAGAGACAAAATGAAGGCGAAAGAAGCGCAAGATAAGGCGCTTGTGGAGACAATGCCTGACGCCAGTGCATCTTCAAATAGCATCAAAGAACTTGATTGGGACGACGTACAACATGTTGACACTATTGGCTTAGAAGTTGGCTATCGCTTAATACCCTTAGTAGACAAATCACAGGGCGGTGAATTATTGACGCGAATTAAGGGCGTGCGCAAAAAGTTGTCGCAGGAGCTTGGCTTCTTAATTCCACCGGTACATATTCGTGACAATTTAGACTTTTCTCCAAACGCATATTCTATTTCAATGATGGGTGTTTCTATTGGTGATGCCGAAATCAGTCATGAAAATGAGTTAGCAATCAATCCTGGTCAAGTATTTGGCGAACTACCGGGTACGAAAACTAAGGATCCAGCTTTTGGATTGGACGCTGTTTGGATTAAAGCAAACCAACGTGAACATGCCCAAACATTAGGTTATACCGTTGTTGATTCAGCAACAGTTGTGGCAACGCATTTGAGCCAACTGTTGACGACGAATGCTTATCAGTTACTAGGTCACGAAGAAGTGCAACAACTGCTGGATATGCTCGAGAAAACCAACCCGAAATTAGTTGAAGGTTTAGTGCCAGATATTTTATCACTCAGTACAATGGTGAAAGTGTTGCAAACACTATTATATGAAGGGGTGCCAATCAGAGATATGCGTACAATTTGTCAAACACTTTGTGAGTATGGTCCGAAGAGCCAAGACCCAGATGTACTCGTGTCTGCATTGCGCATCGCCTTGAAACGACTCATCGTTCAAGACATCACGGCAGGTGGTGATGAAATACCGGTTATTACCTTAGCACCAGACTTGGAACAGATGTTGCATCAGTCATTACAAGCAGGTGGTGAAGATGGCGCTGGCATTGAGCCAGGTCTTGCCGAGAAGATTCAACAGTCGTTAACAGAGGCAAGTCAGCAGCAAGAACTCGCTGGTGAACCCTCAGTATTGTTAACATCCGGTATGTTACGTCCGGTGTTATCACGATTCTTAAAACACGCTGTTACTGGATTACATGTGTTGTCTTATCAAGAAATACCAGACGACAAACAAATTAAAATAGTGTCATCAGTCGGTCAATAAACTGACGCATTACAAACACTAACGAGGACATCATGAAAATTAGACGTTTTTTTGGCAAAGACATGCGTGAAGCGCTTAAGCAAGTGAAAGACGAACTTGGCGGTGATGCCGTTATCATGTCTAATAAAAAAGTGGCAGGCGGTGTTGAATTGGTCGCAGCGGTGGATAAAGAAACCGAAATGACGAAACCGGCGCCAACCATTAGCCTTAGTCGAAAAGCTAAAAACACGCCAACACTGAGTGAGATCATTGGTGATGATGGTCCTGATAGTTTGAAAGCGCTGTTAGAGAAACAACAAGCGGGTCAACTAGCAGACGACAAAAGTGATGGTTTTGAGAGTGTCGCTCAGTCCAATGCAATGAATCAAAAGCAAACTAATGTAAGCAGTGGATACGCGGATTCTGAGCAAGCTGAAAAGCGCCGCAGAGAAGCTCAGCTTACAAGCGAATATGTTCGAACTCCGGTCAACAAACCAGAGCAAGACTATTCAGTTGAAGATGATCTCTCGGATAGTCAGGCATCCGATTTGTTTAAGAATGACAACGGTTTACAATCCAGTGATGGACTTGATTTTATTAAATCAGAGCTTGCTTCTATTCGGAATGTTCTGCAATATCAAGTTAACGGTTTAAGCGATGAACGAAATAAGCGTAAGAATCCAACCCATTATTTCCTAGGAAACAAGCTCTTAGGTATGGGGATTAGTGAAAAATTAGTTGAGCAACTAGTAAGTTTCTTACCACCTCAAGCGACAGAGACAGAGGGCTGGGATTATTTGATGAAACTAATTTCAAATCGTTTGCATATTGGTGGCAATGATATCTTGCAACAATCAGGTATTGTCGCATTAGTCGGCCCAACTGGTACGGGTAAAACCACTACCGTTGCAAAATTGGCAGCCAAGTTCGCGCAAAAATATGGTGCAAACGAAGTCGCTATGATTACCCTTGATACATACAGAATCGCAGCATTCGAACAATTAGCGACGTATGGAAAGATTATCGGTTGTACGGTGAAGAAAGCACAAACTTCAGAAGAGTTAGCTCATATACTTCACCAAATGAGACACAAGAAATTGGTATTGATAGACACGGCAGGTTTCAGTCAGCGTGATGCAAGATTGGTTACTCAACTAAACGATTATGAAAAAGAGACCACGGCAAACATTAAAAAGTACCTAGTGTTACCGGCTGGATCACAGTATCAGGTGTTACATCAAACCATACAAGCGTATAAGAATATAAACTTAACTGGCTGTATTTTCAGTAAATTAGATGAATGTTACAGTCTAGGTGAAGCACTTAGTGTAGTGATTGAAAATGACCTTAGGCTAAGCTACGTAACGGATGGACAGCGAGTGCCAGAAGACATTAAGTTAGCAGATGCGAAAAATTTAATAATGGTAGCGTCAAAACTTTATAAAAAGTACGCTTTGGCGCATACTAAGCTATCCATCTCTGATGAAGGCGTCAGAGCAGTATGATAGAAGACCAAGCGAGTAGCTTAAGAAAAATGAATCAATCCAAATTAATTAAAGTCATGGCAGTCACCGGTGGTAAAGGTGGAGTGGGTAAAACCAACGTGTCTTTGAATCTAGCCATTTCATTGGCTAAAAAAGGTAAACGTGTGATGGTGCTCGACGCCGACTTAGGTCTAGCCAACGTCGATGTGTTACTTGGTTTGCGTGTAGATAAAAATTTATCCCATGTTTTGAAAGGCGAATGCACCTTAGACGATATTCTGGTAACGGGTCCTCACGGTGTAAAAATTGCGCCGGCAACATCAGGCTCGCAATCAATGGCTGAGCTGGGTTCTACTGAACATGCAGGCTTAATTAGAGCTTTTAGCGAATTACGCACAGAGATAGATGTACTCATTGTTGATACTGCTGCGGGCATTTCCGACATGGTAATGAGTTTTTCAAGGGCCGCACAAGACGTCGTTGTTGTTGTCTGTGACGAACCCACATCTTTGACGGATGCGTATGCACTGATTAAAATTCTTAACCGTGAGCACGGTGTTTTCAAGTTTAAAGTCGTTGCCAATATGGTGCGAAGTGATAAGGAAGGTAAAGAGCTTTTTAGCAAGCTTTCCAAAGTGACAGGGCGATTTTTGGATGTTGCATTAGAGTTGGTTGGAGTTATTCCATTCGACGAAAATATTCGTAAATCTGTACGCAAACAAGCTGCTATCGTTGATGCATATCCGTCATCGCCTGCAGCGGTGGCGATTGCTAGCCTAGCTGAAAAATCCATGATGTGGCCAATACCAGAACAACCTGGTGGGCATTTGGAGTTTTTCATTGAGCAGTTAGTGTCGAGAAACGAGTAGGTAATTAATCAGTGAGTAACAAAGTGGCAGTCTATCAACAACAAATTGATAAAAACCAATTGGTGGAGCGACACGCGCCCTTGGTGAAAAGAATTGCTCATCATCTTATGGCAAGGTTGCCAGCGAGCGTCCTTGTGGATGACTTGATTCAAGCAGGGATGATTGGCTTGCTCGAAGCAGCAAGAAACTTTGATGGTTCTAAAGGTGCGAGTTTTGAAACATTTGCAGGAATCCGTATACGCGGTTCTATGCTAGATGAAATTCGCAAAGGTGATTGGACTCCTCGTTCAGTGCACAAGAACAGTAGAGCGATAACGGAAGCGATATCTCAAGTGGAAAAAGCCACAGGTCGTGATGCTCGAGACATTGACGTCGCGGAAAGGTTACAAGTTCCGGTGCAAGAATATCATCAAATGTTGCGAGAAGTTAACGCTGGCAAGTTAGTTGGGATTGAAGATCTCGGCGTTAGCGAAGACGTTCTCACCACGGACGCCACGAAAGGCGAAGACAGTCCTTTTGAAAATATGGTGCAAGGATCATTTCAGAAAGCGCTGGCTCAAGCGATAACAACATTACCAGAGCGAGAAGCAATCGTCCTCTCATTGTACTATGACGAAGAATTAAATTTACGTGAGATTGGTGAAGTCCTTGAAGTCAGCGAATCACGAGTGAGTCAAATTCACAGTCAAGCGATGTTAAAGTTAAAGTCGAAAATGCAGTCATGGCGAACCGTCGACTAAGTTGGCTGCGTTTTATTTTTATAGTTAATTTGTACCTCAGCGGAGGCAGTTTTGGATAAGAATATGAAAATCCTAGTTGTTGATGATTTTTCAACAATGCGGCGTATCATTAAGAATTTGTTAAAAGACCTTGGCTTTACAAGCATTCAAGAAGCGGATGATGGTAATACTGCGTTGCCGATGCTTGTTCAAGGTGATTTTGATTTTGTGGTAACAGATTGGAATATGCCTGGGATGCAAGGTATTGACTTGCTTCGCGCTATTCGAGCTGACGAAAACTTAAAACATTTACCTGTTCTAATGGTTACCGCGGAAGCGAAAAAAGAGCAAATCGTTGCTGCTGCGCAAGCTGGTGTAAATGGTTACGTAGTCAAACCTTTTACTGCGGCTACATTGAAAGAGAAGTTAGAAAAGATTTTTCAGCGTCTTGGTTAACAGCGATATTTCTTAATGGGGTAACGTTGAATGACAACGACCGACAGAGACTTAGTTTCGTTAGAAGAAGCGAAGCAATTAGTTGCATATCTTGAAAATGGTGATCGCAAGCAAGCTAACGCACTGGTTGACACCATCACTATGCGAGAAGCAGGAGAACTGTTTACTGAAGTAGGTATCTTGACCCGCCAGTTACATGATTCCTTGAGCGTGTTTGAGGCTGATGATCGCATTTCTACGTTGACGCAAGATGAAATTCCAGATGCGCAAACTAGACTAAATTACGTGATCGATGAAACTGAAAAAGCAGCCAACATAACGATGGATGCTGTTGAGAAAAGCATGCCTCTTACCGAAGGCTTAAACAAGCGCTTACTTGATATTATGCCTGAATGGCAGAAATTGATGAGTCGCCAAATGGAGCTAGGTGAATTCAAACAGCTATGTAATGAGCTCGATCAATTCCTAATTGATGCTACGCGAGACACCTCAACTCTCAGTTCTATGTTATCTGAAATACTACTGGCCCAAGGTTATCAAGACCTCACTGGACAAGTACTGCGCCGTGTTATCGAAATAGTGAAAGATGTTGAAGATAATTTAGTCGCTATGCTGACAGCGTTTGCTGATGTCGATAGGAAAGAAGATTTTAAAGATAATTCTCAACCTTCTAAGAAAAAGACCGATACAATAAAAGCCGAAGGGCCGATTATCGATGCAGAAACTCGCGACGACGTAGTAAGTGGACAAGACGACGTTGACGATTTACTGTCAAGTTTAGGGTTTTAGGGGAGCCGACGAATGTCGTTTGAAGTTGACGAGGAAATAATGCAAGATTTTCTGGTGGAAGCCGGAGAAATACTTGAGCAGCTCCAGGAACAACTTGTTGATCTTGAGAATAATCCAGAAGACGGAGAATTACTCAATGCAATTTTCCGTGGTTATCATACAGTCAAGGGTGGTGCTGGATTTTTAGCATTAACAGAACTCGTTGATATCTGTCATGGTGCAGAAAACGTTTTTGACATCATGCGTAACGGCAAGCGTACGCTCACACCTGAATTAATGGACGTCATTTTACAAGCAACAGATGTTGTTGTTGAAATGTTCGAACACGTAAAGAATAGAGAGCCTTTAGAGGCTGCACCCGAAGAACTCATCGCCGTATTGCACAAACTAAGCAAGCCTGAAACCCCCGATGAGAACATTTTTTCAGCTGACACTGATGATGCTGAACCTGCGCAAGCAGAACCCGAAGCTCCTAGCACTCCTGTTACCGAGATGGAAGCAGCAGCTAGCAACAGTGATGACTCGGGTATCGAAGAAATTACAGACGATGAATTTGAAGCCTTGTTAGATGAATTACATGGCGGGGGAAGTCCGACGAGTAAAGCTACTCCAGCGAGCGCACCCGCTTCAAGTAACGAAGCTGCGACATCAGACGCAGATGATATTACTGATGATGAATTCGAAGCACTACTGGACGACTTGCACGGTAAAGGTCAATTTAAAGCCGAAGAGAAAGCCACCAAGGGTAGCAATGATGCTTCAAGTGATGATGAGTCAGACGAAATTACTGATGATGAATTCGAGGCTTTGCTCGATCAATTGCATGGTGAAGGAAAAGCACCGGTAATTGCTGCTGACAAAAAGAAAGAAGAGAAAGCTCCGGAAACGCCTAAGGTCACAAAAGCAGAGACTAGCGAAAAGGTTGATACAAAGCCTGCTGCGCAAACTCAAGCCGCTGCTGCGCCAGTTCAAAAACCTGCTCCTGCAGCAAAAGCACCTGCTAAACAAGTCGCTAAAAAAGACGATAAAAAATCAGGCTCATCAGCGCCACAAGCAGAAACAACTGTACGTGTAGACACCAAGAGACTAGACCAAATCATGAATATGGTTGGTGAATTAGTGTTAGTGCGCAACCGACTCCTGAGCTTGGGCATTAACAATGCAGATGAAAGTATGTCCAAAGCTATTGCGAACTTGGATGTAGTCACTGGTGATTTGCAAGGTGCGGTGATGAAAACTCGCATGCAGCCTATTAAGAAAGTGTTCGGCCGTTTTCCTCGCGTTGTTCGTGACTTGGCAAGAACACTGAAAAAAGAAATTACACTTCAGCTTGTAGGTGAAGAAACCGATTTAGATAAAAACCTCGTTGAAGCACTCGCAGATCCATTGGTGCATTTGGTGCGAAACTCTGTCGATCATGGTATTGAAATGCCTGACGATCGTGAGGCTCAAGGTAAACCAAGAATGGGTACTGTGAAGTTATCGGCCTCACAAGAAGGTGATCACATTCTGCTTACTATCGATGATGATGGTAAAGGGATGGATCCTGAGAAACTCAAAGAAATCGCGATTAATCGAGGGGTTTTAGATGCTGATACGGCGGCAAGAATGTCCGATGTTGAAGCATTTAATTTAATTTTTGCTCCAGGGTTTTCAACGAAAGTAGAGATAAGTGATATTTCCGGTCGTGGTGTTGGGATGGATGTGGTGAAAACCAAAATTAACCAGCTCAACGGAACGGTCAATATCAACTCTGAACTTGGCAAAGGTACTAGTTTGGCGATTAAAGTGCCGCTAACTTTAGCCATACTTCCTACCTTGATGATCGTAGTTGGAGAACAGACATTCGCGTTACCACTGGGCTCGGTTAATGAAATTATCAACATGGATATTTCGAAAACCCATACCGTCGATGGTCAACTCACTATGATCGTAAGGTCTAAGGCGATTCCATTATTCTATCTTGGTGATTGGCTAAACAGGGTGCCTGTTAAAGTTGACCGATCACAAGGGCACGTTGTTGTTATGCAAATAGGTACACAACAAGTGGGCTTCGTTGTCGATTCACTAATCGGTCAGGAAGAAGTTGTTATTAAACCATTAGATGCCTTACTGCAAGGTACTCCAGGCATGGCGGGTGCAACAATTACGTCCGATGGTGGTATTGCATTAATATTAGACATTTCAAGTCTATTGAAAAGGTATGCTTAGTATCACATTCTGATACACTAAAGGGCATACCTTAATCCAGATACAAGGGCTTCATAAACACGATGCCATATCGAGTGTTGATAGTTGATGATTCGACGTTTTATCGAAGACGTTTAGCATCCTTTTTAGAGAAAGATCCGAGCATTCAAATTGTTGGGCAAGCGATTAATGGTTTGGAAGCGGTTGAAAAAGCCAAAACGCTAAAACCTGATGTGATAACGATGGATGTTGAGATGCCAGTGATGGACGGAATCTCTGCTGTTACTAAAATAATGCAAGTAGCGCCCACTGCCATCCTAATGTTTTCTTCGTTAACTCATGAAGGAGCTAAAGTTACCCTCGACGCTCTCGCAGCTGGTGCGATTGATTTTATCCCTAAGAACTTTGATGACGTTAGCAAAGAGCGTCCTGCAGCAATCTTAATTATTCAACGCCGTGTTAAAGCAATAGCTCGAAGCCGCTTATTAAAGCAAACTACCGAGGCCAAGAAGACGATAAAGCCGGCAAGTTCCTCTAACAAGCCCACGTATAGAGCTTCAAAGCTTCCTGCTAAGCCTGTAGCAGTATCTTCGTCACCAATGCCAGCCACTGGCAAGCGTTATAAGTTACTCTTTATTGGAGCAAGCACTGGCGGGCCTGTCGCTTTACAAACAGTTATCAGCGGATTACCTGCTGACTTTCCTTATCCCGTTATTCTTGTTCAGCATATGCCCGGCACATTCACGGCTGCGTTTGCCGAGCGTTTGAATAAACATTCTCAGCTAAAAGTTAAGTTAGCTGAAAATAATGATCGCATTGAGAAAGGTACTGTTTATTTAGCCGAAGGTGGTAAACAACTGCAAGTTACGGGCAAGGGGGCTTTTGCAAGAATCAACATTGTAAAGGCTCCAAAAGAGAGTGCCATTATTTATCATCCCTCTATAGATTTTACGATGGAATCACTTGTAGGGGCGTATTCAGGCGATATTTTAAGTGTGATATTGACTGGCATGGGCTCGGATGGTTCCAGAGGTGGCAAGCTTTTAAAGGAGAAGGGGGCCACAATTTGGGCGCAAGATGAAAAGTCGAGTGTAATATATGGTATGCCAAAGGCGGTAGCTGAGTCAGGAACGTGTGATAGAGTAATCCCATTAAATGATATTGCAGAGCACATCATTAATGAAATGAAAGTGTGAAGCAAAAACCTAAAATGAGTTGTTAAGCAATTGAATATTTGGACAGTCGCAAATCAAAAAGGTGGCGTAGGTAAAACAACAACTGCCGTCACTCTTGGTGGGCTTTTAGCTCAGCAGGGCAAACGTGTATTGCTTGTTGATACCGATCCACATGCGAGCTTAAGTTATTATTTTGGGATTGACTCCGAAACCCTTGATACTAGTATTTATGATGTCTTTGTTCAGCCACAAAAATACACAGGTCAAACCTTACTCGATGCACTTTGCCTTACAAAGGTTAAAGGACTGATGGTATTGCCAGCTACTATGGCTCTTGCAACTTTAGATCGAAAAATGGGCATGGAGAGTGGGAAAGGCTTGATATTGAAAAAGGCACTTGCTTCTATTCATCGCCAGTTTGATTATGTAGTGATTGATTGCCCACCGATATTAGGTGTGTCGATGGTAAACGCATTAGCGTGTAGCAACAGAATTATCGTACCAGTGCAAACGGAACATCTAGCGTTAAAAGGCCTTGATAGAATGATGCGCACCCTCAAAATAATGCGAAAAACGATGCCAGACAATATCCCCATTAGCATTATTGCAACGATGTTCGATCGTCGGGTGAATGCAACTATTCAAGCCTATACAACTTTAACCGAGGATTACCCTGAGCACTTATGGCGAGGATTCATCCCGATTGATACGAAATTCAGAGACGCAAGTTTAGCACAAGTGCCCGCATCCATATTTGCACCAAAGTGCAGAGGCGTTTTTGCGTATCAAAAGTTTTTGAAGGATATTGCAAGTGAAGGATAAAAATGAATTTGCCAAGGAAAGTGTGGTAGAAGATTATCTAAGTGACTTACTAACGGAGTCTGTTCCTGAGCCTAGCTTTGATAAAGTCTCAACACAAAAGCTGTTAGATAGAACATTTGAACCACAACTTACTGAAATGAGAGTCAGAACTAAGCCTGAACACTTAGTTGAAAGCACTGAGCAAGTAGTTGATGAAAGGATAGTGACTAATGTAGTATCAACTAAAGTTGATACTGAAGGTCAGAAAATTCGACAAGAAGATAAAGAAATTTTGATTCAGGTCGAAACAATGACAAGTAGCTTAGAAGTTTCAGCACCACTAAGCTTACAAGATTCATTGGAAGAAAATTTTCAAGCATTATTTTTTGAAGTTGCTGGCTTAACCTTAGCTGTTCCACTTATTGAATTGGGTG
Organism: Glaciecola sp. MF2-115; assembly: GCF_047250385.1. NCBI lineage: Bacteria > Pseudomonadati > Pseudomonadota > Gammaproteobacteria > Alteromonadales > Alteromonadaceae > Glaciecola > Glaciecola sp. MF2-115. The sequence goes on from NZ_JBLBVM010000055.1 coordinate 90,499, forward strand.
GAATTCATCAAATAACGAAAATAGCACCTATGATAGGCAAACCGGTCTGGTTCATGGGTGTCATGTTGAAAAATGAAGATAAATATAACGTTGTAGACTCCGCCCGTTGGGTTATGCCTGAGAAGTATGACGAGAAAATGGCGGAAAATCTGAATTATCGGTTTTTAATTAATTTAGGCAAGACTCCTTGGGGCCTTGCTTGCGAAAACCTAGTTAATACAGTCGAACTGAATAAATCCGACGTGAAATGGCGGAGTGCCTCTGGCAAACGTCCATGGTTAGCAGGCATGGTGAAAGAAAAAATGTGTGCTTTAATTAATGTTGCGGAACTTGTTGAAATGCTAAAAGCAGGATTAGGCAGCAAGTGAGCGTAAACAAAATAGCAATATATGTTGTGTGACGGAGTAAATTAAATGAGCCAAGATAGAACAACGATGACCGCAAGCGACCCGAAAGACGAGGTGCTGCAGTGGGTGACTTATCGCTTAGATGAGGAAACTTACGGTATCAATGTTATGCAAGTTCAAGAAGTCTTGCGTTACACTGAAATTGCCCCAGTTCCAGGCGCACCAGACTATGTGCTTGGTATTATCAATTTGCGCGGTAACGTAGTTACTGTCATTGATACGCGCTCACGTTTCGGCCTGCCACCAACGGATATTACCGATAATACAAGAATTGTGATTATTGAATCGGATGAGCAAGTTGTTGGAATACTAGTAGACAGCGTAGCTGAAGTTGTTTACTTGCGTTCATCAGAAATAGATAGCGCACCGAACGTAGGCACTGAAGAAAGCGCCAAATTCATTCAAGGTGTGAGTAACAGAAGTGGTCAGTTACTTATTCTAGTCGACCTCAATAAATTGTTGAGTGACGATGAATGGGACGAAATGAGTTCATTATAGCTCATATTCAGCCGTCATTTGATTTAAATACATTCGACCTTAAAAATACCGTGCACAGTCACGGTATTTTTGTATTTAATTGTATGAATGCGTTAAAGTTGAATATACTGGTGAAAAACAATAAGTAAGCGTATCCATGCAAGACATTTCAATCACAAATATGGTTCTACTCTGCATTTCCTTTTTTGGTCTCGGCCTTGCTGTTATTGCCATTCAATCTTCTAGGAAACTGAGTCTTCGATTAAATAAAGCTTTAGAGCTAATCAATAGTTTACATAAACTAAATGAAACGCATCAAAGTAAGTTGAATGCGCTAGAGCAAAGCCAATTAGCAATTAATGCTGAGAATAAAGAAGCATTCACTAAAGACTTTAAGAACGCATTTTCGACTTTTGAAACAAGTACCACACAAACTTTAAACGCCGAAATTGATACACTAAAACTGGAAGTTGATAAACTGATGGCACAGATTGATGAGATATCCCAACAAGATCCTGCCGCTAAAATGTACGCGAAAGCGCATAGTCTAGTCGCCTCGGGAGCTAGCATTGAAGAAATCATGGATGCGTGTGATCTACCAAAAGCTGAAGTTGAAGTCTTAATAGGTTTTCAGAAAAAAGCGCGTAAATAAACACAACATGAAAGGTCGACCTAAGACCTAAGTTAGGCCTTCGCTTCTCACCTGATGACAAGTAAATCAAAACAAACCATTTTATTTAGACGTCTAGACGTAAAGATGTTGACTTTTTAAATGATATCGCCACAATAAGACTCACGTTGATTGAAAAACATGCAATTGCATGAACTGTGTTGTTGATAGGTGGTATTAATGCCCATTAAGATTCCTTCTGACCTGCCGGCTTTAGATGTGCTATTGCAAGAAAATATATTTGCAATGGATAGCAATCGTGCAGCTAGCCAAAATATTCGGCCACTTGAAGTTGGAATACTAAATTTAATGCCGAATAAAATCGAAACTGAAATTCAGATTTTACGCCTGTTATCTAATACGCCAATTCAAATAAATGTCGATTTAATTCGTATTGATGAAACAGCGCCAAAGAACACGCCTAAATCTCATATGGATGCTTTCTACCATGAGTTTAGCGAGGTTGCGGATAAAAACTATGATGGCTGGATAGTCACTGGTGCGCCTCTAGGCTTGCTTGAGTACGAAGATGTTAAGTATTGGGATAAAATGACTGAGCTATTAGATTGGGCGCAAGAAAACGTGCAATCTACGATATTTCTGTGCTGGGCAGCGCACGCTGCAATGTATCACTTTTATGGAATACAGCGTCAATTGCGAGCAACTAAGCTCTCCGGCGTTTTTGAGCATAAAGTTGTACAGCCCAATGACGAGTTAATGCGCGGATTTGACCCTGAATTCTGGGCCCCGCACAGTCGGGTTGGCGAGGTGACTCTTCAGGATTATAAAAAAGTGAAGGGGCTAAGTGTGTTGGCTCATTCTGATACTGCGGGTACTTATATTAGTGCAACGGACGATCGTCGTTTGGTCTTTGTAACTGGCCACCCAGAGTATGATCCGAATACCTTGGCGCTGGAATACACACGAGATCTTGAGGCCGGATTAGAGCCAGTCATCCCTGAAAACTATTTTATTGATGATAATCCTAACAATGAACCTTTAGTGCGCTGGAAGTCGCATGGCAGCTTACTCTTGACCAATTGGCTAAATTATTATGTGTATCAGAACACGCCATATGATTTGAGCACGCTTAGAAGAAGAGAAAGCGAATAAGCGGTAATTTTGGGCTAAGCTTAATTATTGCCCAATTGATTTCAATATAAGACCTACAATTAATTGCTGTAAATGAAAACGCAAAAAAAAGCGCAAACAAAAGAGAGACAAAGTGAGCACCACATTAGATAGCTTAAACAAACAAGCAAAGAAACGTATTTTGATACTTGATGGCGCAATGGGGACCATGATCCAAGAGCGTCAACTTAATGAAGCTGATTATCGTGGTGAACAATACAAAGATTGGCATTGTGATGTGAAAGGTAACAACGATTTGTTGTCGATAACTCAACCCGAACTTATCAAAAATATTCATCGCGCGTATCTTCAAGCTGGCGCCGATATCATTGAAACCAATACCTTCAATGCGACAACTATTTCAATGTCAGATTATGATATGCAAGATGAGTCGCAAGAAATTAATTTAAGTGCCGCTAAAATAGCACGTGAAGTTGCAGATGAGTTTAGCGCACAAACACCGGATAAACCCCGTTTTGTTGCGGGTGTTATTGGGCCAACAAGCCGCACTGCTTCGATATCGCCTGACGTAAATGACCCAGGCAAACGCAATGTGCATTTTGATGAATTAGTTGAAGCCTATAAAGAATCAACTCATGCACTAATAGAGGGGAAGGTCGATTTAATATTAGTTGAAACTATATTCGATACACTGAATGCCAAGGCTGCAATTTATGCCATTGAAGAAGTGTTCGAAGAGTCGGGTATTACTTTACCAGTAATGATATCCGGCACGATTACCGATGCTTCTGGGCGAACGTTGTCAGGGCAAACCTCAGAGGCTTTCTATTACTCAATGCGTCATGTTAAGCCTTTCGCTATTGGTTTGAATTGTGCACTCGGGCCCGATTTATTGCGCCAATACGTTGCAGAGATTTCAAGAATTGCGGAATGCAATGTTTCTGCTCATCCTAATGCAGGTTTGCCGAACGAATTTGGTGAGTATGATATGGGGGCAGAAGAGCTTGCAGAGCACCTAAAAGAATGGGGGGAATCTGGTTTGGTCAATATTTTAGGAGGCTGCTGTGGCAGTACGCCTGAACATATTAGACAGCTTGCCGAAGCGGTATCTGGTATTCCTCCGCGTGAACTTCCAAACATCGAAGTTAAAATGCGTTTATCCGGCTTAGAGCCATTTGTTCATTAGGATTTGTTGTGACTGCTGATTTTTCAAGTTTTATAAATGTGGGCGAACGAACCAATGTAACGGGTTCGGCAATGTTCAAACGTCTGATTTTGGAAGATGATTTCGAAACTGCGCTTGATGTTGCGCGCCAACAAGTCGCCAATGGGGCGCAAATTATTGATATCAACATGGATGAAGCCATGTTGGATTCCGAAGCGGCCATGGTTCGTTTTCTTAATCTGATAGCATCTGAACCAGATATTTCTCGCGTTCCTATCATGATCGATTCATCAAAATGGTCGATTATTGAAGCGGGATTGAAATGCGTGCAAGGCAAAGCGATTGTTAATTCCATTAGCTTAAAGGAGGGCGAAGAACAGTTCTTAGCTCAGGCTAAAAAAATTAAGCGCTACGGAGCTGCAACGGTTGTTATGGCCTTTGATGAAGACGGGCAAGCAGATACACAAGTGCGCAAATTTGAAATATGTAAACGCAGCTATCAGCTTTTGGTGGAAAAGATAGGCTTTCCGCCGGAAGACATTATTTTCGACCCGAATATATTTGCCGTCGCGACCGGTATAGAAGAGCACAATAACTATGCGGTAGATTTTATCGAAGCGACTCGCCAGATTCGTCAAGAATTACCTCATTGTCACGTATCTGGTGGTTTATCGAATATTTCATTTTCTTTTCGTGGAAATAACCCTGTACGCGAAGCAATGCATAGTGTGTTTTTGTTTTATGCCATTAGAGCGGGCATGGATATGGGAATTGTGAATGCGGGGCAATTAGAAGTTTATGATGAAATACCTAAAGAACTTCGTGATGCCGTGGAAGACGTTATCCTAAATCGCCATCCAGATGCTACCGATCGCTTATTAGAGCTAGCACCAAAATACCAAGGCGGCGGAAAGGTAGCTGCAAAAGAAGATCTCGCTTGGCGCGAATTACCAGTTACTAAGCGACTCGAACATGCATTGGTGAAAGGCATTACCGATTACATTATTGATGATACCGAAGAAGCTCGCCTTGCCGCTGAGCGTCCATTGCACGTAATTGAAGGTCCCTTAATGGATGGGATGAACGTGGTTGGTGACCTCTTCGGAGAAGGAAAGATGTTTTTGCCGCAAGTGGTTAAGTCGGCGAGGGTGATGAAAAAAGCGGTTGCACATTTGCAGCCATATATTGAAGCAGAAAAGTCAGGTGTGCGTAGCTCGAACGGTAAAATTGTGATTGCCACGGTGAAAGGGGACGTCCATGATATTGGTAAAAACATTGTAGGCGTAGTTTTACAGTGCAATAATTTTGAAGTAATTGATTTGGGCGTAATGGTGCCAGCGGCAAGGATTATTCAAGTCGCAAAAGATGAAAATGCCGACATGATTGGCTTGTCTGGTTTGATCACGCCTTCACTCGATGAAATGGTGCAAGTCGCTAAAGAAATGCAACGTCTAAAATTGGACTTACCTTTGTTAATTGGTGGTGCAACAACCTCAAAAGCACACACTGCGGTTAAAATAGAGCAAAACTATGATCATCCTGTGGTTTATGTTCCAAATGCTAGTCGTGCAGTAGGTGTTTGTCAGAAGCTGATTTCAAAAGAGAATCGTGCGGAGTTTGCCAAAGAGCTTACTGCAGAATATGAAAAAGTGCGCGTTCAACATGCGAAAAAAACACCACGCACCAAAGCAATTAACTTTACCGATGCTAAAACAAATAAATTCACTTGTGACTGGGCTAACTATGAACCCGTGAAGCCTGCGTTTTTAGGCACTAAAACAGTTGAGCTTGAATTAGAAACGCTACGAAACTATATCGATTGGACGCCATTTTTCTTAACTTGGTCATTAGCTGGCAAATATCCTCGTATCTTAAATGATGAAGTTGTAGGTGAAGAAGCGACAAGCTTATTTAAAGATGCAAATGAAATGCTAGATTCTTTATGTGCTAACGGCAAATTGATAGCGAAAGGTCGTGTTGGTATTTTCTCTGCTAATTCACAGGGAGAAGACGTTCTCGTATTTAATGCCGATTCGGCAAATACAGATGGTCCAAATAATCTTGATTCCCAAATAGGCGTCGCTCATCATTTGCGCCAACAAACGCATAAACCTAAAGGACCAAATTACTGTTTAAGTGACTTCGTAATGCCTTTAGTTGAGGGGCGCAGCGATTACATGGGGGCTTTTGCAGTCACAGCGGGTATTGGTGAGGATGAATTAGCACAAGCCTTTGAAGAGGACGGTGATGACTATAACTCAATTATGAGTAAAGCAATTGCCGATAGACTTGCTGAAGCATTTGCTGAGTACCTACATGAGCGTGTTCGCAAAGAGTTATGGGGCTATGCTAAAGATGAGCAATTCGATAACCAAGCATTAATTGCTGAAAAGTATCAAGGTATTCGACCTGCGCCAGGATATGCTGCTTGTCCTGAGCACACTGAAAAGCAACTCATCTGGGATTTACTGGACGTTGAAAATAGAATCGGTATGAAACTTACTTCAAGCTACGCCATGTGGCCAGGTGCTTCAGTTTCAGGGTTTTATTTTGCACATCCTGAGGCTCGTTATTTTGCCGTTGCGAAAATCCAAAGAGATCAGTTGACGGATTACGCGAAGCGTAAAGGCTGGTCAATTGAGGAAGCCGAGAAATGGCTAAGGCCGAATTTGAATGATTAATTTGAATGACGAATAGGACAATAAGTGGAAGATAAACCGTTCAGCCAAGCCTGTGAAAATAATAAGCCTTATATTTTGGCCGCATTAAAAAAGGCGTTCGCAAAAACTAAGAGCGTGTTGGAAGTGGGCTCAGGGACAGGCCAACATGCGGTGTTCTTCGCACCAAATTTACCCCATTTACATTGGCAATGTTCCGACCAAAAAGAATACCACGCAGGAATTAATCAATGGTTAGACGAATACCCATGTGAGAATTTACATCGTCCCCTTGCTTTGAAATTGGATCATGATGAATGGCTAAAAACGTCTCCAAGCACAGGTGAGCAATTTGACGGTGTATATACGGCGAATACAGCTCACATTATGCTCGAGAATGAGATAAAAGCGCTAATGCACTCAGTTGACTATCATTTACCTAAAAACGGCGTATTTTGCCAGTATGGGCCTTTTAAAGTGAATGGAAAATTTACTAGTGAAAGCAACCAAGCATTTCATGAGCAATTAATTGCAAACGGACGGGGAGGTTATCGTGATATTGATGAGTTAGCTGCTTGGGCACCAAAGCTTACGTTGATTGAGCGTATCGATATGCCGGCAAACAATATGATGTTGGTGTGGCAAAGTTAAAAAGCCCCAATAAACAAGGTTTATTGGGGCTTTCAATATAAGTGTTAACTTACTGTTTTGCGATAGTACTATCGGTAAAACATGAGTTTTCAAGCCAGTCTATCATCGCAGGATAGAACTCTGACTTGTGGCGATAATAAAGTGTGTTATAGAAATGGTCCGCACCTTCTAGTTCAAGGTATTTATACGGTTTTCCTAATGACTTTAATTTATCAACCATCAAACGACTTTGCTCTACTGGGACACGTTGGTCAATGTCGCCATGGATAATGAACAAGGGCATCGCTAACTTTTCAGCGTTTTCGATTGGAGATAAACCGGTCACGGTTTTTCCTTGGAAAACACGTCCATAACGGCCGCGGTTAAATAGCGAAGCACCAATGCGATTAATATCACTTACACCAGCACCAGCAATTGCGCATTTAAACGGTCCGTTTTCACGAACTGAGGCTGCAAAAGCGGCATAGCCACCGTAACTCCAACCAAAAATAGCCATACGCTCAGGATCTGCTAAACCTTTATCAATAAGGAATTTAGCTCCATCATCTTTATCATCTTGCATCGTTTGACCCCAATTATTATCACCTTTTTTCCAGTGATTTAAACCGAAGCCAGTAGAACCCCTATAGTTTGGTTGCAAGACCATATAACCGTGGCTAGCTAACAACTGGGCCCATTCATCATAAATGATAGTATCACGCACCCATGGTCCACCGTGTGGCATAACAACCGTTGGGTAAGGCTTCTTACCAACTTTTGGAATAGTAACGTAAGCAGGGATTTTTAGACCATCTCTAGCTGTATACTTAATGTATTTAACATCGCCAAGAAGATCTCTATCGATAAGAGGGAAACGCTCGCCAATAACTTTGACATCTTTTTTGTTACTAAGTAGATAGTAAGTACCTGGGTCATTACTTGCGCTTGTGCGAACAACAATTTGGTTGTCATCTTCAGAGCGACTTGCTAAGGAAACATACTTTCCAGGAAATGCAGCTTTTATCGCTTTTCTTAAATTCTCTTCATACTCATCTAACCAATAAGCTGTAGGATGCTTACCTTCGTAAGAAAAGCCTAGAAGGCGCCCTCTGTCAGCTTCTTTGTTACTCAAAATAACATCGTCAACATCCACATTCTCTAAACCAAACAGTCTCTCAGAGTACTCTTTAGTTTCGATATTATATGTGTAAATACCTGTTGTATCGTGGCCTCGGTTCGCGCTGATAAATACTTCTTGTGGGTTTTCGCGAGAAAACGATAAAAAGTCAAACTGTTCACGGTTTTCTGCACGGTTCTTAAATATAAGTTCCCATTCATCGTCTGGTGTTAAGCGAACATATTGGTCAAGACTATTATTTTTCGCGTCATATGCGTTGGCAGCTCTTATTTCGCCGTTGTTATCCGGAATAAAGCCACTAGAAAGTTTGGTGTTAGCTCGCAAAATGGTGCGAGTTCTGCCGTTGTAGATGTTGTATTTAACAATATCAGGCAAGCGATCATCATTAATGTCGTAGCTAATCAATACATTTTTTGGATCATCTCTTAGGACAGAAATAAGACTAAATCTTGCTTGGTTGTCTTTTGGAAATGGAACACGCCAGTCTCCCTTACCGTCGGCTTGGACGATAGCGAACTTACTCGCATAATAGTTACGGTTACCATCTTGAATATTTTGACTGAAGTTAACAGCCATTAATTCATTATTTAGCCAAAATGCACTTTGAATTTCCATGTGCTCTGATCCGAACAACACGGGATCTTCGGTAATTTTATCGGTTTGTCTTACCTCTAAAATATAATCACCATCTTTTGATGTCGCTCGCATGATGATAATTTTCTTACCATCCGGAGAAACAGACACTTGTTGTAAGGCAGGCAGTACCGCGAAGGATTCGATTAAATCTGAATGTTCATAATCTTTCGCTATTAAGGTGCTCGGTAAGAGCATAGCGACTGAAAATATTGCAATCAATTTTTGTTTAAGAAACATAATTCTTCCTACAATTCTTTAAAAAAAAAGGACCCTCGGACCTAAGCCCAGAGAGTCCTTCATATTACGTAACGCTTTTAATTAAAACGAGTAGCTAACCGTTCCGAAAACAGTACGGCCGAACAAGTCATAACCAACACCTAGTGGGATGTTGCGCGTGGAGAATACGCCTGCATCATCAACTTTAGGTGGAGCATCATTAAACACGTTTCTAACACCTACAGTTACAGCCCAGTTATCTTGGCTGTAGCTGATTGAAGCGTTATGCGTGTAGTAATCGTCAGTGTAGTAAACTGGACGACATAATACGTCTAAACCGTCACATGGAGCGTAGGTATCAAAATCAGCTGGCTGATCCGCTTCACCTTTACCGATGTAACGAGTTGACCAGTTAAATCTGAAGTCCATGTAGCTTAAGTTCACACGTGCATTACCTCTCCATTCAGGATAAGTAGGCTCGCCGAAGTTATCATCCTGTTGACCAAGAATATCTTGCTCAGCAGACTGAAGCTTAGTAGCGATTAGATCGAAAGTCACACCTAGCTCATTCTCACCAACAACGAAATCTTGTTGATAGAAGATGTTGAAGTCAACACCTTTAGAACCTTCAAGACCAATGTTGATGAACGAAGCATCTACTGACTCAAGGCGGTTAGTTGTGCTGTTACGATTGATGCTACCACAGAAAGCACTTGAACCATCTGGACGCTCAATGTTGTTGTAACAGTTGCTAACAATGAAACCACCACTTGGCTCAGCAACACTATCAGTGATACGAATATCGTACCAAGTAGCAGAAAGTGTTAAGTCAAATGCATCAGTGAACGGCTGTTCAAAGATGAAACCGTAAGTTTCAGATACTGATTGCTCAGCAGCCAATGTATCGGAACCACCAGTACTAACTTCAGTAGAAGTACCTGCACCGAAACGGTCAGTAGTATCTGTTTGTAGACCAAGTGACGTTGGATCAACACCATTTGCTACACACGAGTCTAAGATACGCTGTGCACGTTGATCTTCTGATGCATCGTAAGTTTCGTTTGCATTCAAATCAAGTGGATCAGAGATTCTAGCGCTATCAGGAACAACACAAGGATCGCTGATGCTAGCAAAACCTGAAGTACCGTTTAGGAAACGCTCACGTAGGTTAGGTGCACGGTATGAAGTACCACGTGTACCACGAATAGTGAACCATTCAGTTGGGCGATAAATCGCTTTCAAGCTGAAAGTCGTTTCAGGATCGTAGAAAGTTTCGTTTGTCCAACGACCAGAAGCCGTTACTGTCAACTCTTCAGCCCACTCTTCACCGCGTAACAATGGCGCTTCAGTTTCGAAGAATACTTCTTGTAGGTTTCTTGAACCGTCAGCACCTTCATCTGAGAAGTAACCCCATAATAGGCCTTCAGCAGCTACTGGGTTAGCATCTGTGATGATTTCGTCTTTACGGAATTCAGCACCTAATACTAATGGTACAATTTGGTCATTCCATGGCAAAGTGAATGCATCGCCAGAAATATAACCTGTCAGCATTGTTTGCTTAACTTCAGTTGAAATCTCGCGGCTATCGAACAAGTAACCAGCTTCTGCAGGAGTTAATACACCACCGCCCAGTTGATAAATGTTAGAAGAGAACAAGTTAACAGGAACACAACCGTCAGAACCGTTACCACAAGTAATAGAACCATCGTCATTACGTACAGAAGTATCTAATGAGTTCAACAAGTTTGCTTCATTGATACCAATGATGCTGTTGTCACCTTTAGATGCGCTGTAAATAGCAGAAACTTCGTATGACCAGTTACCCTGACCGAAGTCTTCTAAAGCGCCGATGTTACCTTGAACACCACCAACTACACGGTACTGATGTACGTCAACAACGTTTGTATCTCTATCGCCTTTAATGCTGATAATTGGACGTACTTCTTGAGGACCGTATGGGAAACCAACGCCAGCACGACAATCAATGCCGTTAATTGGATCAGTACCACATGGGTTGAATGGGTTATCTGCACCAACAAATTCAAACAATTGACCGCCTGGGCTAAATACGTTTGAGTCACGTTGTGCATACAATGCTTCATAGAAGAAACGAGTATCGTTGTCGTCCTGTAGCAAATAATCACCATTTGCATAAATACTCAAACGCTTAAGCGGGCTTACCCAGTCTCTTGTGTTTACGTAGTCAGAACGCTCTAAGCTGTAGAACGGGTCTTGGAAGTTAAAGTCTAACAAACCGTCGCCGTTACCATCCCAAATAGCGTTATCGATGATGCCATCGCCATTTGTATCAACTTCAGTCACCATGTCACCGAAGAATGGTGCGTTAGCTAGACCACTTGTTGAGTCACTCCAGTTTGGAATACCGATGTTAGTAGAACCTTCAGTGCGGTAGATACTACCGTGGAAAGGAATACTCATACGGTTTGATAATGGGAAAATATCACAAGCATCAGGAGGAGTAGGGTTTGGACCTATACCACGGTAGTCTGTGTAGATTTCACCGTCATCACCTTCATAATAGAATTCAGTACATTCGCCAACAAATTCGCTTTGGCCAAATGTTTGTGAACGACGTTCGTTATATTCAGCTGCGATGTTGAATGAATAGTTGTCACCCGAAACACCATACATAGCTGAAAGAATAGTTTGCTCACCACCATCTTTAGGAGCACTTACTGTCGCTTGAACATCGAAACCTTCAACGTTAGAGCGAAGAATTACGTTAGCAACACCCGCGATTGCGTCAGAACCGTATACCGTTGAAGCACCATCAAAAAGGTTTTCAACACGATCGATTAGTACTGATGGAATAAGGTTCAAATCTGGAGATGTTGGCGCGCCGCCCACACCAGCAGGAGCAACACGACGACCATTGATAAGTACCAATGTACGAGCAGCACCTAAACCACGGAAACCAACTGTTGCAGCACCCGGACCGTTATCTAGAACGAAACCAGAAAAGGTGTTGTCAATTTGTTGACCAGAGCTTTGTGAGCTTGACTGCAGCATTTCGCTCGTGTCAAACATACCCAATTCACGTGAAATATCACCACTAATGATTTGAATAGGAGATGCATTTGAAAATTCTTGACGCTTGATACGCGAACCAGTAACGGAAATTCGTTCTACGACTTCCTTGACTTCTTCCTCTTCTTCTTCAAGAAGGCTATCAGTTTCCTGTGCGTATAGGTTTGGGGCTGCTAAGCATCCTAGAGCGACTAATACCGCTAATGATACTTTATGCAACTTAGTGTCGTTGCTTTGATTCATATTGTTTCCCTGTTACCGCTTTATAGCGATTAGTATTATTGTTTTATCCAAAAATGAGTTTTTTGGTCAAAATGTGCAACTTTTTATTATAAGACATGTCTCAGTAACTACATCACATATTGAATGACCAGATTATCTGATGCATTCGTTGATACATAAAACAGTCAGACAAGACAGTTGCTTTTTCTGCACACCTTAATTTAATCAAAGTGGTAGAAACAGTCAAACATCTGACAGCATCATTTCTGTGTGTTTTTTGCTCGATTCTATGGTTTTTCACTTCGCTATATTTATAAAATATAAAAAATACAATTAAAACAATTGCATACAAAGTTTCTTGCTGGTCTCATTTCTTTACAAAAAGATTAAAAAAAATAAATTTAATTAAAAAAAATGCAAACCATCTAATAGACTGGTCTGCATTGTTCATTTTATATCTATAAATGCGGCCCTTTTTTGACTATATAGCAATCAGTTGTCGGGCGCTTTTTGTCCTACCAAATGCGAACACGATCCTCTGGTGCAAGGTAAAGTTCGTCTCCAGGTTGCACATCGAATGCTTCATACCAAGCATCGTGGTTTCGTGGCGCCTGAGCTCTAAACCTGCCAGGAGCGTGGGTGCCAGAGCGGAGTTGATTCAACATGCTCTGTTCAGTCCGTTTTTCGCGCCATACTTGTGCCCAAGCTAAAAAGAAACGTTGATCACCTGTTAGTCCATCAATAATAGGGGCTTCTTTACCGTTAAGTGACAATTTGTAAGCGTGATAAGCCATAGCTAAACCTCCCACATCTCCGATGTTTTCGCCTAGGCTGTTGCGGCCATTCACGAAATTACCTTCAATCGGTTCGTATTGGCTGTATTGAGCGGCAAGTTTGTCTGTTTTCTCATCGAAGGCTGCGCGGTCTTCTTCCGTCCACCAGTTACGTTGAATACCATTGGCATCTGATTTTGAACCTTGGTCATCAAAACCATGACCCATCTCATGTCCAATGACGGCACCAATTGCACCGTAGTTCACAGCGTCGTCGGCATTAGGGTCGAAAAACGGAGCTTGAAGAATAGCTGCAGGAAACACGATTTCGTTAAACGAGCTATTATAGTAGGCATTCACACGTTGTGGTGCCATACCCCAGCGCTCTCTATCCGTTTTTTGCAATTCTCGTTCAACACTCTGTGCATGGAAAAACTTGCGTAATGTTTTGACGTTGCCAATAAGATCGTTCGATGAAATTGAGACACCTTCAAATGATTGCCATTCGTCCGGGTAACCAATTTTCGGGCGGAATGCCATTAGTTTTTGTTTAGCGTTAACTTTAGTTTCAGCACCCATCCAATCAAGGTTATCAATGCGCTCACCCAAGGCTTTACGTAAATTCTCAACAAGGCTTGCCATTTTCTCTTTAGAACTTTCAGGGAAATACTTTTCGACATACACTTTACCAATAGCAAAACCTAATGATTGTGTTCCAGACATAGCTGAAATAGCTCGTTTCCAGCGAGGTCTTGGTTCTTGTTGACCATTTAACACAGTGCCGTAGAATTCAAAATCAGTGAGATATATAGCTTCAGGTAGCATGCCTGCGTTATTACTCATTGCGTGATAGAGCAAATAGTTTCTCCATACAGACAATGGTTCGCTATTCACCAATTTGATCATGTCTTTTACCGGCTCAGGCTGCGTAATGTTTAGCTCAGGGATCTTATAGGCTGAAGAGGCAAAGTAAGTATCCCAATCGAAGCCTGCATACTCCTTGAGTAATTCACTTCGGCTGATCTGATTAAGCGTGAGGTCTCGGTTTCTGCGTTTTTCACGCGGCCATTGAGCTTCTGCAATTTTTGTTTCAAGCGCTATTATTTCATCCGCTTTATTTGCCGCATCTTCAACGCCTACGTAAGCAAGCATCTTCGTAATATTCTCTTTATAAGCGGCGCGAATTTTTGCGAAGCGCTCAGAATCAGTCAAGTAGTAGCTGCGATCAGGTAGACCAAGTCCACCAGTACTTACTGATAATTGATATTCATTTGGGTCTAAGCGATTGAAACCAAGTCCAGCATTGATAGGGCTTGAAACTCCCGTTAGCCACGCACTTCCGAAAACAGAGGTAAGATCAATCACTGAGTCAATGTCATTAATTTGATCAATGAGAGCTTGGATTGGCTCTAAACCTAATGCGTTGATAGTTTCTACATCCATGTACGCATTATAAAAATTTGCGATAAGTTGTTCTTCAAAGCTTAAATCTTTCGATGCACTTATATCATCGATAATTTGTTTTACACGTTCTTCGCTGCGATCGGCAAGAAGTGAAAACGCACCATAGCGTGTTTTATCCGACGGCATTTCGAAGTTGTCATACCAAGTGCCGCTGGCATGCATGAAAAAGTCGTCGCCAGGTTTGACTGACAAATCACGAGCCGACAACTCAATGCCAAAAGAACCTAGTTCAGGTTTTGCCGTTGTTGTTTTGGCTGTTAATAGTGAATCTTCGTTTTGAAGTGCTTGCTTGTTTTGATTAACAGTTTGGCTATTACTCGATGTTGAATCGCAAGCGCCAAGCGCAAAGCTACTCATAATTGCGATTGTGATAAATGACTTCTTCATGGTTACCCTTTTTATTGATTTTATAGTGCTTAGCTTATGTTAGCTTATGTTAGCTTATGTTAGCTTTGTTCTGCATTGTCTTATAGCTCATACCGAATAGGTCACCGTTTAGCTTTAACGATAATCTGTCACGATATTCAATACAGAACGAAGACCAAATTAAACTGCTATTTAACTCAGTGCCAATATTTTAATGAGCTTCTCGAGTTTGTCCGTAATTAAATCGTTACTTTTTGTGTCTGAAAGAATAGGAAATTAATCTTGTTTAAATGGCAATACGCTTTCAGCTTGTTGTTTGTATTGTTCAATGCCGATTCTTTCGTTTTGCAAGAAATCCTCAACGGCGTTTTGAAATCCGGGATGTTGCAAGTAATGATTAGAAAAACACAAGGTAGGTTCAAAGCCCCGCAAAATCTTGTGTTCGCCCTGAGTGCCCGGATTAAACTGTCGTAGCTTTTTTTCGATGGCAAATTCAATACCTTGATAATAACAACACTCAAAATGTAAGCCAGAAACTTCCTGTAAAGCCCCCCAATAACGTCCAAACAATTGCTCCTCATTATAAAAGAAGAGCGCCGAGGCAATGCATTTTTCGGCATGGTAGGCCATTACAATCATAATGTTGTTTCGCATATTTGATTGTAAATAGTCGAAAAATGCTTCGTTTAGGTAGCCCGTGTGACCACTTCGTTTCAAGTATGTTTGTTGGTAGCACAGATAAAAGTCAGCCAAAACCTCACTTGTTAGTTGCTCAGCACACAGTCGCTTGATGACAACATTTTCGGTATCGGATATGCGCGTTGCTGCTTTTCTCTCTTTGCGAATAGAGCGACGTTTACGCGATGTCATTTGTTGCATAAAATCATCGAAGTTTTCATAGCCTTTATTTTTCCAAATAAATTGCACGCTCAAGCGTTGTAACAGTTTGTCTTGGGCAATTAACTCGCTTTGATACTCAGGCAGAAATAAATAGTGAAATGATGACGCACGAGCAGATTCAAGAATATTATCTGTATTGTTAAGTACAAATGTATTGATGTCTTCAAATGAGTATGGGGCATTCTTATCAAATAATAATCGACTGCCTGTTACAGGTGTAAAAGGAATACATGCGACCAATTTAGGATAATAGGGTACCTGATGATGTTGATATGCATTCGCCCAAGCATGATCAAAAACATATTCACCATAAGAATGTGTTTTTAAATAAGAAGGAATAAACCCAATTAGCTTAGCTGCGCTATCATAAATACCAATATGATAACTGTGCCAGCCAGTTTCGCCGTCTACACATTTGCTAAGTTCTAGTCCTTTCAGAAAAGCGTAGCTTAAAAAGGGCGTAGAATAGGCCGTTTTATGATTGGACAGTTGTTGCCATTGTTGTTGAGTTATATCATCGACACTGAGAATGGGTTGCCAATGTAAGGCCATAGTTAAATTTTAATTATTAGGAAGCATGTTTATCACTATGTCAGATAACGACGCAAAGATCATTAGACACAAGTTAACTCGTTTACTGTCAAGACGTGAGCATAGCCAAACAGAGTTGCGTAAAAAGCTAGCTGAACTGGCCTTAGATAAGGATTTGGTTGATGAAACGATTCAGCGCTTCGCAGAGAAAGACATTCAAAGCGACCTTCGATACGCTGAAGCGGTTGTTCGTGGCGCTTACAGAAAGGGCAAAGGACCAGTATTTGTTGAGCGAGAGCTAAATAATCATAATATCGATTTTCACACAGTTAAAACATTGGTAGGTGACGAAGGTTTCGATTGGTTTGAATCATCAAAAGCTGTGCGTATAAAACGATTCGGCGCTGATTTACCCGAAGACTGGGCGGCAAAACAAAAGCAAATGCGTTTTTTGCAATACCGTGGCTTTACGCAGGAACAAATTAAATATGCATTTGAATGAAATTTTAGTGAAGTATAAGTGAAATAGAGGGCTGAGAGGGTTAACAAACTCACCTTTTACATGATATCTTCTGCCTTAGAACATTTTCCCCGTATATGAACGATTTAGGAACATTAATGGTACGCTCTACAGCCGATTTACGACGCAGTTTCTTTGAATATTTTCAAAAACATCAACATCAACTTGTTTCAAGCTCATCTCTAGTGCCACACGATGACCCAACATTGTTGTTTACCAATGCCGGAATGAACCAGTTCAAAGATGTGTTCTTAGGTGCGGAACAGCGCAATTACACAAGAGCAGTTTCTTCTCAGCGCTGCGTGCGCGCAGGCGGCAAACATAACGACTTAGAAAACGTTGGGTACACCGCAAGACATCATACTTTCTTCGAAATGCTGGGGAATTTTAGTTTTGGTGACTACTTTAAAGAATATGCGATTAAGTTTGCGTGGGAATTCTTAACTGTTGAGCTAGGACTCGACAAAGAAAAGTTACTCGTCACAGTCTATTTTGAAGATGATGAAGCCTTTGATATCTGGGAAAATAAAATAGGCGTGCCTGCTGATCGCATTATTCGCATTTCAACCTCTGACAATTTTTGGTCAATGGGCGATACTGGGCCTTGTGGACCGTGTTCAGAGATTTTTTACGACCACGGCGAGCATATTTGGGGCGGCCCTCCGGGCTCACCTGAAGAAGACGGTGACCGTTTTATCGAAATCTGGAACTTGGTTTTCATGCAATTCAATCGTCAAGCAAATGGCGATATGTTGCCATTGCCAAAACCATCTATCGATACCGGAATGGGCTTAGAGCGCATCTCCGCTATTTTGCAAAATGTGCACAGCAACTACGAAATCGATTTATTCCAAAGCCTGATCGCCTCCGCTGCAAAAATAGTGGGTACTGAAGATTTAGAAAACAAATCATTGCGCGTAATAGCGGATCATATTCGTTCATGTAGCTTCCTGATATGTGATGGTGTTATGCCATCGAATGAAGGCCGCGGTTACGTGCTGCGTCGGATCATTCGTCGAGCTGTGCGTCATGGCTATAAGTTGGGCGCGGACGACATTTTCTTCTACAAACTGGTTAATACGCTCGTGCAAGAAATGGGGGAAGCTTTCCCTGAGCTAAAGCAGCAGCAAGCGGTGGTTGAAAAAGTATTAAAAGTAGAGGAAGAACAATTCTCAAAAACCCTAGCTCGCGGCATGGCAATTCTAAACGATGCTTTAGCAGAACTATCGGGCAAACAAGTACCTGGTGAATTGGTATTCAAGCTTTATGATACCTATGGCTTCCCAGCCGATTTAACCAATGACGTTGCGCGTGAGCAAGACTTGACCATCGACGAAGCTGGCTTTGAAGCAGCAATGGCAAAACAAAAATCAAAATCACAGTCGGCTAGTAAGTTTGGAGCGGACTATGCGAATGTACTAAGTGTAGAACATAAAACCGAGTTTACGGGTTACTCAGAAGTGACGGGTTCATCAACTGTCATAGATATTATCGTTGATAACGAAGCCGTTAAAGAAGCGAATGCGAGTGCAATTATTATCTTAGAGGAAACGCCTTTCTACGCAGAGTCAGGCGGCCAAACGGGTGACACTGGATTCATAAATTCAAATTCAGGTAAAGCAAAAGTTCTTGATACCGTGAAATTAGGCCAGGCATTTGCTCATACAGTGTCTATCGACGGCGTTATTAAAGTAGGCGATAAAGTTGAATTAGTCGTAGATCGCGCTAGACGTGATCGAATCAAAGCAAACCACAGTGCGACCCACTTGCTACACGCAGCATTGAGACAAGTGTTAGGCGAGCATGTGATGCAAAAAGGCTCATTAGTAGACGCTGAAAAATTACGCTTTGACTTCTCGCATTTTGAATCTATATCTTCTGAGCAATTGATTGACATTGAGAATTTAGTGAATGCTGAAATACGTTTGAATCACGCATTGACTACTCAGCTCATGGATCTGGACGAAGCTAAAGAGTCTGGCGCGATGGCGCTGTTTGGTGAAAAGTATGATGAAAAGGTGCGCGTTGTAAAAATGGGCGAGTTCTCAACCGAGCTGTGTGGCGGAACACATGTTGCACGAACCGGTGATATTGGTTTATTAAAAATCACTTCCGAAGGCGGTATAGCATCTGGAGTTCGACGTATAGAAGCGACTACTGGTCAAATGGCTCAGGATTTTGTGAATGATGAATCAAACAAACTTCATCATATTGCTAGCCTATTGAAGTCCGATAAAGCTTCTGTTGTGGAAAAGGTGTCTTCGGCACTGCAACATACTAAGTCCTTAGAAAAGGAGCTTGAACAGCTTAAACAGTCGATGGCTGGTCAGAAGAGTAAAGACATCATGTCAAACGTTGTTGAAGTTGAGGGTATTAAGCTTCTCGTAGCTAACATGCAAGGTGTTGAGGCAAAAGCTCTGCGTGGCATGATGGATGACTTAAAAAACCAAATGCAATCCGGTGTTGTTGCATTAGGGCTTGCTAACGAAGGTAAAGTAAGTCTGATTGCTGGCGTAACAAAAGATTTGGTGGGGCAATTCAAAGCAGGTGAGTTAGTTAACCACATGGCAAGCCAAGTTGGAGGAAAAGGTGGAGGTCGACCGGATATGGCACAAGCGGGTGGCACCCAGCCAGAAAACCTTGATAAGGCCTTAGCCTCTGTGAATACTTGGCTTGAAAATAACATGAAAAAAGAGTAGCCAAAGTTTACTAGTGAAATGAACAGCATAAAATTCATTTAAAATGGCTTTGTTTAAAAAATAAACAAAAAATTATTGGATTTTTCTTGGCTTAAATCAATTAATTAAAGTATATTTGATCTTGTTAATGGTCAATGTCTTACAAATATAATATCTGAACTCAGATATTAGGCTATGAATCAGATCTAAACTAAAAGGAGCGACAACATGCTTATCTTGACGAGACGCGTAGGGGAAACTTTAATGGTAGGTGACAATGTCACGGTAACTGTTTTAGGCGTCAAAGGAAATCAAGTACGAATTGGTGTTAACGCACCGAAGGAAGTTTCAGTTCATAGGGAAGAGATTTACATGAGGATTCAAGCAGAAAAAGGAAACCAAGCTGCTGTCGGAGACGATGACTAACTTTTTCATTCTCATAAACGCCGCTTAAAAGCGGCACGAAAAACTCAGGTCATTCTGAGTTTTTTGTTTTTTAGGCAGGTAAAATAGGGCGAGTTGGTTAAAAAACTGACAATCGATCAAAAATAGCGAATAAGTTGCTAAAAAAGCATTGACTTATACTATCGATTCAGTAAACTTCCGCCCCACATTTAGGAGAGGTGTCCGAGTGGCTGAAGGAGCTCCCCTGCTAAGGGAGTATAGGGTTTATAGCCCTATCGAGGGTTCGAATCCCTCTCTCTCCGCCATTCTTTAATGGTATAAATGTGACGTTAATAAGAGTAAGCTTGAAAGCTCATTCGATTTAACACAGTACGATAGAAATACTACGCGCATGTAGCTCAGCTGGATAGAGTACCTGGCTACGAACCAGGCGGTCGGAGGTTCGAATCCTTCCATGCGCGCCATATCACAGCCTTAGAGGCTGATTAAAAACCTTAGCGAAAGCTGAGGTTTTTTTTTGCTTAATTAAAAGTTTGAAAAACTTCAGTCTATTCATTTGAGCACTTTGTTTATCGAGGCTTCTATTCTTCTACTAGCTTGATAATTCTGCTTCTTATGCTCTGTTGAATAGAACAAGTACATGGTTTATTCTAGTTTTATATCACTCTTCCCAATAGCAAAATGAGCAAAGGAATATGAAACTGTGCCAGATGAATTAGAACAAGCAATAGCGCATTTTAATGCAAACAATTTTTCTAGTGCTAAAAAGAGCCTCAAAAAGATAAAAGCTAATTCATTTACAAAAAGAAAGTTAGAATTTGCCATTTTGCTCAAGGAAGAAAAATATCAAAAATGTCTCCCTATTGGTAAAAGGCTACTAACTGAAACAAATGATTCTGCTGAAGTTGTCGAAATTGCCAATAGCATGGCGCGATGCTGTATTAATTTAGGAGATGCAGCGAGTGCAGAACATTACTTTGAATTGTCGATTGCAAAAAACAGTTCAGTTAGTAATGGTGAAAGTCTAATACATCTTCTCAAACTATACTCATTGAGAGATCATTTGGTTAATATTGAAAAACTAGCACCAAAAGCACTAGGGTGGGAAAGGCATTCTATTGAGGCGCAAATGCTATTGTTAGAAAGTGCCTCGAAGTTTGGTTCCAAGTTACTTGTGGAGGAACGAGTAAGAAAGTTATTTTTAGAGCTTGAAAAATTAGATAGAGAACAGTTTGCTACCTTCATAGATTACCTAATTGGTTTAGGTGTCGACGACTTGAGAGAGATTGCGTGTGAGAAGTATGAGAAAAAGTTTCAAACTGTTGTTTTATCGAACAGAGTGGATGGTTTATTAAAAGATAATAAGATAGTTGAGGCACTTGAAACACTACAAATGCATGCTGACTCCAATAAATCAGTAAGACATCAACAGTTGTTGGCGAAAGTTTTTCATAGCAATGGGGATTACGCGTCGGCATTCAATGCTTGGGAAACGGCTGGTAGCATACGTAAGTCTCGAGATGCTTCTATAAAAATACATTTAAATAAAGCTAAAAAAAGATATAGTGAATATAAAGGACTAATTCCAAAGCTTCAGAACAGCAGTGACTTCATGCAAGGTGAAGAGGGAAAAAATTATGTATTCATCTTTGGTTTTCCACGATCAGGAACTACCTTATTAGATAATGTACTTGATACTCAAGTTAATTTGCTGGTTCTCAGTGAAAGGAAAATACTGCCATCTGCTGCAAACGTCATGAAAAATTTTGGTAAAAAGCACCCAAAAGACATTTGGAACCTAAGCGATGAAGAGTTAGTGATTTTACGTGAGCGATATATTGATATCATCGAGAATGAGCAAGGTTACTCAATTCCAGAATCAGGAATTGTTGTGGAAAAAAATCCACACTTTACGGAGCAATTGCCTCTAATCAAAAAATTATTTCCAGGTGCAAAGTTAATTCTCACCATAAGGCATCCATTAGATGTTTGCTTAAGTTGTTTACAACAAAATTTCACTATGAATTCATATAATGCCCATATGTTAAGTATGCAAGATATTGTGGCTCACTATGTTTCAACTTTTACATTGTTGGAAAGGTATGAACAAGAATTAGGCATAAAGGTTCATTGTGTAAAATATGAGGACTTGGTTGAAGATTTGGCTGGTGAAATGGAGAAGGTGTTCGATTTCATTGGATTCAAAGCAGATAATACTTATTTGAACTTTCATACACACGCAGGCGAAAAATATGTAACCAGTGCTTCGAGAGGTCAAACTAATCAACCTCTTTATCAATCTTCGAAATATAAATGGAAGAAATATGAAGAGCAATTGAAGCCATATATCCCTGATTTGAAGTACTTTATTGATAAGTACGGTTATAATACCTAGTCAGCTTGATATAATTCTTTTTGAGTTTAATAAGTTGTTAAAAATTCGTAAAAATTGCATAAAAATTAAATATAATATCGAATGAGTGCATAAAAATAGGTTTTTATGCGCGTTTGAAACGTTTTTAGATTGTATTTACTTTAGCCTCATGCTATTTAAGCTAGCTTGATTTTCGAAGTATTTAAAAAGGAACAGCTATGCCAACACAAATGACCGAGCAATTAGCAGAAGCAGGCGTTTTACTCGGCGTTGGTATGTCGGTGGTATTTGCATTCTTAATATTGTTGATTGGCGGCATACAGGCAATCGCATGGTATTGTCGCAAATTTCCTTCTGCAGAAATTGTGCAGGCATCTCCCCGTCATCGCCCCACTCAAAATCAATCAAACACAAATAATAAAGCGACATCGTCAGTGAGCCCTCAAATAGCAGCAGCTATTACCGCAGCTGTTCATACGCACAGACATACAACTTTAAAGCCATAGGGAACACATTATGTCCAATTCATTAAAAATCACCGAACTGGTCCTGCGCGACGCGCATCAATCTCTGCTGGCAACGCGCATGCGTTTAGAAGATATGCTTCCTATCGCAGCTAAATTGGATGATGTTGGTTATTGGTCTGTGGAATCTTGGGGCGGAGCAACCTTTGATTCTTGTATTCGCTATTTAGGTGAAGATCCTTGGGAGCGTATTCGCGCGCTTAAAGCAGCAATGCCTAAAACGAAGCAACAAATGTTGTTGCGTGGTCAAAACTTACTTGGTTACAGGCATTATGCCGATGACGTCGTCGAGAAGTTCGTCGAGCGAGCTCATACCAATGGCGTTGATGTATTCCGTATTTTTGATGCGATGAACGATGTTCGCAATCTTGAGACTGCCGTTAAATCTGCAATTAAAGTTGGCGCGCATGCTCAAGGTACAATTTCTTACACAGTAAGCCCAGTGCACAACCTGCAGCTTTGGCTAGATATGGCAAAACGTCTCGAAGATATGGGTGTGCACTCAATATGTATTAAAGACATGGCGGGCTTATTAAAGCCATATGATTGCGAAGCACTTATATCAGGCCTCAAAGAAACAGTTAATGTGCCAATTGCCATGCAGTGCCATGCAACAACTGGCTTAAGCACTGCAAGCTACCAAAAAGCCATTGATGCCGGTATTGATATGCTAGATACGGCGGTCTCTTCTATGAGCATGACTTATGGACACACTGCAACCGAGACAATGGTGTCTATAGTTGAAGGCACCGACCGTGATACTGGCTTGGATATTGAAAAGCTTGCCGAAATTTCTGCTTATTTCCGCGAAGTGCGTAAAAAGTATGCGCAGTTTGAAGGTTCATTGAAAGGCGTGGATGCACGAATCCTAATTGCTCAAGTTCCTGGCGGCATGTTGACCAACATGGAAGGCCAGCTAAGAGAGCAGGGAGCTGAAGATAAGTTTGATGAAGTGCTTCTTGAAATACCAAAAGTGCGTGAAGATCTTGGCTTTATTCCTTTAGTCACACCTACTTCGCAAATTGTTGGTACACAAGCTGTGCTGAATGTTCTCACAGGAGAGCGTTACAAAAGCATCACCAAAGAAACCGCTGGTGTCCTGAAAGGTGAATATGGTGCGACAGCGGCACCAGTTAATAAAGAATTACAAGATCGGGTTTTAGAAGGTGCGGAACCTATCACTTGTCGCCCTGCAGATAACATCGAACCAGAATTAGAAAAATTAGAAGCTGAATTGGATGAACTGACAGAGCAAAAATCACTCCGTATCGCAAAAGATAAAATTGATGACGTTCTCACTTATGCACTGTTCCCGCAAATTGGTTTGAAGTTCATTGAGAATCGAGATAACCCAAGTGCATTTGAACCTGTTCCTACAACAGAACTACCTGTCGTTGATGCAACTAGTGCTGAGCCTCTTTCCGGCGATGCAGCCGCTTACAAAGTGCGTGTTGAAGGTCAGGTTTATCATGTCGAAGTAGCTGATAATGGCGAAGTGAGCCATATTTCTAGTGCCGGGGCGGTTAACGAACAGTCAACGCAAGTAAGCTCAAGTGGAGAGGGGACAGATATAGTATCTCCTTTATCAGGCAATATATTTAAAATCATGGTTGCACAAGGTCAACAGGTGAATGAAGGCGATGTGATTCTTATATTAGAAGCCATGAAAATGGAAACCGAGGTAAGAAGTAGCGTTTCCGGCGTTGTTCAGCAAGTGATTTGCAAAGAAGGTGACTCCGTCCAAGCTGGTGAAGCAATGATGGTTATCGGATAAGCCCATGGATAAATTATTATTACTTTGGGAAAGTACTTCTATCCCGCATTTTGAAATTGGTCAATTGGTGATGATGCTAGTTGGCTTTGGATTGCTATATTTAGCCATTGTACGCAAATTTGAGCCATTATTATTACTTCCTATAGGCTTCGGTGCTCTGTTAACTAATATTCCATTAGCAGGCTTTAGCGAAGCGGGAGGCTTACTTCACTATATTTACTACATTGGTGTTGATACGGGAGTTTTCCCTTTATTGATATTCATGGGTGTTGGCGCAATGACAGACTTTAGCGCGCTGATCGCTAATCCTCGTATGTTGTTGTTAGGTGCTGCAGCGCAATTCGGTATTTTTGCCACCTTGTTCGGCGCTATTTTATTGAATGGACTTCCTGGTTTCGAGTTTACATTGCAAGATGCGTCTGCGATCGCCATTATTGGTGGTGCTGACGGTCCGACTGCCATATTTTTGGCGTCTAAACTCGCACCTGAATTATTAGGGGCAATTGCGGTTGCCGCTTATTCTTATATGGCATTGGTGCCTATTATTCAGCCGCCGATTATGAAAGCACTCACGACACCTGAAGAACGCAAGTTACCGATGGCCCAGCTTAGAGCTGTATCAAAGAAAGAAAAGATTATCTTTCCTTTAGCTGTGTTGGTATTAACCTTAATATTCCTACCTGCAGCAACGCCTCTAGTGGGCATGTTTTGCTTTGGTAATTTGTTGAAAGAGTGCGGTGTGGTAGAACGCCTTAGCAATACTGCACAAAATGAACTCATCAATATTGTGACTATTTTTCTTGGTTTAGCCGTTGGGTCTAAATTAAGTGCCGATAAATTTTTGACGGTTGAAACACTCGGTATTTTGGCTTTGGGAGCGGTGGCTTTCTCAATTGGCACAGCATCTGGTGTCCTAATGGCCAAAGTGATGAATAAATTCAGCAAAGATAATATCAATCCTCTAATCGGTGCTGCCGGAGTTTCAGCCGTTCCTATGGCTGCCCGCGTGGTCAATAAAGTGGGATTAGAATCAAACCCACATAACTTCCTGTTAATGCATGCTATGGGGCCAAATGTTGCCGGTGTGCTAGGTTCTGCCGTTGCTGCTGGAATATTGTTGGCGCTTGTTGGCCCTTAGAGAGGTTTTTTATAACGCTGAGGGCCTTACCCTCTTGGCATAATCCTTGCTGAGAGAACACTGATTAGTCTTGATTGGTGTTCTCATGATTCGATATTTAATAATATTATTTTTTCTTAGCTTTCTAAGCTTGAGCTCGACAGCTCAAGAACTTAGTTCTACCTCTCAAGAAGCACAAGCAACTGAATCACGATTTGAAGTTGGTGAAGAACTTATTGTTACCGTCAGGATTGGTAAATACAAATTTTCTGAAATATTAATCACCAAAAGTAACACAGGCTATCAAACCGAATTAGATGCTTTATTTGAGGTACTTGAGTTCCCGATTGAACAAGTCGGCAGTGGCTACGCTTATGAAGGCTGGTACCTTAAGGACAGCAATCTATTTTTATTGAGTAATTCTGAAAATTCAAATGAATTTACTGTTCAAACTACTGACAAATCATTTCAACTAAACCAAGACAACTACAGCATAGTCGATGGATTACTTCAGGTTGAAATTGACGAGGTAGGTAGGTGGTTTGGCATTAGTTTTTCAGTGGATGAAACGAATCAGAGCTTACTTATTTCCGCCGACTATCAATTTCCGTTCGAAGTGCGTTTAGCCCGCGAGTCCCGAACAATTAGAGATAGAGCTTCTCCATATCCAGTTATGCCCTACAGACGTTCATCAGTAGAATTGTTGTCAGGCCAAGCACTAGATATTCAAATAAACTCCAACTTTTCAGAAAATATCAATTCAACAGGCTACAGTGTTCTTGGCTCACGCGACATTGCTTTGCTTGAGACGCGCTTTTTTGTTGCTGGAAATGATCAAAATGGTTTAACGGATGCTAGGTTTACTGCTGGTCGGTCTTCTCAAGCAAAAGGCTTACTTGGGCCTTTGAATGCAAGTAGATTTCAATTTGGCGATGTCACACCAGTTCGCCTCGGCAGTCGAAGTATTTCTGCACAATCTCGTGGTATCTACATTACTAATGGCAGTCTTAATACGATTAAAGATTTAGAAGTCACATCCTTTTCGGACGCTATATTGCCAGGTTGGGATGTAGAACTCTATAGAAATGGCGTTTTAATCGACAAAGAACTAAATGTTATGGATGGAAGGTATGAATTTGATGATGTACCTCTAAATTACGGTCAAAACAGTTTTGAAATAATTCAATATGGTCCTCAAGGACAAGTTATTAGTAACACCTATGAAAAATTAATCGATAGCAGCACAAGCTTAGATAAAGAGTGGACTTATGATTTGTCTCTCGTTGATTTAGGTGAAACATTGTTTTCCCAAAGTACAATTGCAGAGCCAGAATACACTGGCTATGCGTTAACTGGAGAATACAGTAAAGGTTTATCGAGAGATTTTGGGATTCGCTTTGGCCATTCTACTATTTTTGGTGATGATTCACTCAATATATTGGCCGTGGGCGGTAACTATCGAGCTAGTGATAGCGTCCTTTTGGGGTTTGATCTTTCTGGTGACACTGATGATGAGTTTCGTTTCGACATAAACGCGCGAACAGCAATTGGGAAGCATGCAATACGTTTGGCATATCAAGCATATCAGCAGAAACCAGATACGATTTTAGATAATACCCTTTCGCATCGACTAAGTTTGTTAAATAACGGTCCATTAGTTTCAAGTAAAAGCTTTAGAGCATCTTATCAGAACGTCTTGAGCGCCACTGACAATGGTTTAGGGACTAAGGTTTATGATTTAAAGAATTCTATAGGATTAAACTTTCTAGGTATGTCGGCCAATCACTCACTGAATTATTCTAAAGTAGAGTCTGCAAATAACGCTGTAGATACCTTAACTGGAACTCTTGCGATGCAGCGAAATATTGGGCCTGTGTTTGCTAGAGTACAGGCACTTTATGACGCAACTGAGAGTTTTGAGCCCACAAATTATTCTGGTCAGTTTAGTATGAACATTGGCGAAAGTATGCGAACTAAATTGACTTTAGACCATTCTGTTATCTCTGATATCGATCGAGCGACTTTAGACTTCGACTGGTCAAAACGCCAATTTAACCTCGCGACTAGAGTTTCATATGATTCTAATGAAAATTGGTTTGCTAGTCTCTTTGCTCGTTTTAGTATTGGAGCTGTGCCTACAGCCCTAGATACCTTTAATTCAAATCGTAGTTTAGCGAATTCAGGTAGCTTCGTTATTAGAATATTTGAAGACCAAAATGCCAACTTACGTTATGACCCAGGTGAACCTTTACTTGAAGGGGTTAAAGTTGATTCAGTTCAATCCCGTTCTAATGCTGTATCAAATATAAACGGTCTGGCAACACTAACGTCTTTACAAGATCAGAAAACAACAGACATCATTATTAAGCAAGATAGTTTACCTGACCCATTTATGATCCCCGCTATAGAAGGTATATCGATTACTCCTAGGGCAGGTTTCATAGATTCAATTGATTATCCAATCCTTCATGGCAGTGAAGTTGACGGCAGTCTGAATATATTGACAGCGGATGGTGATGATATTGTTGGTAAATATATCGAGTTAGAGTTAGTGAATTCTTATGGACGGGTTGTAAAGAAAACTAAAACAGAATTTGATGGATATTTTCTGTTCACGGCCATAAAGCCAGGTAAATATAAATTGCGAGTTGCCGAGGAGTCCATGGAAAGTAATAACCTTTATGATCAGTCGAACAAAACTATTGATCTTAAAAACGGTGGCATGGTGGTTTCGGACGTGCAAATGTCGATACGACAGAAGAAAAAAACGACAGGGTATTTAGTCTCACTTGGCCAGTTTACTAAGAGTGAGTTTTTACATGCATATGCATTGTTAGTAACTAGAAAATACAAAACCCGTTATTTTGAGAAAGTGGCGCCGTTTATTATTGAAAAAGATAACAAACAAACCTTAGCTTTAGCTTACTTACCAAATATCGAGTTGGCACAATCTGAATGCAAAAAAGCGCAAATGCTTGGTATTAATTGTGAAGTCTCGGCATTTAATAGTTACAAATAAAGAATTGGCATTATAAATGCTTGAGTATAGGCATATATCATCGAGCGTTAAAAAATTGGCAGTCAATAAATTGAGGAAAGCACCATGAATATAAGACACAGTAAGCTTGCATCCGGAATCGTTATTTCAGCACTCTTGCTTTCAGGTTGCTCCTCTATTAGTGACTTCACCTCAAGTAGCAATGTGAGTAATGATAATGATAAATACAATGGCAATCAGGCGACACTAAACGATATGGTCAAACAAATGCAGGAATGGGAAGAGCTAAAACCTGGTCTTATCCGCTTAATTAAACAAGAGAGTGAGTTAAGCTTCCTACTCAGCGAGCTTGAAAATATGTCGAATGTTCAAACTTTTACTAATGATTACGTCGATATAAGTGGTCGTTCACTGACGGGGCAACCTAATGTTTCCATGCAGCCGCCAGAACTGAGGGCATTAGCTAAATCATCAGAGGCAAAGCCTGCGCAGTCACAAGAGGTAGAGGTGGCGAGTGCTAGGCCAATCCAAAGAAATCTGACAAGCAGTAATAAATTTTCCAGCCAATCTGCACCGGTAAGTTCTTCCGTAAACAGAAACCAGATCGTTGGCTATGCATCCACATCGAGCCCTAACAATGCGCAACCAACAACGTTCAAAAGCAATGCCAATATCGCACAGCGACTCAGCAACAACTCAACTCAAGAGCAAGGAGCTTCGATATCGAAATTTCAAGAGACAAGTGTTGCAAATCTAGTTGGAAGCACCGATGAATGTTCGGTTAACTTAAATAGTGTTGGGGACAATGCCATTCACTTAGTATCTTACAAAAGCAAAAATTATGTTGAAAAAGGTTGGCAGGAGTTAATGAGCAAACATAAGGAAGTACTCTGTGGAAAACAGCCATTAGTTGCAAGTGTCACAGTAAAGGGCGTTGATTATCAAAGCTTGCGCGTTGGGCCATATATAAACGTATCTGAAGCTCAAAGCGCGTGTAAAAAATTACGTGACTCTGGTCAGTATTGCGCAGTAACAAAATTCGCGGGCAAAAATATAGAGCAGCTATAATGAATTTCATTGTTTGTTTAATCATTGCTGTGAGTATTTCTCTCTTTAGTACAAAAATTAAAGCGGATGTTGAAGTTACGCAAGCGCTTAATTTTGGCATTGTGGCTGTTTTAGATAATACTTCAGCGCATACTTATGCAATAGATGAGAGTGGTAATATTTCGATCTCAGGAGGGTTTGCAATTATTGCACCGGGAAACCCGGGTGCTATTAGACTCAGTAATTATCCTGGGAATATTGAAGTGTTCGTAAACGGAGTGGTCATTACAGCAGTACTTAATCCAGGTCAAATTTCTCAAGAATACTTTGTTTTTACATCGGTAAATGTGCCGCCTACGGTGCGTACCAATAGTTTGGGCGAAGAAGAGTTTACTTTCGGAGGCACGATTCAAACATCAGGCTCTGGCAGTATTCAATTTGTAGATGCTCAGTATGCAGGGCAGTTAAGAATAGATTTAAATTATTAAGAGGTATTAAAACATGTTGAATAGAGTCACTCAGTTAGCAATGGTAGTTTTATTGTTATGCCCTATTACTCAGGCTTATGCGGATTTGTTAATTTCGCCAACTAGAATCGCTTTTGGCGAGAGAGAGCGTGTAAAAGAAGTTCAATTGATAAATACTAGCAATAAACGCAGAACCTATCGTGTTGAGTTTGTTGAACAGAAAGCAGTGACTGAGGGAGGTTATATTAAACTCACTGAGAGCGAAGCGTCTACTTTTAATATTGCAAGTCCGTTTATTAGGTTTTCACCTAGGCAAGTATCCCTTGAACCCGGACAAAGACAAACGATTAAGTTACTAGCACGCCGCAAGTCAGGTATGAACGCACCAGAGTATCGTTCACACTTGAAATTCACTGTGCTACCTGAAGTCGACGAAAAAGCTAATGAAAACCGAGAGGGTATGTCCTTAAAGTTAGACGTATTCCTAAGTTACACTATTCCTGTTTTTCTAAGAAACTCGCAACAAGAGCCAAATATAGCTATTAGCAATCTTGAAAGAAGAACACACAAGAACGGCAAACTGATGCTAGATTTAAGAGTTCTGAAAACAAACCAGCAAAGTGTTGCTGGCAGAATAGTGGCCTATCAGAAAAATGACAGCGGAGAAGAAATTGAAGTTGGTGTTGTAAATGGTGTGAATATTTTTCATGAATTAAAAGAAAGGAATGTGAGCATCGAATTACAAACCAGCAAGTACATGAGCAATAAACCTATAACGGTAAGGTTTTTAGGTATACAAGAATTTTTTGGTAAAACACTGGCTGAGCGCAGCATCTAGCTAAAACAGACTAAATAAAACAAAAACCAGCCCAATGGGCTGGTTTTTTTATGTCGAAAGCTCTATCAGACAACTAAAATAGATGGCTGGATGCTGTGTTAATGGCTCAGAAGGACATAATACTTATCAGCAACCTATTCTTTACCGTATGTTTTTACTGGGACTACACACTTTTTTTTAAGTTTTTTAAAAAAAAGATTATAGAAATATTTTGGAGCGCCGATAGATACTTTGAAGGGCAATAATTACCCTAATACAAAACGGCTAAAGGTAGCTGTTTTGGTTGGACAGAGTTGTCGCGAGTTTTCTTGCGTTACAATGTCAGATTTATTTAAAAACAATCGGAGATATCCCATGTTTAAACGCAATCATTTATCCACAGCAGTACTTGCAGCTACGCTTGCAGTTGGTTCAACGGCAGTAGTGGCTCAAGAAAACGTAACGTCAACAGCAACTGTGACTGTTCAAAACGCATTTACATTAACTGAAGTCGCAGCCATTAACTTTGGAACATTAAGAGTTTCTCAGGATGCTGTAGCGACTACTACGACTGCGGCTACATATACCGTTCCAGCTGACGGTTCACCAGCCACTACTAGTAACACAACCGGTGAAGCTGAAATAACTGCTCTAGTCGCAGGTACGCCTGGTCAATATGCCGTAACCAACGCTGCACCATTTACTGTTTTGACTATCAGTGATTATGATGTAGGTGGCGTAAGACTTGTCAATGCTAGCGCACCATCAACTGCGCCTGGTTTTACAGTACTTTTCGATGACGCTACTACTCAAATTGTTGGCGGTATCAACGATGGTGAAACATTGGACGCAGGTACTACTGACTTACAAACAGACGTAAACGGTGAGGTCGGCTTTATTTTAGGCGGTGTACTTTCTACAGAGCCAGCTGATATTGACCCATACATCGATGGTTCTTATACGGGTAACTATACTTTAACAGTACAGTACTAAAATCCGCATTTAAACGTTTAAATGCGTTAGCTAGACGTCATTAAAAAGCCAGCTTTGAGCTGGCTTTTTTATGTTTACGTTTTTAAGTATTCGTATTTATTGATTATTGACCAACTAAAACTGCTCGAAATGCTTATCTACCAAAGTAAAGTGAGAATCAAATAAACGCTTCGTCAATTCATGTTGCGGCTTTTTGAATACATCTTGGGTTGCCCCAGCTTCAATCACTTTTCCTTTATCTAGAACCATCACTTTGTCGCTAATATGACGCACTATGCCGAGGTTCTGCGAGATAAACACAAATGCCATGCCAAGCTCTTGTTGAATGTCCAAGATTAAATTAACCGTTTGAGAGCGTACAGATGGATCTAGGGCAGCAAAGGGTTCGTCTGCCACAATCACCTTCGGATCAAGTATCATGGCACGAGCAAGCGATACACGTTGTTGTTGCCCATCTGAAAGCATGTGTCTGTAAAAGTAGTAATGCTCACGCAACAAGCCGACTTTTAAGAGTGTTTGTGTAATTTTGACTTTTCGCTCTTCCTCATTTAACTCGGTATTTAATCGTAAGGTTTGATTAAGAATCGCGCCCACAGTGACTGCTGGATTTAGGCTATATTTACCGTGTTGTAAAATGAGCCTAATATCATGATTTCTAGTTTTCTTATCACTTTGCTCTACTTCTTCACCTTCAAGAAGAATGCTGCCTTCTTGTGGTTTAATGATCCCAACTAAAGATTTCGCTAAGAGTGTTTTCCCAGAGCCGTTATGACCTGTAAGCGCCAGTGTTTCTCTTGCATTCAGTTCAAAATTAATTGGCCCAAGAATGAATTCATCCGCGGGTTTGAAAATAGAGCGCTTAACACGGTGGTGATAAATAAGATCTTTTACTTCTAATACTGCACTCATTCTTTACTCCCCGAGTGATTCTTGTCTGGCAAATAAAGAGGGAAATGGCAGCTATATAAATGATGATTCATCGCTTTTTCTTCGGGCACTTTTACGCACTCTTTGCGCGCATTTGGACATCTGGGTCCTAAGCGGCAGCCAATAGGAAGATGCTGTAAAGTAGGTATAGTGCCTTCTAGCGCCACTAAATGAGATTTTGGTGGCAAGTTAATTTGAAAACTAGGTGCGCTATCAAGTAGGGCTTTCGTGTAAGGGTGGAGTGGTCGACTATGCAAATGTTGCACTTTTCCAGACTCGACGGTTTGACCGCAATAAAGAACCGTCATGGTGTGAGCCATACTCGAAATGGCCAAAAGATCATGGCTAACAAATAAAATCGCCAGTTTTTTAGTCTCGTTTAGTCCGGAGAGCAAACGCAGGATTTGATTTTTGGTAGTGCTTTCCATACTTCTTGTCGGATCATCGGCGATGAGTAATTCAGGTTCTGATACTAATGCCATTGCAATCATGAACTTCTGTGCAATATCAGCGGCTATTTCATGCGGATATCGTTGCATGCAAGCTTCGTGATCCTTTATTCCGACTTTGTGCATTAGGCCAATTGCAATCTCTCTGCGTTGTTTATTGCGTTGCCAAAACATGCCTTTTTCTAAAAGTTCTTCCGGAATACTCTCTTCAAGTTGCTCACGTAATGTAGCCGAAGGATCAAGTGATGATGTTGGGTCTTGGAAAACAACGGCAATTTCTCGGCGCATAATGATACGTCGTTGCTCGTTCGACATGGACAGTAGGTTTTGACCTTTCCAAGTTAATCTGTCGGCTGTAATAATCCAGTGGTCAGGGACGGCGCCAATAATCGCTCTAACAATTAAACTCTTTCCCGAACCAGACTCACCTACAAGGGCTCTTATTTCGCCTTTTTCAACAGTTATACTGACTTTATCCAATGCTTTAACAAACTCAGAACCAGTGTCTATTTCAAGGGTTAGATTTTTCACATCGAGAAGAGGCATTAGTGAATCAACCTGTTGCGCAATGCAGTACGAAGACCTTCGCCTACAATATTAATAGAAAGCACCATTAAGAATATACAGAATCCAGGGAGTGCTATTAGCCAAGGTGCAGAGTAAGCAACATCTAAGCTTTGCGACAAACTTGCGCCTAGTTCGACTAAGGGACTTTGAGAGCCAAGGTTTAAAAAGCCTAAAGCTGAGATATCAATAATCGCAACTGACAGTGCTAATGTGCTTTGCACAGCGAGCAGTTCGAACATGCCCGGCAATACGGAATGCCAAAATATCTGTACTGAACTTGCACCATCAAGCCTGTCTAATAATATAAACTCTTTTTTCATTTCTTCACGCACGAAGCTGCGTGTTTGATGAACAAACTGCGGGATAAGCGCTAAGATAATTGCCCACATACTGTTCCATAAGCCAGTCCCCAATATCGCGACAATAATAATCGCAATCAGAAGAGTAGGAACGGCCATTAATGAGTCAAATAAGTGATTCAGTACGCTAGATTTGATCCCTTTATTCATGCCCGCAATGGTTCCTAAGACGACCCCGATGGTACCAGCGATAAGCACGAGGAAAACACTTGAACCAAACGTTACTCGGCAGCCATACAGGGTCCGTGAGAACACATCACGCCCTAATGTGTCAGTGCCAAAGATATGCGCAATACTGCCATTCCCTTCCCAAGCTGGAGGCAACAATATCGCGTTAGTGTTCTGTACATTGGGATCATAAGGAGCCAACAAAGGCGCTAAAATTGCGATAGCGCAGAACAACAATAGAATAGCGAAACCAACCAGTGCAAAGTGGCTTCTTTTGAATTCAAGCCATATGTGTTTAATTGGGGAGGGATGGAATTCCTCTTGATAGAGATTAAACTGCGGCACGTTCGAATTTATCCCTAGCTGGGTCGATGGCTCGACTAATAAACACAATGGTAATGGTTAAGGTAACAACAAAAACTGACACAACCAACATTCCTATTCGTATTGCAGGGTAGTCTCGCTGATAAATCGCTTGAATAAGCCAGTTGCCAATGCCCGGCCATGAAAAAATAGTTTCTACTACCATTGCGTTGGTGATCAGTGTTGATATTTGCATCGCCATCAAAGGTAATATAGGTAGTAATGAGTTTCTTAAACCGTGTTTAAAGAAAATCTGCTTAGTCGTGAAGCCTCTTGATTTGG
Source organism: Glaciecola sp. MF2-115 (assembly GCF_047250385.1). Taxonomy (NCBI): domain Bacteria; kingdom Pseudomonadati; phylum Pseudomonadota; class Gammaproteobacteria; order Alteromonadales; family Alteromonadaceae; genus Glaciecola; species Glaciecola sp. MF2-115. Next base: position 125,720 of record NZ_JBLBVM010000055.1, read on the forward strand.
CCGCGTCAATGTAACCCTTATTCATTTCATCCATAATAGAGCGGCGCGTGAAGCGGATGAAAATAGCTGTCGTTACTAACGCAATTGAAAGGGTTGGCAGTATAAGGTGTCGAATTGCATCGAGAAAAGCGTCATTTTTATTTGGTATATCAGCAACGAGAATATCCCAAAGAATAAAACCACTGCTATGAGGTATTTCATACAATAGATTTACACGACCCGAAAGCGGCAAATAACCCAGTTGTAAACAAAAGATGGTGATAAATATCAAGGCTAGCCAAAAAACCGGAAATGAATAACTGACCACACTGAAGGTAACGACGCCAAAGTCGAACGGTTTATGATGCCAAATACCACCAATAAATCCCAATGGGATACCGACAAAAACCGACACAAAGAGAGCGTAAATTGTGAGTTCTATGGTTGCTGGAAACGCGATGCTAATTTCATCAAATAAACTTACCTGAGAGTCAAAACTGACGCCCCAGTTACCGTTGACCAAGTTTTCTAAAAAATACCAAAATTGAACGAATACCGAACGATCTAATTTAAATGCTACTTCTAGCGCTGCTCTCTGCTCGTCCGTTTCTGGCACTATTCCCGATATATTTGTTAAAGTATCACCGGGAAACATGTACGCCAGTGAAAAGGAGATAACGACCAATACCGCAATAGTTAACACCATCAGGTTTGTATAACGCAGTAATAAGTTAATCATGGTTTGCGCACCACATCATCAAATCGAATTCCACCGAATGGATTTATTGTCATACCTTCAATTTGATTGTTGACGGCTTGGTAATGGAAAGCGTGCGCAATTGGGACTAAAGGTGTTTCTCTGAATATTATTTGGTTTGCGCGATGGTAGAAAATTCGTCGTTCATTTGAATCATCTGTTTTTAAGGCATTCTCTATCAAAGCATCATATTCAGGATTGCACCAACGGGCTCTATTGGTGCCAGAAGGAATTGCAGCGCAAGTAAGAAGTGGCCTATAGAAATTATCTGGGTCACCGTTATCAGCCGACCAGCCAATAAGTACTGAGTCATGCATACCAGAGGTCAGATTCTCTCTGAAGCGAGTCCAGTCATAGCTCACAATGTTGACAGTGACGCCTACGTCGGCTAAATAACTACTCATTAATTGGGCCATTTTCATTGCGTTCGGGTTATATGCTCGTTGTACCGGCATGGCCCAAATGTTCATAGTGAAATTATAGGGAATACCTGCTTCGTCCAATAGTTTCCTTGCGGTTATAGGATTATAGCCAATATCTTGCATATTTGATTGATGAGCCCACGACGCTGAAGGAACTAGGCTTTTAGCACGCGTTGCTTGGCCTAAGTATATGGCTTCAAGTAATGAGGTTTTGTCTATGGCGAGCGCTAAAGCACGACGCACTTTAGGGTTATCAAACGGCGGTTTACTTGTATTAAATGCCCAAAAGCCAACATTCAAACCTGGCTTTTCTAATAAGGTTAAATCTTCTCTTTCTCGAATAACTTCAAGATCATTTTGTGAAGGGAAGGCAACAGCATCGCATTCACCGGTAATTAATTTTGCCACACGCAAAGAGCTTTTGGGCGTAATATCAAAGACTAACTTTTTTGGGCCGTTTGTGTCCAAAAAGTAATCTTGATGACGTTGATAACGAATAAATTGGTCTTTTCGGTAGCTGATAAACTTGTATGGACCTGTCCCAATAGGGTATTTGTCGAGGTTGCTTGGAATACCCTCCTTTAGCAAATTCATCGCATATTCAGCAGATAAGATAACCGAAAAATCAGTCGCTAAATTAGCTAAGAACGAACTATCAGGTTTGTATAATGATATTTCTACTCTATAACCGTTAATTCTTGCGACGTCTTTAATGGTGCCTCTTAGGCCCAAGCTTTGGAAATAGGGATAGGTGCCACCCGATACATCGTGAAAAGGATGCGAAGCTACACGCCACCTGTCGATACTAAAAATGACGTCGTCAGCATTGAAGTTGCGTTTTGGCGCAAAGTAACTCGTTGTGTGAAAGCTTACCCCTTTGCGCAGTTGGAAAGTATAGGTAAGTCCGTCGTCGCTAACTAACCAGCTACTGGCTAATCCCGGTACAATCTCACCGTTTTCTGGGTTGAATTCGAGCAAGCGGTCATACACTTGATGCGATGAAGCATCTGCGGTGGTGCTTGAGGTGTCTAATTGCGGGTTAAAGGTAGCCGGGCTACCCTCAGAACAAAACGTAATTCCAGCTCTTGTTATTTCCGTCTTTTGTTTTGAGCAACCTAACATCAACATTAAACTGACACTCAGCAATATTGTGTTTTTTAGTAGGCTAGGTTGTTTGTTTAGAGTCATTATTCGTCGGTTTTATCTAACAAGTTGTATTTCTTTAAATATCCTCTTAATTGATGATACGTCAATGAGAGCTTTTCTGCAGTTTTTTTCTGGTTAAATTGTGCATCTTTTAATGCACTGTTGATCATGTGTATTTCGAAGTCTTGTGATTGCTCTTTCAAATCGATAGGAAAATTAAATGTTTGTTCACTTGGCGATGTTACGTCAATTTTGCTTTGTTCATCACTGGATTGATCGATAGCACTCAATACATCACTGTTATCAATAGGTGCTGAGTTTGTTGATGAAGGGCTAATTGTAGTCGGCGCTTTCGTTCGTTTTAGAGGGCGGAACTCAGATAGAAAGGGATCAACTACGATGTCATGTACGGGTAAATTAGGGTTGTTGCGATAAACAGCTCTTTCCACAACATTCTTCAATTCTCGAACGTTACCTGGCCATTCGTACTCAAGTAAGGTTTTTTTAGCCTTAGATGTAAATCCGCTGAATAAATCCATCTCCAGCTCTCGTGCCATACTAATCGCGAAATGTTCAGCAAGCATCATAATATCTTCTTGTCGATGCCTTAGAGGGGGAATGGTGATGACATCGAAGGCTAGACGATCAAGTAAGTCGGCCCTGAATTCGCCTTGTGCAGCAAGTGACGGTAAGTCTTCATTTGTCGCTGCAACCAGGCGCACATCAACCTTAACTGAACGAGTACCGCCCACACGTTCAAATTCGCCATATTCGATAACACGCAATAGCTTTTCTTGTACAAGCGCTGAAGTATTGGCTAACTCGTCGAGAAACATGGTGCCGTTGTCGGCATATTCAAATCGTCCTTCACGTCTTTTTGCGGCACCAGTAAATGCACCTGCTTCATAACCAAACAGTTCACTTTCTAGCAAACTATCGCTCAGCGCTGCACAATTGAGTTTGACGTAATTCTGCTCCCAACGTTTAGATAAGTAGTGGAGTCTTGCTGCTATTAGTTCTTTACCTGTGCCACGTTCTCCTATTACGAGCACGGGTTTATTCAATGGTGCAATAGCGGAGACTTGCTCCAACACTTCCATAAAACTATTGGCCTGACCGAGTAAATTATCCTGCTGCTTGAAGCGACTCATTGTGATTCCCTTGAAAATTAGTCAATTTCACTAAAATGTAGTCTACTTGAAAAAAAACAAAAATCCTAAATTTCTTTGAATTATATTATTTGTTATTTAAAACAGTGTGTTAGATGGTTTTGATAAGTTGGCAAGCATATTGAATAGTAAATACCAAGTTCAATAATAAATTTTTAGATTAAACAACAGAGGTAAATGACGATGGGTATATTTTCACGTTTTACAGATATTATTAACTCTAACATTAATGCGTTATTAGACAAGGCTGAAGATCCTGAAAAAATGGTTCGCTTGATTATTCAAGAAATGGAAGACACTTTAGTTGAAGTTCGTTCGGCTTCTGCCAAAACGATAGCTAATAAGAAAGACGTCAGCAACCAAGTTTCTCGCTTAAACCGAGAAGTCGCAGAATGGCAGGAAAAAGCAGAGTTAGCACTAAGCAAGGATCGTGAAGACTTAGCTAGAGCAGCATTGCATGAAAAGCAGAAAACATCAGAATCTGTTGAATCTTTGAAGCATGAGCTTAGCTTGATAGAGAGCGAACTCGAAAAGCTACAAAGTGAAACAGGTCAACTTCAAGAAAAGTTAGCTGACGCGAAAACACGTCAAAAAACGATTCTAATGCGCCAAAAGACGGTAAGTTCGCGTTTAGAAGTAAAGAAGCGTTTAGACAGCAATACTGTTGACGCTGCGATGGGTAAATTCGAACAATTCGAGCGCAAAATTGATGATTTAGAATCTCAAGTAGAAGCTTATGATATTGGTAAGAAAACGCTGAAAGACGAGTTTGCAGAGCTAGAAGCGGGTGGCAAGATTGATAATGAATTGGAAGCATTGAAGAAAAAGATGCAGGCGAAAACAGAGAAGCCAACTGCGAAAGCAAAGAAAGCGTAAATCTGTTATAAACTTAATATCATTATTAGAGAACCCTGTTTACACTTGGTAAAAAACAGAAAGGTTGCGGCGAACGGAATGCCGCAACGTTCTCATTAAAAAGCTACCACTAGGAGAAATATCGTGGACGAATTATTAGTTATTTTTGCCGGCGTTCCGTTAATTTTATTTACTTTGTTTGTCGCCCCAATTTGGTTAATTCTGCATTATCGCAGTAAAAAACAAGTTAGCCAGGGCTTGTCAGAGGAAGAGTTTGCAACACTGCAGAAGCTAGCTGAGAAAGCAGAGTTAATGTCAGAACGAATTCATACTTTAGAAACAATTTTAGACGAAGAAGCACCGAAATGGAGGGAAAGAGCATGAACACCGGAACCTCACTTTATCGCGACCCAGAGAATGGTAAAATAGCAGGCGTATGTGCCGGCATTGCTGAATACTTTAAGTTAGAAACATGGTTGGTGAGAATATTAACCGTGACGGCTTTCTTCTTAATGGCGGGTCCATTTGTTGTTGTTACATACATTGCGGCTTGGTTTATTTTAGACAAAAAGCCCGCTAATGCTGACGACATTCACTTCGGTGAAGAACAAAGCACTACCGCATCAAGTAGCCGATGGGGGGATTCAAGCTGGTACTCTCGTTCATCGGGCAAAGCGAGTAAAAACCAAGAACGTAAAATAGAAGTGAAGAAACGTATTTGGCAAGCAGGTGAACCACCTAGAGAAGCATTTTTTGATATTCAGGAACGTTTTAGAGTCGCGGAACTTAAATTACGCAAGTTAGAAGGTTATGTGACCTCAAGAGAATATCAAATTAATAGAGAAATTAGCAGACTATAAGCATAGTCACTCCCGATACATATCAGACAACCCTCCCTTTTTAATGCTGCACTTTGTGCGGCATTTTTTTATTTTAGTGGCTTCCGATGGTAGTTGTGTAAACTTTAGATTACAAAGTGTGTATTTTTCATATGGATTAGAATGAGCTAGATCATTCTAGTTCCTTAAAAATTAGTTAACATTCTCCTGTCGAAATTAACTGAATGATAAATTGTTATGATAAGTTCACCGCCAAAGAAAACGAAGTACATTTCCCGTCAATCAGACGAAAATGGCATAATTCAATGGTCAGATGAAGAAAATCAAATTTGGCAGCAATTATATGAGCGTCAAGTTACCTTGTTGCCCGGTAGAGCGTGCGACCAATACATGCAGGGTCTAGATCTTATAAATTTAACAAAAGATCGCATCCCACAGTTGAAAGATATTGACGAAGTGCTTATGCGTGAAACGGGTTGGAAGACGGCTGAAGTACCTGCACTTATCAATTTTACCGAGTTTTTTACCTTGTTGGCGAATAAACAATTTCCTGTTGCAACCTTCATTCGAAGCAAAGAAGAGTTTGATTACTTACAAGAACCCGATATTTTCCACGAGATTTTTGGCCATTGTCCGCTATTAACAAATCCGGCGTTTGCAGAGTTTACACATACATATGGTAAATTAGGTTTAGCGGCGAATAAAGAAGATAGGGCCTATTTAGCAAGACTGTACTGGTTTACAGTTGAGTTTGGACTATTAAAAACACCAGATGGATTGCGTATTTACGGTGGAGGGATATTATCTTCACCAGGTGAGACTCATTACGCGCTTGAAAGTGATATTCCGGAAAGGCACCCTTTAAACCCTATCGACGTATTACGTACGCCATACAGAATAGATATCATGCAACCTTTGTATTATGTGCTTGAAGACTTCGACAATCTGTTTGATATTTCACAAATGGATATTATGGCACTTGTCGAAGAAGCTAAAAAATTAGGTTTGTTTGAACCTAAATTCCCACCAAAGAATAAACTAGCAAGTTAAGTTGAAATCTATTGCGCACTTTGTCTGTCTAATTGGTAAGGCAGGGCAAGTTTTATTTGTTTTAGCAACGAATAAATAGACTGGACAAGTGCGCTCGCTTTATACTGATCTTGGAAGAGATAAACACGTATAAAATTTCATTAAATGAATCTTTTATCACCCTGCGGTGACTTATCAGGTAGCTAATACACTCATGCGATTGGAAATAGATTGTCAAGATAGGCTTGGAATTACGCAAGACGTTTTGGATATTCTAACTGAATATGACATTGACCTGCGTGGAATAGAAATTGATGAAGTGGGTAAAATATTTCTCGATTTCCCAACAATAGAGTTTGAAAACTTTCAACATTTAATGCCGAAGATCCGCCGGATAAAAGGCATTGCTGATGTGAAAACGACACCTTTCATGCCCATTCAGCGTGAGCGGAATCAATTGCGTGCGTTGCTTCAAACCTTACCTGATCCTTGTTTTTCTACCGACACCTCTGGAAAAATTATCCTGTTCAATGATGCTGTTGCTAGCGGGCTTGAGCTGGAGCCGGAGCAGATTCTGCAACTGAACATAGACGAAGTACTCAGTGGTTTCAATATTTCGAAATGGTTAGAGCGCAAGGATATTGCTGCACAGACTCACCGAGTGAAGTTTATTGAGCAAGATTACATTGCTGATATTTTACCCGTTGACGTTCCCGATAATGACAAAACAGTTTTGGCTGGGGCGGTTGTCATATTGAAATCGGAATCGCGTTTAGGGCAACAAGTGACCGTATTCAATAAAACAACATCCAATTGTTTTGACACCTTCCAAGCCGTTAGCCCTTCGATGAAAAAAGTGATTCGCGATGCGAAGCGCATGGCTGAGTTGGAAGGCCACATGCTGATATACGGAGAATCAGGAACAGGCAAACAAAGTATTGCTAAAGCATGCCATGACAGCAGCCCAAGAGCCGAGGGTCAATTTCATGTATTAAATTGTGCATCTTTGCCAGATGATGTTGCAGAAACCGAATTGTTTGGTATCGAGCAAGATGAATTTAATGGACTCGAAACAAAAATAGGATTAATTGAGCTGGCATCTGGCGGAACCTTAGTCCTAGATGAAATTTCAGAAATGTCACAACAGTTGCAATCCAAGTTATTACGCGTGATCGAAGATGGACAATATCGCAAGGCAGGACAAACACGCGCCCTCAAGGTAGATTTGCGGATAATCTGCACTACCTGCAAAGATCTTGCAGAAGCAGTTGAACTTGGCACATTTAGAGAGGATTTATACTATCGCTTGAATGTTTTAGCGTTAGTGTTGCCACCTTTACGAGAGCGTAAAAACGATATCATACCGCTCTCTGAAAACATCGTACGAAACCACAGCAATAAATTAGGTATTCGTTCGCCCAAGTTAAGTAAATCTTGCGTGACTTATTTACAAGCTTACCCATGGCCTGGCAACGTTCGTCAGCTTAAAAACGCGTTATATCGCGCAATGGCATTAATGGATGGTAATGAAATAACCAAAGAGGCTATTCAATTGCCTAGTTGCAGTACAACGGTTAATTACATAGACGAAAACTTTGAAGGTACTTTAGATCAAGAAGTGAAGAAGTTTGAAAAAGACCTACTGAAACGGCTTTATCCGTCATACCCAAGCACAAGGCAACTAGCCAAAAAGCTGGGCCTGAGTCACACAGCTATTGCAAATAAGCTCCGTGATTATGGTATTAGCAAAGCAACTGTAAAGTATTAATTACAAATAATGACTGTAGCCCCTATTTTAGGGGCTTTTTTTTTGATTCATTTACTCAGCCAAAGTCAAAAAATGCAGATGTCTCAATCTGTTTTCAACGTTATAATAAGACAATCCTAAAAGCAGCGCGAAATAATAAAAAGGTTGAATGAATGAAATTAGCGACTTACAAAAATAACACACGAGACGGCAAGTTAATGCTCGTTAGCCGTGACCTAACTCAAACAATTGAAGTGGCAGATATTGCTTCAACCATGCAGCAAGCATTAGATGATTGGGCGCAAATTCAACCTGCGCTGCAAGATCGTTACGAACAACTCAACGCTGGTAGCCTCAAAGCAGAGACATTTGATGAATCTCTGTGTGAAAGCCCATTACCTCGTGCATTTCAATGGGCCGATGGTAGCGCTTACGTAAATCATGTTGAATTGGTTAGAAAGGCTCGCGGAGCTGAAATTCCAGCATCTTTTTGGACTGATCCTTTGATGTACCAAGGTGGCTCTGACGATTTCATCGGCCCTCGTGATGAGGTTTTATTACCTTCTGACGAATGGGGAATTGACTTCGAAGGCGAAGTAGCGGTAATTACAGATGATGTGCCAATGGGTGTAGCAGCAGACAAAGCGGGTGACCATATTAAGTTGTTGATGTTGGTTAATGATGTGTCATTGCGTGGATTAATTCCGGGTGAATTAGCAAAAGGTTTTGGCTTCTTTCAATCTAAGCCTTCTTCTGTGTTTTCTCCAGTTGCAGTCACTCCTGACGAGCTAAACGACGCTTGGAAAGAAAACAAGGTACATCTACCACTAGTGTCACATTACAACAGCGCCTTATTTGGTAAGCCTGAAGCAGGCGAAGATATGACCTTCGATTTTGCACAATTAGTTGCTCATGCGGCTAAATCTCGCAATCTTGGTGCTGGGGCAATTATCGGTTCTGGTACTGTTTCGAATAAACAAGGTACTGAACATGGTTCGTCTATTGAAGAAGGTGGTGTAGGTTACTCATGTATCGCTGAAGTGCGCATGATTGAGACCATTAGAGATGGGAAGCCAGCCACACCATTCATGTCGTTTGGTGATTCAATTCGCATCGAAATGTTTGATCGTGATGGAAAAAGCATTTTTGGCGCGATTGACCAAGTAGTTAAATCATCAATAGCAAAATAGGCTGGGAGATAGCATGAGTCTGAAATTACACGGCTACTGGCGCTCTTCTGCGACTTATCGAGTCAGAATTGCGATGCACTACAAGCAACTAGATTTTGATTATGTACCAGTGCATTTAGTGAAAGACGGTGGAGAGCAAAAAAGCTCTGCATATAGCAGTATGAACCCGTCGATGCTAGTGCCTACTTTTGTGGATGACGACGCAGATATTGTGTTAAACCAGTCTCTGGCAATTGTTGAGTATTTGGATGAAAAATATCCAGATACTCCTCCTTTGCTACCTTCTCATACACTTGATAGGGCTAGAATTCGAGCGTTTGCGCAGGATATAGCCTGTGATATTCAACCCATTACGAATTTACGCATCCTACAAAGCCTGCAATCGGATTACGATGCCAGTAGCGAGCAAAAACAGGCTTGGTGTGTAAAATGGATAGAGAAAGGATTTAATGCACTGGAAAAGCGTTTAGCAACACGTTCAGGTAAGTATTGTTATGGCTATGATGTGACCTTAGCTGATATATGCCTTGTACCGCAGGTTTATAATGCACTGCGTTTTAAGGTTGATATGCAGCAATTCCCGCTCATTCAGAAAATTTACGATAACTGTAACGAATTAGAAGCGTTTCAAAAGGCGATGCCTGAAGCGCAAATTGACGCTATCTAATTCGTTAGCGACAGAGCTTATATATTTTTAATAGGTAGCTCTGTCGTGTTTTTTACTTGTTTTAAAGCGAAAGTCGAGCTCAAGTGATCAACTAAAGGTAGGTGGGTCAATTTAGTTTTAAGTAGCTGTTCATACTCTTCAATACTTTCAACGATTACTTTTAAGAGATAGTCTTTATCACCGCTTGTTGTATGACATTCAACGATTTCTTCAATTTCTTGAACAGCTGTTTCAAAATCAACTAGCGAGTCACCGTCATGGTTTTTCAGGGTGACATATATAAAAACAGACACGCCAAGGTTAAGCTTTTTGCTATCGAGCAAGGTTACTTTTTGACGAATGACGCCATCTGCTTCCATGCGTTTAACTCTGCGCCAACATGGTGTATGAGATAAACCTACGTATTGGCTTAATTCTGCCATAGATACGGTAGCGTCTTTTTGCATTACTCTTAGAATTTCACGATCAAACTTATCTAACTTCATTTTTTATCCGTGTGTGAGATGTATCACTTAAGTCTTCGCCATTATAGGATAGATATCCTAGAAATAGAAAATAATAAATACATTTATTTAACAAGTTTTTTAATCACAAGTGTAAATCGCAAGATACGTCCTCGACATCATCGGCTACAATCGCTCTTGTAACACTGCGTTTAATGTATGGTTGACGAATGTTTAACGTATACTGCGCAGTGACGATTGAATGCATAAAAAATAGCCAAATTAAATAACAACAATTCTAACAATAAGGTATTTATGTCAGTTTTTGACCACCCAGAGTTTGCAGAGCATGAACATGTTTCTTTCTATCATGATAAAGAAACAGGTTTGAAGGCTATTATTGCTGTACACAATACAAATCTTGGCCCAGGTTTAGGTGGCTGCAGAATGTTCAATTATGCGAATTCTGAAGATGCCCTAACCGATGTTTTGCGACTGTCAAAAGGTATGACCTATAAAGCAGCTATGGCGGGCTTGAAGCAAGGTGGCGGTAAAGCGGTCATTTTTGGTGATCCTCGCAAAGATAAAACTCCTGAAATGATGAAAGCAATGGGACGTTTTGTAGACACTTTCAAAGGCCAATACATTACTGCAGAGGATTCCGGTATAGCAGTTTCAGATATTTGCTTAATGGGCGAAAGTACCGAGCATGTGAGTGGGACTTTTTCGAAGTACAGTTTTGATGGGAGCTTGGCTGATGGGAATCCGGCGCCGGCTACAGCCTATGGTGTATTTGTAGGAATTAAGGCAGCCGTGCAACACGTATTTCAGTCTGATTTACGCGGCAAAAAGATCGCTATAAAAGGTATTGGTCATGTGGGTATTAGACTGGCTGAACATCTTTCTAGGGAAGGGGCCATATTATACGTTGCTGATATTTTTCCTGATGGTGTAAATAAAGCGGTAGCAGAATTTGGCGCGACTGAGGTTGATGTAGCCGATATTGACTCGTTAGATGTTGACGTTTTTGCACCTTGTGCTTTGGGCAATGCGATTAATGCGCAAAATATACACTCGATTAAAGCACGTATTATCGCTGGTGCGGCGAACAATCAACTCGCGTCTAGCTCAATTGGTGAAGAGCTCACCCAAAGAGGCATTTTATACGCGCCTGATTATGTGATAAATGCGGGTGGTATCATTGATATCTATCATCAACGAACAGACAGCAATGCAGATAAATTGCGCAAGCATTTAAATCAAATAGGTGAAACTTTGACTACTATTTTTGCGGAGTCTGATAAGAGCGGGCACGCTACTGCAAAGGTGGCTGATAAACTAGCTGAATTAAAATTTAAATAAATTGGATTGAAGCGGTTGCAAGTAATCGCAGAAATCGGCATACTCCACGCCGTCTTGATTGCAAGACGGTTTCTATGGTGAGCTCTGGTTCTCTCGCAATGATAATTTGGAAACCCGGTCAGGCCCGGAAGGGAGCAGCCGTACCAAAGGACTCATGTGCCGAGATGTGGCTAGGGCTTGCCACCCAATTCCATTAACGCTCCAACAGATTTATCTAGCTGTAATTCTACTCTCTCTCGCTTTACTCTTCAGTTTTTGGATGTGCTTCTAAGTATTTACTTGCATTGTTAACGGCGTGAGATACGTTCATTTCCATCTGTCTTCTCTCAGACGCTGGTAGATAAAATGCCATATCCACTTCGTGTCTAATGTATCTAGGTGGCAATTGGTTAAGCACTAAGCATGTAAGATCTGCTAAGAAGTCTGCAGATTTGCTTTGGTTGAAACCTAAGGCTTCGATTTTCTCTAAGACTAAATGCTCATAATAGTTATGAATGTCATCATCGAGTTTCATTTTTATCCCTTGACCAGTTAAATTCATTTACATCTTAGAATATATCGGCAAAAAATACGAAAACAGAATGGTAAAACCCTTCTTATTTATTATTAAAGGTCTTTTTGTGTATTAAATAAGCAACAGTATGCCCTATATCTATTCCCTCATTTTATCGCAAAAAGTTTACAAAACAGTCCTTTAAACTAGCCTTTATTACTCTAATCGGTGTTTTTGTCCTAATATTTCCTTGTTATTAGGACGCTTTGTTTGCTTTTACCTGTGCTGAGTTTACATTTGCTCAACATCAATTAGACCTGAAGCACTTATTATTACTGAATAAAATGCTTCAAGTGTTGACCATACTTGTATGCTGTGTATATTATTGTCGGTATGGGAATATAATCTCATACAATATAAAAAATCGTCTAAACGATTATTTCACAAGAACCTCCGGGTTCAACGTGTCTAGGGAGACATAAATGTTTACAAATTCAAAATTAGCAAAGTCAGTTAAACTGGCTTGTTTATTCAGCGCCGCCTCTTTGGTTGGTGTTGCAGGTAATGCTGCAGCTCAAGAAGATAGTGCTGACGTAGTAGAAAAAATTCAGGTAACTGGTTCGCGTTTCCAAAGAACTGATATGGAAACTGCAAGTCCAGTACAAATCACTTCTGACGTAGAAATCAAACTTTCTGGTTTCACACGTATCGAAGATTTGTTGAACAGCTTGCCGCAAATCGAAGCTGGCCAAACTAGTTTCATCTCTAACGGTGCTTCTGGTACAGCGAGTCTTGATTTACGCGGTCTAGGTTCTTCAAGAACTTTGGTTCTTGTGAATGGTCGTCGTTTACAGCCAGGCGGTGTTTACTCACAGTCACCAGATATCAACCAAATTCCAGCATCGCTTGTTAAGCGTGTTGAAGTATTAACTGGTGGTGGTTCAACAGTTTATGGTGCTGATGCCGTAGCTGGTGTTGTTAACTTTGTTATGGATACTGATTTTGAAGGTCTTGAAATCACAGCAGGTGCTGGCGGTTATCAACATAACAATGACAACGAATATATCCAAGGTTTGATGGACGCAAGAAACTTCGAATACCCAGACGGTAACAGCGGTATCGACGGTACTTCATTTAACTTTGACGTGACTCTTGGTGGCGCGTTCGACGGTGGCCGTGGTCATGCAGTTGCTTACGCTACTTACAGAAAAGATAACGAATTGAGACAAGAAGCTCGCGATTACTCTTCTTGTGCACTTAATGCTGGTGGTACAGCATGTGGTGGTTCTGGTAACGCTATCGTTCCAAACTTCTACATGGGTACTATCAACGACGACGGTTCTTATGACTTTAACGGATTTAACGACTATTGGACGCTTAACTCAACTGGTTTCCAAGTACCGTCTTCTGGCAATATTTACAACTACGCGCCTGTTAACCATTTCATGCGTCCAGATGAGCGTTTCAGTGTTGGTACTTTTGTAAACTACGAAATCAACGATCACTTTAATCCTTACTTAGAAACTTCATTCATGAGAGACGTGACAAAAGCACAAATCGCTGAGTCAGGTACTTTCTTTAACGAAGCTTATGAAATTGCTTATGATAGCCCGTTATTGAATGACGTACAAAGAGGTCAATTGACTTCTGAGCTAGGTGTGGTTTCAGGTGAAAACTTCGTAACTTACATCGGTAAGCGTAACGTTGAAGGTGGCCCACGTGCTTCAAACTTAGAGCATAACTCTCTAAGAATCGTTCTTGGTACTAAAGGCGACGTAAATGATAACTGGTACTACGATACTTCATTCCAGTATGGTACTACAGGTTCATCTGCTGCTTACATTAACGACTTCTTCGGTCCACGAATTGCTACAGCTGTAGATTCAGAAGCGTGTGCTGCTGACAGTGCTTGTATCCCTTATGAAGTTTTCACTCTTAACGGTGTAACTGCTGAGTCTGCTGGTGCACTAACAGGTGTTGGTATCCTTAACGGTGAAACAACGCAAACAGTATTAACTGGTTATGTAACTGGTGACTTAGACTTTACTTTACCTTCAGCTGACGCTCCAGTGGCTATCGTTTTAGGTGCTGAATACAGAAAAGAAGAGTTCGAAAGACTTTCTGATGAAGTTTTTGAAAGAGGTCTATTGCTAGGTCAAGGTGGTCCAACTACCTCTATCTCTGGTGAATATAGCGTTAAAGAAATCTTCTCAGAACTTAGCGTTCCTGTATTAGAAAACTTGAATATTGAAGCGGGTCTTCGTTATTCTGACTACAGCACTTCTGGTGGCGAAACTACTTATAAACTAGCCGCAGACTGGGATGTTGTTGATAACTATAAGCTACGTGCTTCATACAACCGTGCTGTAAGAGCGCCAAACGTTGCTGAGTTGTTCTCTCCTCAGTCTCTAGGCCTTTGGTCTGGTGTTGATCCATGTTCAAACGATACAACAACGGGTGTTCCAGAGTTAAGTGCTGCTGCATGTGCTAACACTGGCGTAACTGCTGCTCAGTACGGTAACATTGCTGCAAGCCCTGCTTCACAATACAACCAAGTAACTGGTGGTAACCCAGATCTACAAGTAGAAGTAGCTGATACTTATACTCTAGGTTTAGTTGGTCAACCAATGGACAATCTTAACTTCTCAATCGACTACTGGAACATTGAGATGGAAGACGTAATTGGTTCTGTTGGTGCTGAACTAACCGTGAGACAGTGTGCTGCAACAGGTTCTGCTGCATATTGTAACAACATCACTCGTAACTCTTCTGGTAGCTTATGGGTTGGTCAAAACGGTTTCGTACAAGCAACATCTATTAACCTTGCCGGTCGTGCCTGGGAAGGTATTGACTTGAGTGTTAACCACACTTACGAAATTGGTGAAGGCACACTTACTACTAAAGTTATCGGTTCTTACATGATGACTAAAGAGTATGATGCGATTCCAGGTGACGAATCTGCTAAGTACGATTGTGCTGGCAACGTAAGCACAGACTGTTTCGCGCAGCCTAACTGGAGACACACTGCAACGGTAACTTACTCTACAGATAGCTTCTGGTCAGTATCTGCTAAGTGGCGTTACTTTGGTGCTGTAGATTATGATGGCACTGCAGATTTACTTCTTGTTAAAGAAGGCGGAATCGGTTCAAACAGCTACTTAGATCTTAAAGCATCGTTCGAAGTTAATGACAACACTGCAGTACTAGTTGGTGTTAACAACGTACTAGATAAAGAGCCGCCATTGGTTGGTGGTTCACTATCTGAGAATGGTAACGCAATTGCTGGTTTCTACGACACATTAGGTCGTTACTTGCATGCAAGTGTAACATTCAAGTTCTAAGCTAATTTAGCTAGAAAAATAGATTAGCAGCAGGTTTTTACCTGCTGCTTTTTTTTTGTGTAATCGTTGTAGTTTATCTAAACTAGCGTTCTACCTATTTTCACACAGTCACTAGAAGAGGCAGACAGTCCCTTGAACAGTCCATATGACATTGCTTTACAACAAGCTCAGTCAGGCCAATTAGAAAAAGCGTGGAATACATTAGCATTAAATACAAGCTCTCTTGGTCTAAGAGAATTGCATTTAATGCTTGATATTGCATTGTTGGCAAAAGAAATAGCTTGGCAAGAGCAATCTTTAATATTGCTATTACAAAAACAAGCGAATAATTACAGATGGGTAAATCAGCTCTCCGTCATTTATTACCACGCTCAGCATTTCCACAAGGCGGTTAAACTGTTAAGGCAGTATACAAGTATCGAGTCTCAGAACGCTTCAGCATGGTTCAATCTTGGGTTTATGTCGAAGTTAGCGGGGGAATATAAGGCAGCTATCGAAGCTTATAAGAAGGCCCTATTACTAAAGGTCGATTCTCCTGAAGAAGTCTATTGTAATATTGGCAATATATACTCCCAAGAGCTTTTGGATGCGCAGAAAGCGACTGAAAGCTATGAAAAAGCCTTAGAGTGCAATAAGTCATATGTTCAGGCAAAGTTCAACTTAGCTGGTTTATTAGAGCGAGAGGGGAAGCTAGAAGAGGCCTGTGCCGCGTTCCTTGATTGTGCTAAGTCTCCAAGTTTTTGTTTAAAAAGCTTGAGCAGGGCGCTTGAATTAGAATCAAATGCTAATAGTAAGCTTCGAATTGCTGATAAAATACAACTGTTACTAAAGGGTGGAAAGCGAACCGAAAACGTCATTGAAGACGTAGATGCGCTTTTTAGTCTAGGCCGCTTTTATGAAGAAGCTAAACAATATGAAAAATCATGGGCCTGCTTTGTTGAAGCAAATAACTTAGACCTAAAACAACGAAGCCCTGAGTCGATTGAAAAAAGCTTGAAGCAATGCGACTTGATAAAGCGTGAATTCAACCCTGACATACAAGTGAGTCAGAACCAAAGTGATTTAGTGTTTATTTGTGGGCTGTATCGATCGGGAAGTACCTTATTAGAAACGATGTTATCAACCCATCCTAGACTAGTATCTGGCGGTGAAATAGACGTATTCAGAAAACGCTTTTTTGATGAACAAGATTATTTTTCGGCACCAATTCAATTAAATGATACGAAAGCCAGTGAGATAATAAGTGAGTATTTATCACGTTTAAAAATGCACGCGAATGTTAATTTAGATGAGCTTGATACACAAAATAAAGGCCCTAAGCAATCGAATATCCGACACTTAGTTTTAGATAAAAATCCAGAAAACTTTCTTCTTGTGGGCTACATCAAAAAGCTATTTCCGAAAGCGAAGTTCATTTGGACTTTACGTGAAAAACAAAATAGTGTTTTTTCAATGTACGCCCAGCACTTCGGATTCTATCAGGCCTATTCAAGTAAAGTGTCAGATATCAGCACATTTTATGAACAACATCTCGGCTTGCTGGCCTTTTGGCAGAATTATTTTAATGAAGATATTAAAGTGGTTGATTATGAGCAACTTGTCAGCTCTCCTGAACAAACAATAAGCGAAATTTATCATTTTTTGCAGATAGAAAAAGATAATAATTACAGAAAGTTCAATGAATCAAAGCATCTTGTTAGCACGGCGTCTATGGCGCAAATTAGAAAACCATTGCACAAAAAGTCATTAAATCGGGTCGAACCCTTTAAGAAATGGTTAGATATCTAGCTCTTATGCTAGCAATCAGCTGATTGAACTATTCTATTTCGAATTCTAAGCCTACTTTTCAACTCCAACATAGCTAATAAATCAAGAAGTTTTTCACAAAATATGCATTTTTTGTTGATTTTTATTCATCATTTCTTTTTTCCCTTTAGCATGAAAAAAATCATACAAATAATTAACACTTCAACCATGCGTTTTCTTGACATTTAGATAACATCCTGTGACTATCTTAGGGGAGTGCATCGGTCTTTTGAATGCACGACTATGATAATTATAATTTCGACGCCCTTTATTGTTAGCGGCGTGAACTTCAAAACTATGGTTGGGAATATGTCCAAAATGAGCAAGAGAACTCAAATAGCATCATGCGTTCTGGGTGCATTAGCACTAGGGAATGCTTCGATCGTCTCTGCAGATCAGCTTCAAGACTTAAAAACTGAAGAAGCTAAGATCCATAAAGCAGCAGCGCAATCTCAAGAAAAAATCAATAACCTTTTCGAGCAATCTCAAGAATTATTGGCTGAATATAGAAATGTCATCGATTCGACGGAAAGCTTAAAAGTTTACAATGATTACTTGGCTAATCTAGTGGCAGACCAACAGCGTGGTATTGATTCACTACAGCGCCAAATCGATTCAATTGATGAAACACGTCAAAACATCGTGCCATTGATGTTCAATATGATTGATAGCCTAGAAGAATTTATTAAGCTAGACATTCCAATCAATATCGAAGAGCGCACAGAACGAGTTCAAAGACTTCGTGATGTGATGACCAACTCAAGCGTAACTGTTGCAGAACGTTTCCGTGTTGTTCTAGAAGCATATCAAACTGAAAACGAATACGGTTCTAAAATTGAAACTTACACAGGTACTATCGAAGATGGTGGCCAGGAAGTATCAGTTGATTTCTTTAACCTAGGTCGTACTGCGCTTCTAGCTTTATCCAAAGACCAGAAAAGTGCTTGGGTGTGGGACAACGATGCACGTAGTTATAAGAAGTTGGGTGATGAGTACCTTAGCTCAATCATTCAAGCCGTTCGTATGGCTCAGGGCTTAGTACCTGAAGATCTTATCAAATTACCAATTAAAGCTGCGGAGTAAGTATAATGAAAACAACAATGAAAACACTTGTTGCTGCAGTGGCTATGGTTTGTGTCAGTTCATTTGCACAAGCACAGTCGTCGACAACATTGCAAGATTTGCTACAAAAAGTAAAACAAGAAGGTTCGGTTCAATCTAATGTGAATCAGCAACGTGAAGCTGAGTTCCGTAAGGACCGCGCTGATAAACAAGGTATGTTGCGTCAAGCTCAAGCCGATTTACGTGCTGAAGAAGCTCGTGGTGATCGTCTAGCTAAGCAGTTTGCTGCAAACGAGCAAACTTTAGTAGATAAAGAAATTGAACTAGACACAGCTCAAGGTGACCTTGGTGAAATGTTTGGTGTTGTGCGTCAAGCTTCTGCTGATGCATTTGGTCGAATCTCAACTTCAATCGTAAGCGCTCAGTACCCTGGCCGTGATGCGTTCTTAGCTGAAATGTCAAAAGATTCTAAAGGTCTTCCAAACATTAAAGAATTAAGAGAGTTATGGGTTTCTTTACAAACTGAGATGACTGCTTCTGGCCAAGTTGAGAAATTTGAGACAGACGTACTAAACTTAGATGGCGGTAAAGAGAAGCAAACTGTTTTGCGTATCGGTTCTTTTAACTTGATCGGTGAGCAAGGCTACTTAGTTTATAATGACGAAGACAACAGCGTACAACCATTGGGCCGTCAACCAGATGGTTTCCAAGTAAGCACGACACAAGATATATTAAATGCGAGTGCTTCTGCCGGTTTCATTCCTGTTTATGTGGATCCTTCTCGTGGCGCAATCTTGAATTTATTCAAGCAAAAAGCGACTATGATGGAAAGATACCATGCAGGTGGACCAGTTGGTTACACAATCACGGTCATGTTAGCTATTGGCTTGCTAGTAGGTTTGTATAAGTTCCTTACACTTTCTGCAGTTGGCGCTAAAATGAAGTCTCAGCTTAAGAACATTGATCAGCCTAACGTTAAGAACCCACTGGGTCGTATCCTAACGGTTTATCAAGCAAACAAAGCTGCTGACGTTGAGACTCTAGAACTTAAACTAGATGAAGCTATTTTACGTGAATTACCAAGTGTCGATAGAGGCATCAATCTTATTAAGATTTTCGCAGCTATTGCACCTCTACTAGGTCTACTAGGTACGGTACTTGGTATGATTGAGACTTTCCAACAAATTACATTGTTCGGTACAGGCGACCCAAGAATCATGGCTGGTTCAATCTCAATGGCACTTGTAACGACAGCTCAAGGTATTATTGCAGCGCTACCATTAATTTTGGTACACAGTATTGTTGCTGCAAAAGCGAAGTCAATTGTTCATATCTTAGATGAGCAAACTGCTGGCTTCATTGCTACTAGCGCAGAGTCGGAGAAAGCTTAATATGTTGCACCTGATTGGATTATGGGAATCTGTCAGGGACTTTATCGCTACCGGCGGTGACGTGTTGTATTTCGTTGCTGCCGCGCTTTTCCTAATGTGGGTTTTGATGGTTGAGCGTTATTGGTATTTGAGTTCAGTTTTTCCAAAGGTGAAGAAACAAATTATCGCCGATTGGGATGCTAGAAAAGATACTACTTCATGGTATGCGCATAGAATTCGTGACACGTGGATTTCACAGGCGTCAGATTCTTTGAATGCTAGAATGCTAATTATCCGTACGTTAGTGGCAATGTGCCCACTAATCGGATTGTTAGGTACGGTAACCGGCATGATCGGTGTATTCGAGAGTATGGCAACACAAGGCACTGGTAACCCAAGAATAATGGCTGCTGGTATTTCAATGGCAACAATTCCGACAATGGCTGGAATGGTTGCAGCTCTTTCTGGACTGTTTTTCAGTTCACGCCTAGAAGCGAAAGCTAAAATGGCGAGAGAGACATTAGTTGATAGCCTGCCACATCATTAAGAGAGATTATCATGGGTCGTAAAGTAAGAATTGAAGAAGAAGATGCTCAAATCGACATGACGCCGATGTTGGACGTCGTCTTCATAATGCTAATATTCTTCATTGTAACGACTGTTTTTGTTAAGCAAGCAGGTATGGATGTAAACAAACCTGAAGGCGAAACAGCAGTCTTGAAGAAGAAGGCGAATATATTTATTGCGATAACCGAAAAAGGCGATATTTGGATGGATAGACGCGAGATTTCAGTGGAAGCTGTCGCGGCGAATCTTGAAAAATTATTGTCAGAGCAACCTTCAGAAATAGTCTTCATCCAAGCTGACGCGAAAGCCAAACATGGCATTGTCGTGAAAGTAATGGATCAAGTGAAGGAAGCCGGTATTGACCGCGTAGCAATTGCGGTGAGGAGTTAACATGGTTAGATTTATTGTTTCCATATTGCTTGGTGCATCAATTGCTTTTGGTTTGTTCGTTGTAATGGCTAAGTTAGTCGAAAACGACGGGAAGGAAATGGAAGCGCTTCCACCGCCACCTGTTATTGATATTGTCATGCAGAAACCTGATGATGAAATACAGACGCGTGTGAGAAAGCCACCACCGCCGCCTCCGCCGCCAGAAGAGCCACCTAAAATCGAGTTGGTTGAGCCTGACCAGGCTGATCCAGATAACTCTGGTTTTAGTTTGGCAATTCCAGCCGTTGATACAGGTGGTATTTCCGCCTCTGTTGGTGGTATTGGCGCAATGCGTGACGGTGATGCTGCTCCTATCGTCCGTATTCCACCTGATTACCCGCCACAAGCATCGCGTGACGGTAAAGAAGGTTGGGTTCGTCTTTCATTTACTATCAACGAAGTTGGTGGAGTTGAAGATGTTGAAGTTATCGACGCGGATCCAAAACGAATATTTGACCGAAACGCAAAACGTGCACTTCGTAAGTGGAAATATCGTCCTAAGATTGTTGATGGCGTAGCTCAGAAACAATACGGACTCGAAGTACAATTAGACTTTAAGCTAGGAGAAGGATAGATGATGAAATTTAAATCTCTCAAGGCTTCGGTGTTAATCGGTTCTACACTGTTGATGGGGTCGTATTCGACGCTATCAATGGCTCAGGCTAACCTGGCAATTCAATGCCCAGGTTACCAGCCGGCTAAGACAAAATTGTTAGGTCAAAAAGTAGGTAAAAAGCTGAATAAAGCTTTTGAAGCTTATAACCAAGATTTGGTTAAAGAAGCGATTGATTTGTTGTATGAAATCGAAGCTGACGACCCATTTGACAGAGCATCTGTCGATAGGTTTTTAGGTCAGTTATTGGTTTCTGAGCCAGGTAAGCGTGCTGAAGCAGCCGATTATTTGGAGCGTGCAGTAAAAACTAAAATACTGAACGACAACGATCATGCTCCTATCATCAAATTAGTCGGCGACTTAAAATACGAAGCCGGTAAATATGAAGAAGCAATCGCTTGGTTTGAAAAGTGGATGAAGTTTACCTGTAAAGAAGACGGTATGACTTATTTGAAAATTGCTAACGCTTATAAAGAGATGAAGCAATTAGATAAAGTTATTCCAGCTGCAGATAAAGCTATTGCCTTGTTAGATCCGCCGAAAGAAACACCTTATGCAATTAAAATGAGTGTTTATTACGATCAGAAGAAATACCAAGAAGCTATCGATGTAATCGAAACAGCTATCAAAGTGTTTCCAGAATCAAACGCATGGTTTAAGAACGCTGGTTTGTTTTACCAGATTACTGAAAACTATTCGATGGCACTAACGATGTTAGAGCTAGCCTATTATAGAGGTCACTTAACCACAGCGACTCAACATAAACAGCTTGCTCAGTTATACAGCGTGAATGGCATGCCTCATCGTGCAACTGCCTTAATGGAAAAGCATATGAAGTCTGGTTTGATTCCTACTGATAAGGACACATTGTCGTCAGTAGCAAACTCTGCGTTTCAAGCTCGTGAATTCAGAACGGCAGCAAAATACTTTGGTGAGGCAGCGAAAGTTGCTAATGATCCAGAGCTTTACCGTCGTAAAGGTTCTATGTTGTTGACAATAGGTGACTACAGAGGTGCTATTGAAGCATTAAAGTTGGCACTTGAAGACAATGACGGTAATGAAGGTAAAGTGCATTACGCAATGATTGAAGCACACTTCTATCTTGGTGATTACAAAGCGGCGATGGCTGCGGCGAAAGAAGCTAAGAAAGATTCAACCATTCGCAAGAATGCAGAAGCTTGGGAACCTTACATAAAAACGAAGGCCTCAAATAAAGGCATTCGTATCTAAGGTGATTCACCGAATATAAAGCTCCTCTTTGGGAGCTTTTTTTTTGCCTTTAATAAAAACACTAAACCTGTAGTAATTGTTTTAACTTGCTTCTAAGGTCTTTCATTGTTGCTAACTTATGTTCTTTGGAGCGATGCTTTTGGTGGGCAGAATTGAAGATTTGTAGAAGTTCATTTTCAGAATCGTGACGAGTATAAAAGTAAATGCTTGCTGCTGCGTTACTAAAACTGCGTCTTCCGTTTAAAAACTGCTCTACTCTTAAGAGGTGTGCTTTCTCAGTAATGCTTCGAGGTGACGATTCTTTACAATAATATGTGCTAGTTTGCGTCTTTACTTGCTGTAAATGCCCATTGATACTTGCAGATTGTGCTTCATTATCTAAACTACTTTTACTAAAAATGATATGTTGCTTAATGAGTTCACGAATAAAAACGGCAGAATCATCCTTTGCATTCCCTTGAATCACGTAGTCCAAAAGATAACTCATATCATTAGAAAATATTTCGGTACAAGCACTGAATTTTTCAAGTGCTTTATTCGTCAGAGGACATATCATAATGCCACTGTGCTCACCACTCGAAGTATCTCGCCTTGCACCGATTTTATTTAATGAATAAGCTTGAGAATGCCAAAAATTAAATAATTCGCTTGTCAAACCAAAGGACGTCGATAGGTATTCAAGTTCATTTTGCTGAGCTACTAATTTAATATGCTGGAGTAACTTCTTGCCGCGACCCAAAAGACGAATTTCGGGCAAAACTGCTATTCTGTTTATACGCCAACTTTTAGCTCGAATAAACCATTCATCGCATAATGCTGTCGCCAAATTTTGTGGCACAAGATGGCCCTTAACTCTGCGTTCTGCACTCAGCACGCCTTCTATAACTATTTTATCTATATCTTGCTCCCAGCCACCTTCTTCAACGACAACTGCCACCGCTTCTACGCAACATTCTAAATGGCTTAATTGCTTGGTGTTAGCGAGAACAAAAATAAAATAATCCTCAGCATCTAGTATTCTCATAAGGTCGTCGGGTGTCGTTTGATAGTGGCTCTGAATAAGCAAGCCAAATACTTGTGTAAGTATTGCTTCATGCTGAACAAGCCAAATTTTGTCGACATGTATAAAGTGAGAGCTTTGTTGTGCTGGGCTTTTACGGTTTTTCTGAATAAGTTCTGATCCACCCCTTTGAACGGAATGTGAAGCGGAATGTGAAGCTGAATCATGAGGATAGGGGGCAAATATTTTTGCAAATAAGTGTTCTAGTTTGTCATCTTCGTGCCAACGCATTGGAATTGAAAGCTCATAGGGAAAAAGCGGTAATCCAAGCTTCTCAAGCTTTGGTAAAACGCGTAGATTAAAGCCTAAACCGCTGCCCTCATATCCTGCCACTGTCGTAGCCATTACCGTGCTTTTAAAATTTTGGCATGCGTACAGTAATATCGAAGGTGCAATAGCTGCTGCCTCATCTAAAAGTAATATTGAGTTCTGGGGTAAATTGAATATTTGATCTGGTGCAATATACTTTAGTTCATTTATATCCGAATCCTGCGAGGCATTTTTAGATTTAGATTTAGATTCAGTTTCTATGTTTTTTACTAGCGCTCGATACTCTTGTATCGCTCTTTGCGCATTGTTGAAGTGAGGCGCTGAAATATAGACAGGCCTTTCGCTATTTGACGACGCTAAGTCAAACGCCAAACGACCCAAAAGTGTAGATTTCCCCCTTCCACGCATTGCTCTAATAAGGCCAACTGAATGTTTAGATTGCGCCGCTGTTAATAAGCCATTGAACGCTGCTTGCTGATCCTCATTTAAACCCTTATTAACGAGATCATGCTTAACTGTGCTTTGTAAGAACGTAAAGGGGAGATGACTAGATTGCGAAGTAAGTAATGCGACAGACTCATCTTGCATAAAACAATTAATCATTCTTGAAATAAAGAGACTTTTTTTATGTTGGCTTTGATACGAGAATGCAATCCCTTGAGCTTTTGCTTCATATTCCGCCCAAGATTCTAGTTTTGGACATAACATTACAAGTAAGCCAGACATCCCAATTGTACCCTCGATAGCATAAAGAGCATTCGGTTTTAAACCGTCAAAAGCATTGTAAATGACTACACCATACTCCGTTCCCAGGTGTTGCTTGTATTGTGATATCTTGCACTGGCGTTGCCCACGGGTTTGCTTAGCTGAGCTCCCAGTCGCTTGATTCGTCAAAGTTTTAGAGATTTCAAACTTATTGGGTTCTTCATTGAAAATGGCACTATCACTGAGTAAAAGTGAAGATGTATTGAGCTGACCTATTAATGTTGATAGTTGCTGTTCACACCAATGAGCATCACCAGAAACTAACAGTATTTGTCGATGACTTATTTTTTCTTGACGGTCATTTAGCCACTCAATAAGTAATTTGCCTGTCAATCTCTGTGCTCTCTCTTATAATGGGGTTATAGCAGACTGTTTATTCTACATTGATAAGGAAAAAAATGCGTTTTTTATCCAGACGTTTAGTAATGCCAAATGATTTAAATTATGCCAATGCTCTGTTCGGTGGTAGGGCACTCGAATGGATCGATGAAGAGGCGGCCATATATGCAATCTGTCAACTAGAGACAAATTGTTTGGTGACCAAGCACATTGGTGAAATTTCATTTGAATCACCTGCAACACAGGGCGATATAGTGGAGTTTGGTTTGGCAACTAAAAAAGTGGGACGAACTTCCATAACAGTCACTTGCTTGGTGCGTAATAAAGCGAGTAAAAAAACGATATGTTTAGCTGATGATATTGTGTTCGTGCGTGTTGATCCGGTTACGAGGTTACCTGTTGAGCACGGTAAAACTATGGAAGGCCTGCGAAAAAAAGCAAAAGAAGATATTCAGAACTTAAAAGTCAGTGACTAAAGTGAAAATCACTTTTCCGTCAAATGATTGATTTACATTTCATTTTTTATTGTTATCATGCGCGCTAGAGTTTACTCGTAAGCTCGAAAAGCCAAGGGGTGCAGTGTTTCGCTGCTGAGATTCTATAGAAAACCCTTATTTACCTGATCCGGTTAGTACCGGCGTAGGAATGGTTGTATAAACACATCAATTACCTGCTCCAACACCGGCTCTTTTCTATCGTTTTTGAAGAGAACCAAATGCAAAATACAAATCTAAAGTTAAATAAACCACTTAATGCAGTGTCATGCACAGGCCGAAGCTTAAGCGCTTTTTCGCCCGCAATTAAGCCGCTGTCACTGACTTTGTTTGGTCTAAGTATCGCTTTCAATATAAATGCCCAAACTGAAGATGAACGCAATACTGAGCAGACGCTAGAGCGTATCGTAGTGACATCTGATTTCAGTCAACGCAGTCCAGACAATCTGGCTAGCAGTGTGGCGCTGATCGATGAGCAATTATTAGAAATACGTCAAGCAGCACAATTAGAAGACATTGTTGGTATTGTTCCAAACCTAAACTTCAGCAGTGGCGCTTCTAGAGGGAAGTTTATTCAAATTCGCGGCATCGGTGAGCGTAGTTTATTTGCTGAACCCATCAATGCTTCAGTCGCACTCGTTGTTGATGAAATCAATTTTTCTGGCTTAGGTGGTTTAGGCGCGCTCTTTGATGTGCAACAGGTAGAAGTATTATCTGGGCCGCAATCAACTGGTTTTGGCGCATCAGGTTTAGCGGGTATGATTAAAATCGTTAGTAATGGGCCTAGCGATGTTAAAGAAGGTTACTTGCAGGGCAGTTTTGCCGAATATGATACGCAAAGGTATAGCGCGGCTTATTCATCCAAATTAACGCAAAATATAAATGCTCGAGTAGCCTTACAGCAAGTGAAAAGTGATGGATATGTTGAAAATATATTCTTAAATCGCAACGACACAAACAATATTGACGAATTCAATGCAAAGCTCGCAATGGACTATCATATTAACGAGTCCGCCAATCTTGAATTAAAGTTATATCACTTCGATATCGATAATGGCTATGATGCTTTTGCTTTAGACAATGACAACAAAACACGTTCAGACGAGCCAGGTTATGACCGCACAGATACCCAAGCGGCTAGTATCAAATATAATCATGACTTAGGTGATTACGCACTATCAATTTCATTGACTAAGCTGAATGCCGAACTAGATTATGCTTACGATGAAGACTGGACTTTCGTTGGCTTTCACCCTGATGAATACTCTTCATTTGACCGTTATAAGCGGGATGTAACAAATCATACTTTAGATGCTCGATATGCCTCAAAAAGCACAGAGTCACCTTGGGTTCTGGGTTTTTACATGCAGCAGGGTGAACAAGACCTTACTCGATTCTACACCTACGCAAGTTCAAATTTCACAAGTTTATACGAGCCTAGTTCTCAAGCAATCTATGGAGAACATAGCTGGCAAGTGTCTGAGCCATTGTCCTTTACCGCCGGAGCACGTTTCGAAAAGTTTGATGCCGATTACATCGACAGCAATGGTTTCCTTGAATCTTTAGACGACAACTTAGTCGCAGCGAAAATCAGTGCAAGTTATGCACTTCAAAAAACAACGTTCTACTCAAGCATTTCGCGTTCTTATAAAGCGGGCGGTTTTAATGCTGATGAACGTGTAACAGCGAAAGACAGATTGTATGAGCCAGAATATAACTGGAATTATGAGCTGGGTATTAAAGGCAGCATAGATTCATCTACTGGAATTACAGGCAATCTTTCTCTTACCTTCTTCTACATGCAACGTGAAGATGCACAAGTTAATGACTTTTCAGTCCTTAATAGAGAGGACGGCAGTGGTGCTGTCGAGTTTATCGATGTGATTGGAAATGCTGATACCGGCATTAATAAAGGCATGGAAATTCAAACTCGCTGGCAACTAAACGACAAAGTGCGTGCCGTTGTTAATGTAGGTTACCTTGATGCGACCTTCGGTAATTATCAATTAGCTAATGGCAGTTTTGTTAATAAGCAGGAGCAAGCACAAGCACCTAAAATCACTTTCTATACTTCAACGAGCTACGATGTTACCGAGAATCTAACATGGCTTGTTGAATTTGAAGGTAAAGACCGTCACCGCTTTTCAGTCGGGCATGATGAGCGCGCGCCATTCACCGCTGTGTTTAATTCAGAGCTAAGTTGGCAGCAAGGTAATATGCAAGTGCAATTGTGGGCTAAAAACCTGTTTGATCGTGTTTTGCCTACTCGTGGTTTTGGTGGTTTTAATAACGATCCTCGTGATGGTTATTTCCCTGCTAAGCCTTATTACCAATTCGGCCAAGAGCGCCAGTTTGGTGTGACTGCAACATATCGATTTTAAGGATTACTAAAATGAAACTAGTCGTTGATATTTCTCTATACCCGTTGAATGAAAAGTACATTGCGCCAATCAAAGGATTTATTGAAAGGCTAAACGATGATGATTCGCTTGAGACAAGCACCTCTGCCACTAGCACGATCGTCAGTGGGGAATATGATCATTTGATGTCAGTACTTAGCCGAGAAATGAAGCGCAGCTATGAGGAAACAGGGCAAGCTGTGTTTGTGTGTAAATTCTTAAACGGTGACAAAATGGGGTCTGGAGAGTGATGGTTCCGAAATATGAGGTCACAGGAAAATGAGGTCTCAGGCAAATGAGGAATCAGAAGAGTGACTGAATTTCTTGAAGTCGCGCTACAACAGTTTCAACAGCAAAGTTTGCTAGAGATACTTGCAGTATTCCTTTCTGTCTTGTACGTTGTGTTAGCAGCACGACAAAATATTTGGTGCTGGCCTTGTGCATTCGTCAGCACCGCTATTTTCATGTATTTGTTCTGGGAAGGGTCACTCGTTTTCCAAACGCTTCTCAACTTTTATTTTATTATCATGGCAGTGATTGGCTATTTGAGTTGGAAAGTGACGGATGATGGACCTCAATTAAAAGTCACCAGATTAGACTTTAGAATGCACTTTCTTTTGCTTGGAGTTGGTCTAGCGATTACCCTAGTATTATCTGAACTAGGCAACCATTGGTTTTCTGGTGAGTGGGTTTGGTTAGATGCTGGTACGGCTGTTTTTTCAGTCATAGCAACGGTTATGACGGCACGCAAGAAAATTGATAGCTGGTTGTATTGGTTTATTATCAATCCAGCAATTGCGTATTTAATGTTTCAGAGTGGTTTCTACTTAACCTGTTTATTAAATGGTTTATACACGGCTATGTCGGTTTATGGCTTTTTGAATTGGCACAAAGAACTTAAATAAGATTAGGAATTGTATTGCAAAACAATGAGCTAGTCAGTTTATTACTAGAACCTCTTGGCTTAAGCGATGATGCAATTCTGTATCCCTTGTCAGGCGGTGCTATTAATTGCTCTTTCTATTTAAACGATGATTCAAAAGAGTTCATGGTTAAGCGTTTCCAAGGTGAGCAATCTCTGGGTATCGATCGTCAAGAACGTTTCGAACTGCAACTACAGTTAGCTAAAAAACGTTTAGCGCCAAAGCCAATATACTTGTCAACAGAGAAGGGTGTGTATGTTGAAGAGTGGATTAAACAGCACAGAAGCCAACTCTTACTATTTTTTGATGAATTACATATTAACTCTTTGGCTAGCGCGTTAACTCGTATACATAAAGCAAAAATTAAAACTTCCAGGGTGAATTTGCCAAGAGAATGGCATCAGTACCTAACAACCTTACCCAATCCCCCAAGTTATTTAGTCGAAGAAGTGACACAGGCAACTGAAAAGTGGATTGAGATTACGGAGACGACTCAAGAGGATGAGGTTTTTTGCCACAACGATTTATCGTGGGCACATTTGTGCATTCCAACAAAAATCATTCTCGATTGGGAGTATGCTGGTATAGGAAATCGCTATTTCGATATTCTTTCTTGTGCAAAAGTGAATGGTTTAAATACTCAACAACATGATTTTTTGTTAAGTGCTTATGCGAAGCTGAATAACATTCCTATTAACAAAGTGTACGATGCATGCTCTCAGCAGGCGAGTTTCTTGGAGTTAACTTATCGATTGTGGTATGAAGCAGTCGGTATAGAGCCTTAAAATGCAATGAATTTACAATTCTTGTTATAAAATTCTTTTCTTTTTCGTTCTGCAACGTATAATGCTCGGCACTTCAGGGGTGTAGTTCCAATTGGTAGAACAGCGGTCTCCAAAACCGATGGCTGGGGGTTCGAGTCCCTCCACCCCTGCCACTTTTCTCGTTAGAAGCGAGTTTAGTGTCAGGTAAACATCTTAATAAATTCAATAGAAACCTTTCTCCAAATCCTGATATTGTCTTAATATTAGTGTAAGCTAAAACTGTCTACATATTTAAAAGGTACTTATTTTGTCGTCGCCTAAATCGAACTCGCAGCAGTCTAAACACAATGCTTTAAGCGATTACCAAAGGGCTGTTTTACAAGCAATGAATATTCCCTTGTATACCTTGCACGATGACATTCCGGAACTTGAATCCGCCATACAAGAGAGCGCAAATTCGTCACCTGAGCGTGTATCGGACGCAACGAGTAATGAGGTGGCAACTCAAGTACAACTTATCGATGAGAGTCACGCATTTGTGCAACAAGTATTAAACGCGCTCGACGTAAAACAGATTGCTGAACTCGGCATTCAGTGGCAAGTTCATGACAGTGAAACGCTCATTCTTAATGATGATGTTTTAATGACCCCCAAAGCCCAAAAATTAAGCTCAGCAAATTTAAAAAGACAGTTGTGGAAAGCATTAAGCCCCCGTTTCAATGCACAGAAATGGTCGTAGTTTCTCCTTTTTCGAATGCTGATGTTGAAGCAGCATACTCAATTTTCAAGCAAGAACGAATAAACCCTTGGTCCTTGGAGACATTTGAAAAAAGCGCCCTCAATGATATTTCCCTCGTAGCAAAGTCTAACGATGCCATCGTTGGCTATATCTTGCTTTCCAGTGTTTTAGATGAAACGACCATTGAGGATATTACTGTCGACTCAACACAACGCAGAAAAGGTATAGCTAGGATATTGATTGCTTCCTCTTTTGATAATGCGCGAGCGGCAGGACAGGAGCATGTTTTTCTTGAAGTAAGAGAAAGCAATGCGTCGGCTATTCACTTGTATCGCTCCTCTGGTTTTGAGTTGATTGGTGAGCGCAAGAATTACTATGAGGCTGAATTAGACCGGCAGCATCCGGAATTGGTTAGTAATAAAAGCTCTCCTAGAGAAAACGCCCTGATCATGAAAAAAGTCTTATCACCTTTATCTGCTAATTAGCATTCAATTTTTGCCCCGAAGAGGGTACAATTCGCGCCTTTGAATTTGCGCCAATTTAACGAGATATTATGAGTTACCAAAGTGAGATTGAGAAACGTCGTACGTTTGCGATTATTTCGCACCCGAATAAAGTTGCCTAAGCCAAGTTAAGACAACAAAAGACACATTTTCTATTAAAAACAAAATGTTATAACACGTCTTTGGTTGTCCTATCACCATCTCAAGACAGTCTATGTCATCCTCAGTCAGAAGAAATTTGTACAAATTCTCGTACAAATTTTGTTGTACAAACCTTCCTTAAAAAATTTGTACAAACAGATCCGCAAAGCGGGCTAAGGACTGAAAGGTGGCACTGACTGAAACATGGCTAAAAGCCAACAATAGAAAGCTGAGAGACAAAGCCGCAGAGAAAACAGATCGAGACGGTCTGAGCGCTAGGTTGTCTCCAAAAGGCAAAATTACCTATACGCTGCGTTACCAGTATTTTGGTAAAGCTGGTCGAGTAGATTTAGGCTCATACCCATTGATGAGCTTAAAGGAGGCCAGAACAGAAGCACAGCGACTTAAAAAACAGCTTGAGCAGGGACATGACCCCAAAGTGGTGCGCTTGCTTGAGAAGCAAGCCATTATCGCCGCTGAATCGCTCACAGGGCTGTTCGACTTGTGGTATGAGGCATATTGCATTCATAACAAAAAAGGCCACACAGAAATAAAACGTAGCTTTGAAATTCATGTATTTCCAAAGCTAGGAAAATTGCCAGCTGAGAAAATCACATTACACGCTTGGCTGGAAATCTTAGAAGCCCTCGCTAAAACCAAACCTGCAATCTCTGAGCGAATTTTGGTGAATGCTAAACAGCTTTATAAATTCGCGATGAAACGTAAGCTGGTGCCAATCAACCCGCTGTCTGACATCTATGCTAAAGAAGATTTACAAATCCAGAAACGCTCTACCGATCGCGTTCTGGATGATGAAGAAATCAAAATGCTTTGGCTGGCGGTCAATAATTCCCGTATCAAGCCAAAGAACAAGCTGTTTGTAAAGCTCTGCCTTATCTATGGTTGCCGCAATGGTGAGCTGCGACAGGCCGAAAAACAGCACTTTGATTTTAATGCTGGGATCTGGACGATCCCACCGGAAAATCACAAGCTTGGTAAGAAAAGTGGCAAGCCGTTATTGCGGCCAATTACGCCCGCTATCGTAGTCTATTTAAAACAAGCTTTTGCACTGAGCCATGATAGCCAATATGCCTTTACCAATGATGGTTCAGACGAAGTTATGGGCATTCGTGCGCCATTGGCGCTGCCATATAACATCATGCAGCACCTACGCCGTTATGAAGGCTATGAAATGACGCATTTCTCAATGCACGACCTGCGCCGTACCGCGCGTTCACGCTTCTCGACGCTCACCAGTTTCCATGTTGCCGAAGTTATGCTCGGCCATGCTGTGGGTAGTCAGGTGGCACGGGTTTATGATCATTATGATTATTTGGCAGAACAAGCCGAAGCTTATGAGGCATGGTGTGAGAAGCTATTTAAGCTTGTTGATGACAAGCCAGAAAATCCAACTCCTGAACAAGACAACGTTTTAGCTTTTACCGCGAAAAAGAGAGCGTAAAAAATGGGCGCTATTTCAGCGCCCATTTTTTAGTCAATTACATACTTAAAGTCCTTTAGACAAAGCTGTTTTTATAACTTCAGCAACATTCTCTCTGGTTATCCCTTTTTCGATGCAGTATTTACTGTCAATCCAATCAGAAAGTTTCTTTTGTCCTTTGCTAGAATTACAACCGCAGCAGCAAAGTGCAATGTTCTCTCGCGTAATGATGCTTGCATCGTTAATAATGTGTTCCCAGCTGGAGGCTGTTCGTTTCGATACTTTAGTGGGAGTGAAGTCACACCTACAATAAACGCAGTTAGTATCTCGTTGAATTATTTCTTCTTCTAACCAGTTTGGTATATTCCAATTGTTTGCCATAGCACTAATCCATGTCTGTTCTATTGATAGAAACTTAATGAGGTAAAGAAAATGTGTAAAGGTATTAATGACTAAAATTAAAGAGAGAAAAGAACTGAACTGATGCCACTTCCTTGTGACATCTGTTGTTAATGCCAGCGTCGAACTGCCGTTTTTTCTGGCACTGGCAGGCTGGCGTTAATGCCGCCCCAGCGGCTGTTCTCTGATCGTTCTATTTCAAGTGCTTCCCATTCTTTCACAGAGTCAGCGCACCATAAGTTAAAGCTACCTGCTTGCCTGATAAGCGGTTGCGGGAATGGGTTTTCTTCGCGAGTCATACGCCGAAAAATGGTGCGTGATGAACAGCGAAAACGCTGGCATAGATCCTTGGTTGATAAATATTCTCTAACCATGATTATTCCCCTTTAGTCTTCATGGCTGACAACATCAGCCCTGTAATTCGTTTTAAAAATAACCGTATCCAGCGCATTTCTGGCCGCTGATAATGTCGGCATCCAGCCAATGGCCGCTAAGTCATTGGTGTAAGCTCTGGATGTCACATTTAAGGTCGCGATAAACCAGCCAATTAAAGGCAGCAATATAAAGCCAGCCATACAAAACCAGCGCTCATGCACATAGAGGTAGCTTTGAAAGTTACTGAGTAATGCAAAGCTACCGAGTGCTATGGGCAGTGAGAACCAAAGCAGTGGCCGCTTGATGGCGATTTTTTCAATATCGCTTATGCGATAGGTGCGGCGCGCTGTTTTAAACAGCGCTGTGCTTACAATAATGTCGTCTTTGCTATAAATTATTTTTTGCATGGTGTTATTTCCCCGTTAGTAGTTTGCGCCAGAATTTAATTTTTTCAGTCACATTTTTAATGGTGTTAATTGCTTCAGCTTCGCTACGCTTTTTCTCTAGTGCTTTGCGTCTTGCGTAACTCACGCCGCAGGTTTCATCTAAAGACACATAAGCATTGGCTAATACGTCTTGATATGGCTCTGCTAAATGTTTCAATGTTGCGGTGTATAAAGCCGCCTCCATTAATCCAGTTTGCAATACTTGCCGCCCTAAACGTTCGCGCAGACAGTTGTTTACTTGGTTTGGCAGTGAACTGTCCTGCACGTAGAAACGTTTGCTATCAATAGTGATAATGCGCGGCGTTAATGCAAAATAGTGCACGCTATACCACACAAGGCAGCCGCCAATGATGGGTAGTAGCCAATCTGCACATTTTTCGAGTAATACGTTAAACATGGTTGTTCTCCTTTATCTCTGTTAAGTGCTGCACTGATACAGCAGGTAAATAAAAATGCTGGGTATAACGGTCACTCTTAGCGCCCATATCCAAAGCACCAGCTTCAATATCGAGCCCAAAAACCACGACAGCGAAAAGCGATAACGCTTTTTCTTTCGAAAGCGCACAGTCAGCTTTTGCATTAGTGCACCTCCTTATATCGAATATTCATTTGCGTATTAGGGGGCAGCTTTCCACCCTCTAGCGGGTTTTCATCCAGCGCGGCATTCCAAGACTTCACTAGGTTGTATGGCAGCCGCTCTGCGTATATTGGGGCTACGCCACCGACCAAAATGATTTGATCGGTATTGGGCATGCGCAGCACTTCTTCTGGTCGCATTAAGGCGCGGGTCGTTTCAGCAATAGAGTCTTTTAGATCTGCATCAGGGCTGGTTGCCGACGTACCAAAGCTATGGGTTTTAATAGTGTGGTTGCCCAGCATGTCTGATATTTCTTTTGCTTCTTCAAGCGATGAAACACCAAAAAATTGCTTGAGATCAGTTTGCGAGTAAAAGGTCTGTGTCGCTTCCTTACCGTAGATGCGTGACACTTCACTTTTTGCCTGACAGATAAACTGGCAGCGCAACCCATAACCGCGCAAAGCGGTTAAGTCATTCGCAAGACCAGGCAATGGAATGTTCGTCGCCTCATCCAGTAAGAAATGCACAGGCACATTGCCTTCAGTGCGGATCAATGACTTGATTGCCGCTTTAGTGACAAGGCCAATCCACGGCGCATAGGCTGCGCGGCGGTCATAGCGCGACATAATGTACACGCTGGTTTTTTCCTGTTTTAGCGCTTCAAAGGTAAAGTCACTTTTACTCACTGACTGCGCCAGCGGTGTAGAAGGGCTAAACGGCATAAGCACCTGCAATGCACCCGTTAGAAAATCAGCAAAGTAATCTTCTTCTGCATCCAGCAGGCCAGAGGTAAGTAGCGCAATATCACCAGATAGCGCAGTAGAGTTTGCCGCTTCTTCAAGCAGCGCTTTTAAACGCTTGGCGCTACTGACAATGCGAAACAATTCAGGCAAGGTGCAGCACGCTGGATTTTCAGCCGCCAGAAATAGCATGGCGGTCAAAATCATATTGCGAGAACCACTACGAAAGAACTTGTTCTTATCGCCTTCAGCAGGCTCAGGCAAAAGCTGGTGCACTAACTCTTGCGCGTCTGCTAAGGCGTTTTGATTCATTGGCGGGTACGCCATATCATCAATCACCATTTGCAGCGGGTTAAAGCAGCTATTAGGAAAGCCAAATAGCTGATCTGGATTGAGGTAAAACACTTTGTGTTTATGCTGCGCCTCACTCATTCGCGCAGTCATCGCGGCAATCTCGCCTTTAATGTCAGTAACAACTACCGAGGCCGCCTCGCTGTGGCCTTTCTCATCGCTTACACGATAACCGTGCAGCTTTGACGGCAAAGCAATTGAAATAGACTTGCCTGAGCCAGCAGGCGCTACGCATAAGGCATGGGTAAATGAGTAAAACATCGGGCGACCATTGAAGCAGCCAATAGGTACCCCATTATTCGGATCAAACAAGCCAGCCGTTTCGATGTCTTTTTCACTCGCAAAGCCAGCTTTACCAAACTTTTCAGACGGCGTTTCCGCCGCTTTTAAAAGTAGGTACTGATAACGGCCATGCAGCCATAATGGCCATGATTCTGTGATGTTCTTCCAGCTACGATAGGCGCAAAATGCGGCTGTTAATTCAGCAAGTATTGGCAGCTCAGCGCGGTGATAAACACAAGCACTGGCTGATAAGCCCCAAAACACTGCCCAACTGACAGGTTTTAGAATTTTGGATAGATCTTCTCTACGGATCATATAAGCCTCCATGCCCCTGATGACTCAGGAGCTATCTGGTTAAAATAATTTTTGAAGGCTTTGCAAAGCTAAGACGATAATAACGAAGCGGCGACAGCATGCCAGCGCTTCGCCGAAGCTTGCCAAGCAAATTGCCCCGCTTGTAAATTCAGGTATGATCTAGGGCTTTTTAAATAAAGTTTTGAGAGCGGGAATATGGTCAGGCGATATAAAAAGAAGCCGTTTTATGAAGCGTCAAAAATCCCGCAAGCGACGGTCTTTAAAGTGGTTGCCGGATACACAATGGGAATGAGTGCTCAAAAATGTGCTGATCAAGTTGGCATATCACGCCAATCCGTGCAAAAAATATTTACCGATATCGGTGGACGCGTTGCTTGGCTATTAGATGGCCACTTTCCAACCAGCAATAATAAAATGGGCGACTTCCTCACCAAGTTCGGAGATGTCGCAGTGTTTAATCAAATGCTGGAATTACTGAAAGACAAATCAGGTGAAATCCTAAGCCAGTATGGCTCAGAAATAAGCTATGAAGATTTTAAGAATTACAGAGATACGGGGGCAATCACTGTAAATGGCCAGCAAGGTCAGGAAAAAACGGCTACTCATCATTTTTTCCGTTATCGTATTTTAAATTTACTGATTCGTTTGTCTGAGAAAAACTATGGTATTCGCGAGGCGCAATACCCAAGGCACTATGCGTTTTGTAAGCTTTATTATCTGGTGTTAACCGTGATGATGTCGCAGACGATTAATGGGAGTAATGCAACTGGCGTTACCCACGCACAGATGCATGAAAAAATGCTATCGCAAGTCGATGAAGATAAACGCAATAAGCTAGAGTCAATGATATTTGAAGCCAAGTGCAATATGGTGTTGTGTATGCTGCTTATTTTTTCATTACATGAAGAGGCTATATAAGCGCTATTGAGTCTTTTTTCTGAGTCCCGTTATACTTTCAATTAAATAGGTTTTGTGGACTACGAAAATGAGAGCGATTTGTTCTGGGTGTGGTGAAAGTTTTTCTGACGAAAACTTAGATAACTGTGAATGTGGACGCACGGAATGTTATCGCTGCCTAGCCCTGCATAAACAAAAAACAGGACATTCAAGTACCAGTGACTTAGGACGGTTCCGCGTCCAGCTTAATGAGCAATTTACCAGAGCTTTCTTGAAGGATCTTGAAAGTGAATTACTCACTTATCCTGAAGTTGACCGTTGCTTCAACCTAGCCTTACCCCAAGTCGTTAGTACATCGGTTTGGTTGACGCATAAAAAACATGGTGAAAAGCATTTTGATTTTAAGATGACGCGAAAACAATACGAGCAATTACTGAATACTTTCGATAACAATAGCCAGAATGTGCTCAACTTTTATGTTGATCGGGTGACAACATACCTTCAGTTGGTTATTGAAGAATTAAATAAGACGGCGGTTGGCGAACCTTAGATATGTCAAAAGTTACTCTGGGGCGTTGAGAAGTATTTATTGTCTGTGCGTTTTGCATGATTTTAGTCTTGCGAAATAGTTTCAGCTTATATTTAGGTTATTCTGTCAACCTATATTTAGGTTATCTTGCCAAACATACATCAAAAGCGATTTTCTCCAACCATTCATGCTTTTTCTCTAACAGATGCCCACGGCCATATTTCGGGCCTCGGCTTTTATGCCCCATTAATTCATCAATCACTTCTTCTGGCGCACCAATATCGCGCAAGCGGTCTTTGAAGGTGTGCCGCAGTGAATAAAGTGTTTGTTTCGGCGTTGGCCGTAATTCGTTCTCACGTAGATATTTGTTAATCGCTGTGGATGCAGTATCTGAGTTGCTATAGCGGTGAAAGCCATGTGGCTGTTTTTGGAATGCATGCAAAGATGCACCGACAAGCGGGATCTTGCGATCAGAATGTGGTGTTTTTAATGCATGGCCTTCATAAGCCTGAATCCAAATGAACGGAATTTCTCCAGTAAGGATAATATCCTCTTTGCGCAGCCCAATCAGCTCTGATTCGCGCGCGCCTGTGTCGCTCATCGCGAATATCAGCATTCTCGCTTCATCATTTAGCCCAGCAAGAGCATCGCCCTTGAGCAAAGTATTTTGAACATAGCTGGCCTCAAAAGGCTGACGCGAATTTTTATCCATTTTAAATTTAAGCTCCTCAAAGAGGCGACGAAAATTTATATCTATTTCATTATCTAGGGCAATAGTGGCGAGAATGTCTTTCACATAGCCAAGGTTCTTATTGGCCGTATTGGCCAATATTTCCCGCTTGGCAATGCGGTCTCTTAATGCCGTGTGGAATTTAAGGATGTCTGAGCGCTGTAAGTCCTGTACCGCTTTATCTTTACCCAGTACATCAATAAAAAACATAAAACCAGCTTGTCTGGGATTGCGCCATTTTCTGATTTGGTTGGATGATTTGTTAACGAGCCGAATTTTTGTGATTTCCCAATACTGTTTTAAACAGTCTTTAAGCAAAACATTGGGTTTGTCGATACCGCCAAGCACGGCTTTTACCGTATCTGTGCTGTCTAATTCTTTGCTTATATGAGTAATTCGCCCAACGATGCGATCAATGGGCGCTTCGCTGATTTCAACGGCGCTGCGGTAATTAAGGTTAAAGGTTCTTGCGCGTTTTACTGCCAGTTTATAGTCAGTTTTAGGGCTGGGCTCGCCATGCTGAAGCACAAGGCTACGCCAGTATTCTTCAATAAAATCATTGTGAATCATTGCTTTGCGCATTGCCTCGCGGCGATCTCGCGTTTGAAGCGAGCTGCGCACAAATTTTCTAGGGTCAAAATGTGCCACATATTCTGGCACTCTGCGGCGGTAATAATACACGCCATTTCTTTGCATCAAGTAATCGGTCATCGTCCATGTATCCCAATTTGTATCCCAAAATGTAACTCAAATCGGGGATGCAACAGACGGAGCACTGCTTAGTGAAAAGCAAAATCGTGCTTATACAATATGTTACCGGATAATTATTTAAAATATTGTTAAGGGAAATGGCGGACACGGTGTCTGCCTATGTGGCAAGTGTGAAATTGGTTTTATTAGCAATTTCAATGCCTTGGTGTTTAACCCTTAAGTGATACTTTAAAATGTATCCCGTTTTATGCCTGTTTTAGTATCCCAGCGATTTTGAGTTACAAGTAAAGATCATGACCGATTAAGTCAATGAAAAACCGTAAAGCGAGAAACTCGCCTTTGGGTAAGTTTAGATGCTCACATTTTCGGCAACGGCTTGCGCGCGTGCCAAAGCTTTCTTCGTTTGCATTCTGGCTTCGTATTCACGCTCTAATCGTTCAAAAATAGGCAGGTACGTTTCGCCATGAATAGCGACAACTTTAGCCGCAACCTCATAAGCTTTTTTCAGTTCTTCGTCAGAAACACGTTGTGACATGGTATTACTCCTTTTGTTGTTAGCCACTCGATTTAACAACTTAAACCTTTGTTAAATCTTCCTGTGATAGAGTAATAAATGAAGATGCAATGAGGGAAGTGTCAACCCTAAAAGTAAACACTCCCCCTGTTGCATCCCCGATTACAAAAAGCAGCCTGACTTGGGGTATATAACCCCTGTAAAGTCGGGCTACTGCAACATGTCTATTAGATCATATTTTGGTTAAAAAACGCTTAACTATAGGTTGTTCTTCATATTCTTATGCCGCAATTATTTGAAATTCATACAGCCTGAATACTTATTCTGAAAATTATTTTTAACGTACCGTCTGGGCTTGTCTTCGCCTGTCATTGCTGATTAAAATTACTTGATGCTCAGCTATTTACGCACCCCTTTATTACTTTATAGGATGTCCTTAACTTAATTTTGGGATGCAATTTTTACGGGTAGTTTTTACCTTAAAGTGCAGGGCTAAGTCTGTATAACCCGATTGGTTAGCGTTAACGGAATGGTAAGGAATTTGCCATAAACTTGAAGTTGCCGATTACGCCAGATGTGTGTGGTAGTACCACACGGTCTGGGCAAGGGGTTGTATTACATAACCCCCGTTGCATCCCCATCGTAAATAGCGGAGGGGAAATCCATGAAAAACGAATTCAATAATTTAGGCGGCAATAGCAATTTGCCACCTGATAACTTGTCCGGCATTTTTAATGCGGCAAGTGATCCCAATCATCTCATTCTTGCAAAAAATGGCGAGGCACCAACTCCCAAGAAAAAACGGCAGGCACCGTTTTCTCTGCGGCTCAGTTTTAACGAACGTCAAGAACTGGAGCAGCGTTCTGAAGATGCAGGCATCTCCATGGGGAGTTATTGCAAGTATGCCATTTTTGATATTCCTCCTCCGCGTCGCGCAAAACGACCTGTGCGCGATAAAGCTGAGCTGGCGAAACTTCTGGGCTCTGTGGGTAAGATTGGTAACAACCTTAACCAAATCGCACGCCAGCTCAATGTACACGGCTCAATAGAAGTGCCAGAGCTTCAGCAAGCGCTGGAAGATCTGACACGAATCCGTGAATCTGTCATGAAAGCGCTAGGATATGCAGAGGATGACTCAGCACCGGTTTATCCTGACAGTGGAATGCAACGAAATGATCATTAAGGCCTCGCAACGAAGTGGTGCCAGAAATCTGGCTAACCACCTTGCGAATACACAAGACAATGATCATGTCACGTTACATGAAATACGAGGGCTGGCTGGCCAGTCTTTGCATGCGGCCTTATTAGAGATCGATGCGGTCTCTAAAGGTACGCAGTGCCAGCAGCCCTTGTTTTCTGTGTCCTTTAATCCGCCACAAGATGCGGATGTGAAACAAGGCCAATTTGATGCCGCCTTCGCCAAGCTTGAACAAAAGCTTGGGCTCACGGACCAGCCTCGCGTCGTAGTGTTCCATGAGAAAGAGGGACGGCGGCATTGCCATGTGGTTTGGTCGCGCATTGATGTAGACAATATGCGTGCAATCAACATGTCGCATTTCAAAAATAAATGTACAGAAATAAGCCGCGAGCTTTATTTGGATAACGGCTGGGCGATGCCCCAAGGCTTACAAAATAAAGCTGAGCGCGATACATTTCAGCTTGCCAACAGCGAATGGCAAAAGCTTAAACGCCATGGTGTTGATCCAAAAGAGATTAAATCACTCATCCAGAAAGCATGGCAAAGCTCAGATAATGGCGAAAGCTTTAAGCAGGCTTTGAAAGATTCTGGCTTGTTTCTCGCAAGAGGCGACAAACGTGGTTTTGTGGTGGTTGACCATACCGAGAAAGTTTATTCACTTTCCCGCCATGGTGGCATTAAAGCCAAAGAACTGAAAACGCGCTTGGGCTCGCCCGAAGATTTGCCATCTATAGCGCTTACCAATGTGCGTATTCGCAACATCTACACCAAAGAAATGCTCGGCAAGATAAATTCACTGAAAAACCAGCATAAGGCGCAGATGCGGCCTTATGAAGATCAGAAAGCTGCATTAATAAAGAAGCAGCGCCAAGAGCGGCGCGAGCAGCAAGAGCGCCACCGCTTGAAGCGCAAAGCCACTATGAAAGCAGTACGTGGCCGTTTCAGAAAAGGCGTAATGGGCTTTTTCGACAAAGTAACAGGTAAAGCCGAGCGCTTACGCCTGATTGGTCGTAAAGAACTCTATGCCGTAAAAGCTGAGCATTCAGAGGCGCGCCATAAAATGATATTCCAGCACAATCGCGAACGCGCTGAGCTGCAAAAACACATTCGCCAGAACAAAGAACGCCATCTAGATGAGCGCAGACAACTGGCTAAAAGCATACTGCAAATTCGTGCCGAGCAACGGGCTGAGCAGAAACACGATAAATTGCGCCAAGGCTTTGAGGATTCTACGCTAGACAAAGGCCAAGACAAGCCAAAACAAGATAAAGACGGCCAAGCTATCAATAGAGCCCGCAAAAACCGTAGAAGGCGTGATTTGGATTGATCACGCCATACATTTATTTGATTACAACCCTGTGTAGAAAACTATCCAAAAGTATCAGCTTTACCTTGCTCATTCCCCGATTTTCTCATATTCTCACCTATAGTCTCATGGTAGGTAAAACTATGTCCGATGAAATTATGACCTTGAAAGAGGTGGCCGACTATCTCAAGTTGGCAGAGAAAACCGCGTATCGACTGGCCGCAGAGAGTAAATTGCCCGGATTTAAAGTGGGTGGCAGTTGGCGGTTTAAGCGAGAAGATGTCCTTAAATGGATCGAAGAACAAAAAAACAAGGCTAAATAATGGATCATTCTGTACACAATAAACTTATATCTTTCGTTTGGAACATTGCGGACGACTGTCTTCGCGATGTGTATGTGCGTGGTAAATACCGTGATGTAATTTTGCCTATGGTGGTACTTCGTCGCTTGGATACATTGCTAGAGCCAAGCAAGCAGGCAGTATTGGACGAAGTTAAATTCCAGAAAGAGGATATGAATGCCACAGAACTTGATGATGAGCCACTAAAGGCGGCATCAGGTCAGGTGTTTTACAATGTTTCTAAATGGACGTTAAAAAGCCTATTCAGTACAGCCACCAACAACCAGCAAATTCTACTGGCTAACTTTGAAGAATACCTCAATGGCTTTAGTGAAAACGTTAAAGAGATCATAGAGCGTTTCGAGCTGCTTTCAAAAGTTCGCCATATGGCAGGTAAAGATGTATTGCTTGATGTGCTTGAGAAATTTGTTTCTCCGCATATAAACCTCACTCCTAACCAAGTAGAAGATCCAGACGGCAACAAACTACCAGCCCTAACAAACTTGGGCATGGGGTATGTGTTTGAAGAGCTTATTCGTAAGTTTAATGAAGAAAACAACGAAGAGGCTGGTGAGCACTTCACGCCGCGTGAAGTCATTGAGTTAATGACGCACCTTGTCTTTGACCCGATCAAAGATGATTTACCGCTAACAATGTCTGTTTATGACCCTGCTTGCGGTAGCGGCGGTATGCTCACGGAATCTCAAAACTTTATCGAAGAAAGATATCCCGCCGCCAATCGTGATATTTACCTCTATGGTAAAGAAATCAACGATGAGACTTACGCTATCTGTAAGTCGGATATGATGATTAAGGGTAACAACCCTGAAAACATCAAAGTAGGCTCAACGCTCTCAACGGATGAGTTTGCCTCAGATCGTTTTGACTTCATGCTTTCAAACCCACCATACGGAAAAAGTTGGGCTTCTGAGCAAAAGAATATCAAAGACAGCGGCGAAGTTATCGACCCACGTTTTAAAGTCGAGCTGACTGACTATTGGAATAATAAAGAAACCGTTGATGCAACACCGCGCTCTAGCGATGGGCAGCTTCTGTTCCTCATGGAAATGGTGAGCAAGATGAAATCACCATCTACAAGTCCGATGGGAACGCGAATTGCCTCAGTCCATAACGGCTCTAGCCTGTTCACTGGTGATGCCGGCGGTGGTGAAAGTAATATTCGTCGTTTTATCATTGAAAACGACATGCTCGACGCGATTGTGCAGCTACCTAACAACTTGTTCTACAACACAGGTATTACAACCTATATATGGCTATTGAATAACAACAAGCCAGAGTCTCGCACAGGAAAAGTTCAGCTTATTGATGCTAGTTTGCTATTCCGAAAGCTACGCAAAAACCTAGGCAATAAGAACTGTGAATTTGCGCCGGAACATATTGCTGAAATCACACAAGCTTACCTTGATT
The DNA here is from genome assembly GCF_047250385.1 of Glaciecola sp. MF2-115. Taxonomy (NCBI): domain Bacteria; kingdom Pseudomonadati; phylum Pseudomonadota; class Gammaproteobacteria; order Alteromonadales; family Alteromonadaceae; genus Glaciecola; species Glaciecola sp. MF2-115. The sequence continues at coordinate 169,213 of NZ_JBLBVM010000055.1, forward strand.
GTGCTGATATAGAACGGACATTAGGTGCTAATAACGATGCTGTTGGCATAGCTAGCCAAGTATTTAACAACGAAGATTTCGGTTATCACAAAGTCAATATCGAACGCCCTGATCGCAGAAAGGCCAAGTTCACGCCAGAAGCCATTGCGCCACTACGCTTTGATAAATCATTACTAGAAGTGATGGAATACTTGTTTGAAGAGCATGGCGATAAAGTCTACGGCAAAGGCTTTCTAAAAGGCATAAGCAAAGATATTTTAGAATGGTGCGAAGACAAAGATATTAGTGTTAATGCCAAAGCCAAGACTAAATTGTTAGATGAAAAATATTGGCAGAAGCTGCGCGCCATTCTTGAAGCTGCTAATCTGCTCATGCAAGAAATTGGCAGTGATGAATTTGACGACTTCAACCTTTTCAAAGTCAAAGTTGATGCTGTACTCAAAGAACAAAAGATCAAGCTTTCTGCACCAGAGAAAAACGCTATTTTAAATGCCGTTAGTTGGTATGACGAAAGTGCAGAAAAGGTCGTAAAGAAAACCGTGAAGCTTTCAGGCGTCAAGTTGGAAGAGCTGTTAAGCCATTTAGGATGTTCGCAAGATCAATTAGCTGACTTTGGTTATTACTCTTCAGGGAAATCAGGCGAATATATTACTTTTGAGCCAAGCTCAGATCTACGCGATTCAGAATCTGTTCCCCTAGCTCAAGAAATTCATGAGTACTTTCTTAAAGAGGTTAAGCCGCACGTTGAAGAAGCTTGGATCAACTTAGATAGCACCAAGATTGGTTACGAGATCAGCTTTAATAAATACTTTTATCGCCATAAACCACTTCGAGAACTGAGTGAAGTGGCAAACGATATTATTGACTTAGAGCAGAAAGCTGAAGGCTTAATTGCGCAAATATTGGGTGTTGATGTGGCTGAAGTTCAGGGAGATATTTGATGGATGCTTTAGCGGCAATGCCTAAATATGATACCTATAAAAATAGTGGAACGGATTGGCTTGTCGAAATACCCGAACAGTGGGAAATGAAGAAGGTTTTCTATTTCTTTACTGCTAAAAAAGGAGGCGACGCAGCAAGGCTTACTAAAGAATATTGTGGAGCTAATGAAGGGGATTTTCCAGTTTATAGTGGCCAAACTGAAAATGATGGCGTAATGGGAAAGATAAACCGTTATGAATTTGACTACTCAGCTAACGGATGCCTTTTTTCTACCACTGTTGGCGCTAAAGCTATGACCGTTAAATATTTGAAGTCCAAATTTAGTCTTTCGCAAAATTGCATGATTATTGTGCCAAGAATTGCAAGCGGAATTAACCTTAAGTACTTTTATTACGCTTTTCAGCCAATGTTTCAATTTTATCGTAATCAAATACCTGACCATATGCAGGCATCTTTTCGTATGGAGGATTTGTATCAATATCGCACACTTTTCCCTTCAATTGACGAACAGACTGCGATTACTAATTTTCTAGACAAAAAAACAGCGCAAATTGATGAAGCGATTGCTATCAAAGAAAAGCAAATCACACTGCTGAAAGAACGGAAGCAAATCATTATCCAAAAAGCCGTCACTCAAGGGCTTGATCCAGAAGTGCCAATGAAAGATTCAGGTGTGGAGTGGATTGGGCAGGTTCCTGAACATTGGGACGTGAAGCGACTTAAATATGTTTTAGAAGAAAGTAGTGAGCGCTCAAAAACTGGTGAAGAGCCCTTGTTTATGGTTAGCCAAGTGCATGGCCTAGTTGTTCGCGCTGATTATCATGACAAGTCTGAGGTGGCAGCTAGTAATATAGATAATAAAATAGTTCATAAGAATGACTTGGTTTTCAACAAGCTGAAAGCTCATTTAGGCGTTTTCTTTAAAAGCAACATTGATTTTAAAGGCTTAGTCAGTCCTGATTATGCTGTCTACAGATGCAAAGCCCATATCGTTGATGCCAAGCTATTAGAGCTTCTTTTTAGACACCCATCATACATCGAACAGTTTATTATCAGAGCAACAGGAATTGTAGAAGGGTTAATTCGGCTATATACAGGTGATCTATTTGATATATCTGTTCCGATCGCACCTGAAAATGAGCAATTAGAAATATTAGCTCATATCGAAAAGCAATCAAAAACATTTGATCAAGTAGTTGGTTTGCAGCAACGTCAAATTGAAAAACTAAAAGAATACAAAACCACTCTCATCAATAGTGCCGTTACGGGCAAAATAAAAGTGGCTTAACAAGGAAGTGAAATGTTTACAGTCGATTACCAAAGCAATCGTATAAAAGCAGTAAAAACCAAGACTTTCAGTGAGCTTGGCTTTACTGAGCGCAAACACCTGCAAGAGTGGCTTGCACATGAACCTTCAGCCTTGGGTGAGGAGTTGTTGATAATTCAAAAGGAGTTTGACGGCTTTGATGATACCCGTGAACGTCTTGACCTGTTGGCGCTTGATAAAGACGGCAATTTGGTCATTATTGAGAACAAGTTGGATGATAGTGGTCGCGATGTAGTTTGGCAATCTCTTAAATATGCCTCCTACTGCGCCAGCTTAACCAAATTACAAATTGTTGAGATATTCCAGCAGTACATCAATCGATACGAAAAAAATGCTAATGACAGTGAGGGCGCTCTGGCAGATGCTTCTTCTCAAATCTGTGAATTTCTCGATGCACCTGACCTTGATGAAGTAAAGCTGAATTTGGGCAACAGCCAGCGTTTGATGATGGTGGCAGCTAACTTCCGTAAAGAAGTGACCAGCACGGCGCTCTGGCTACTAGGCCAAGGTATAAATATTCAATGTTTTAAAGTTACACCGCACTCCCTCGGTGAACAGTTATTCATTAATATCGACCAGATTATTCCTACGCCTGAAGCTAAAGAGTTAATGATTGGTATTAGTGCCAAGGAAGCCGAAGAAAAAACGACTGAAGTAGTACTTAAAAATCGCCACAATGTACGACACCAATATTGGGAGCAAGCACTCGAAGTATTCCAAAACAGCTCATGCAAATTATTCAATAATATAAGCCCCAGCAAGGATCATTGGCTTTCCGCTGGTTCTGGCCTCAGCGGATGTCCATATGCTTTGGTTTTCCTTCAAAAAGAAGTCCGTATTTGGTTACAACAAGCCAGAACATCTAAAGAGGATAATAAATTTGTTTTCGACTTTCTTTATGAAAGAAAAGATCAAATTGAAGAAAGTTTTGGTGATACGCTGGAGTGGTTAAGGCTAGAAGATAAAAAATCTAGCCGCATTCAATATAGCTGCAATGCTGATGGCTTTAATAAGGATCATTGGCCAGAGTGGATACAATGGCATCTTAATCAAATGACAAAATTTGAGAAGGCACTAAAAGCACCACTACAGAAAGCATCCGAAGCATTGAAGAATAAGAATCAAGTACAGGGATAGGGGTTAGAATGGTCAGTCAAACGAATGAACAGGCACTAGAATCGGCAATTGAGAAGTCATTAACGGGCACTTGCTTGGAAGAGCTTAAAAATCAAATACAAGAAGTAGCCCAAGACTTTGGTAGCAAGTTCTATAAGGTTGGTCAGCCGTCTGATTTTAACGCGCAGTATGCACTAGATGAGCGCTACTTCTGGGCGTTTTTAAAAAAAACGCAGGAAGATGAGCTTGAAAAAATCAGGCGTAATAACCCCAATGATTGGCAACGTAAAATTTACGAACGCTTTGACAGACTCATCAAAAAACATGGCATTTTGCACCTGCTTAAGAAAGGTTTGAGCGTTGACGATGCCCACTTCAACTTGATGTATCCAGCACCGCTGGCTAGCAGTAGCGAGAAGGTTAAACAGAACTTTTCTGAAAACCTGTTTAGCTCTACCCGCCAATTACGTTATTCGCAAGCTAATCCGCTGCAAGAAATTGATATGGTGCTGTTTATCAACGGCGTTCCATTGATAACGCTAGAACTGAAGAACGCTTGGACAAATCAAACTGCCCGCTACCACGGACAAAAACAGTACCGTGAAGACCGAGATACCAACCAGCCACTTCTTAACTTTGGTCGCTGTCTGGTGCATATGGCGGTGGATACCGATGAAGTCTATATGACGACCAAGTTGGCTGGAAAAAGCACCTTCTTTCTGCCATTTAATAAAGGCCATAACCATGGGCAAGGCAACCCGCCCAATGTATCAGGACATAAAACCGCTTATCTTTGGGAAGAAGTATTTAGCAAAGATAGCCTTGCCAATATCATTCAGCACTTTGTAAGACTGGACGGTAGCAGCAAAGACCCGCTTAACAAGCGTACTTTGTTTTTCCCGCGTTATCATCAAATGGATGTGGTACGAAAGTTAGTCAACGATGCTTCTGAGAATGGTGTTGGGCAAACATACTTAATTCAGCATTCGGCGGGTTCTGGTAAGTCTAATTCAATCACTTGGGCTGCGTATCAGCTTATTGAAACTTATCCAGCCAGTGAGGCTGTGCAAGGCAGCAGAGGTTTAGATCAGCCGCTGTTTGACTCGGTGATTGTTGTTACTGACAGACGCTTACTCGATAAGCAGCTTCGCGATAACATCAAAGACTTCTCGGAAGTGAAGAATATTGTTGCGCCAGCTCACAAATCGTCAGAGCTTAAGTCTGCACTGGAGAACGGCAAGAAGATTATCATTACTACCATTCAAAAATTCCCATTTATTATTGATGGTATTGCGGATCTTAGCGATAAGCGCTTTGCTGTTATTATTGATGAGGCGCACAGTTCGCAGTCAGGATCAGCGCACGACAACATGAACCGTGCAATGGGTAAATCTGAGGTAGAAGAGGCGGAAGACGCTCAAGACAAGATTCTACAGGCGATGAAATCACGCAAGATGCGTGGTAATGCTTCATATTTAGCGTTTACCGCTACGCCTAAAAATACGACCCTAGAAAAGTTCGGACAGCAGCAGCCTGATGGCAGCTTTGAACCATTTCACTTGTACTCTATGAAGCAAGCGATTGAAGAAGGTTTCATTCTTGATGTGCTGGCTAATTACACGACTTACAAAAGCTATTACGAAATCGAAAAGTCGATTCAAGATAACCCTGAGTTTGATACTAAGAAAGCTCAGAAGAGACTCAGGGCTTACGTAGAGAGTAGCCAACATACGATAGATACCAAAGCCGAAATAATGCTGGAGCATTTTGTGCCGCATGTCGTCAACGCCAAGAAGCTAAAAGGCAAAGGTAAAGGTATGGTTGTCACTCAAAATATTGAAGCAGCCATTCGTTATTACAAGGCAATAACGCGATTACTGGAAGCCCAAGGCACCCCCTTTAAGGCTGCTATAGCCTTTTCCGGAACTAAGGAAGTTGATGGTATCGAATATACCGAAGCCGATATGAATGGTTTTGGTGAAAGCGATACGAAAGACAAGTTTGATACTGACGAATATCGCCTACTTGTTGTCGCCAACAAATATCTGACTGGCTTTGACCAGCCTAAACTCTGCGCGATGTATGTAGATAAAAAGCTGGCGAGTGTTTTATGTGTGCAGGCGCTGTCGCGTTTAAACAGGTCAGCTCCGAAACTAGGCAAGAAAACCGAAGACCTCTTTGTGCTAGATTTCTTCAATTCTATCGAAGAAATTAAAACAGCATTTGATCCATTCTATACAGCAACCTCATTGTCTGAGGCGACTGATGTCAACGTACTCCATGAATTAAAAGATGAAATGGATGATGTCGGTGTTTATGAATGGACAGAAGTTGAAGAGTTTGTAAAACGTTATTTTGACAATGAAGATGCTCAACGGCTAAGCCCAATAATCGATATTGCCGCAGCTCGATTCAATGTTGAGTTAGAGCTAGAAAATGAAGCCAAAATTGACTTCAAAATCAAAGCCAAGCAGTTTGTAAAAATCTACGGCCAGATGGCTTCAATCATGTCCTATGAAATAGCCGTATGGGAAAAGTTATTCTGGTTCTTAAAGTTCCTGATCCCCAAGCTTAAAGTTCAAGATCCTGACGCTGAATTATTAGATGAATTACTGGATTCAGTTGATCTCAGCTCATACGGTCTTCAGAGAGTGAAGCTAAGCCACACTATTGGTTTGGACGGAGAAGAAACAGAATTAGACCCGCAAAACCCTAACCCACGTGGGGCGCACGGTGGCGACAAAGAAACTAACCCATTGGATGACATCATATATACGTTCAATGAACGCTGGTTCCAAGGCTGGAGTGCAACACCCGAAGAGCAGCGCATTAAGTTTGTAAACATTGCTGATAGCGTCAAAGCCCACCCAGACTACGAAGATAAATATAAAAACAATGCTGATCCACATAACCGTGAACTGGCATTCGAGAAAATATTAAAAGAAATAATGCTTCAGCGCCGCAAAGATGAGCTAGAGCTATACAAACTGTTTGCTGGTGACGATGCGTTTAAGTCGTCATGGAAACAGAGTATTCAGCGTATTGTGGATATGTAATTTTAGATCGTGAGTAGGCGTAAGCCATTGAGGGAACGATGAAAATAAAAAATATAAAGGTTGAAAATTCTCGTCTGCTACAAAATAGCTCTTTGGTTATTTTAAAAATTCGCGTAGATGGAAAGTCGCAGGTAATAACCACTGTGCTAACTACTGAGCAAATGATTGTACTTGAGAAAGAGCCAGTACTTATGACTAGGTCTGAAGATATCCTATCGCTGGTTACTAGCAATAATAAAAATTTTAATTAGGAGGGGGGGGTGAAAAGGAATTTAGTGCTAATATTTCGAACTCAGTTTGACGTTACCTCTAAGAGGCGCACGTAATGGGTAGTACGGATAAGGAAAGTTTACTGGCGTTCCCCATTAATGAACGGGCTACCTTAAAGCACCTTCGTCAGGATATGAAAGATGATTGGTTCTATGATGCTGTGAGGTATCAAGATCTTCTTTCTAATTATAAAAATCTAAGAAAAATTCTTTCGCAAAACCTTGAGATTAACCATGGTGAATATAAGTCTGGCCGCAAGACTATATATGATGTTCCAAAACGAGCGCTTGGTCTGCGATATACATTAGAAATTGATTTTTATGATAGGTTTTTATATCAGGCGATCTGTAGCTACCTGATTCCATATTTTGATCCACTTTTATCAAACCGTGTTTTTAGTCATCGATATAATAAATTTGGTAAGGAAAAGTATCTTTTTAAACATCGAATTGAATTGTGGAATACGTTTGAGAATATAAGTTATCTATCCTTTGCTGATGATAAGACTCTTCTTGTAACTGACCTTCTAAATTACTTTGAGCAAATCTCAATAGATACTGTTGAAAACGCATTTGTTGGAATGATTTCAAAAATAGATGCAACTGGCGCTGAAAAAAATAATATAAGAAGTGCAGTTAGTACATTGAGGGCATTGTTAGAAAAATGGTGCTATAGCGAAAGACATGGATTGCCGCAAAATCGAGATGCGTCTTCTTTTATTGCAAATATAGTGCTTGATACTGTCGATAAGAGCATGGTTGGCAAGGGATATGATTATTTTCGCTATGTCGATGATATTAGAATTATTTGTTCAGATGAGTATGAAGCTAAAAGAGCCCTAAACGACCTTATTTTCGAGCTGCGAAAACTCGGTTTAAACATTAATTCGAAGAAAACTGTAATACTTGATAAGAGCAGTGAGAATCTCCAAGAGTTCTTTCCAAGCTCTGACGACACGATGACACTTATCGATACGATGTGGCGATCCAAAAGCAGGAAGGTAATTGCTCGCTCAATACCAATTTTATTTGAATTTCTACAAAAACAAATAGAAGAAGGAGAAACGCAAAGCCGCCCTTTTCGTTATTGTATAAATAGATTTAAAACATTGATATCTTCAAATCTCTTTGACTCGAAATCTATTCTAGCTAGTGAAATTGCCGATGCTTTGATTGGTGAGTTTGCAAGGCAGCCTGTCTCTTCTGATCAATTTTGTAAATTATTAATGGATTTAGATTTGTCTGACGAGCAAAATCAATCAATAGCAAGTTTCATAGTAAATAAGGATATAGCTATACATGGTTGGCAGAATTATCATCTTATTTTGCTTATGGCGTATAAGAAATTCAACGCTCCGGAACTAGTAGAGCATTGTAAGTCTTTAGTAAGACAGAGTGTCGAGACCCCAGAAGTCCCCGCTTGTTTCATATATCTTGCATCCATTGGGCTTGAAATTGAACTTGAAGAGTTTATAGAAGATTTCAAGGAAACTTGGCCATATCAGCATCAGCGGTATTTTTTGATTGCGCTTCAGAATACGTCTAAAGAAAAGTTGAAGCCAATGTTTGGGAAAGTTGACTATCGACTGCGTGGGACAGTAGCTAGAATGCAAGAAAATGGAAGTTTTAAAGGTGATACAGTGTATTTAAGGGATTTTAATACGACACTTATTGACGAAATTTATGATGAGATATCGCCATATGAGTAGAGGGAAGACAGTCTATCTTGTTTATCAGAAAGACTTTTCTGAAGGCGGAGCGGATCGATATTTTATATATGATGGTGATGCTTTCTCTGAGGCTCGTTCAGAAGAAGTTGTTGCCCTTGATTGCTTTATAGTAACTCATGACTTTTGGTTAATCTCCAGTTCGTTATTTAAAAAACACGGCAGCTTACCCCCAAAGGTTATCGATATTGTATTGATGTCAAAGGTCGTTGCGGGAGTTAAATCGATAGGCGGAGATGTTCAGCCTTGGGATGTGTCCAAAACTATTAAGCCGCTACTTAAGGAAAGTGACGATTTTGATTATTACATGGACATGTATTACCGACGTAAAGAGTTAGTTGTAGATATTTACATGCTAATTTCACATAAGCTTGCGGAGTGTTTTGAGCAATTGTCAGCATTAGCTTCGAAAGCAGGAGAAATAGAAAGGTTTTATTCTTTGGAGGTGCCCATCTTCAATGAGCTGGTTGTTTCAGCTTGCAAAGGTATTCGAGTGAATAACGATATGGTGAGGGAACACAAAGATAATCTTAAGTTAGACTTCTACCGACAACTTAAATTGTTTGCGGAAAAGCACAAGGTGATGTATGAACTTCCGGTCGAGGGAGAGGTTAGGGAGAAGATGTCCGCTCTAGGGTATGACGTTCAGGATTATAGTCTTGAATTTTTGATTGATTTTTTGCCTTCGCGTGATGGCTATACTGACGATTTACGAAGTCTTCAAAAAACTAACAAGAGTTATAGAATATTTAATTCTATCTCTTCTAGTTCTAGAAGGTTAAGGCCAATAGTCGAGTCACACTGGACTTCTACTTCCAGAATCTACCATAAATCACCAAACCTTCAGAATATATCTAAAAGATACCGAAATATATTTGTTGCCGATGAGGAGATGTCTCTTTGCTATGTAGATTATGATCAGTTTGAGGTTGGTATAATGGCGGCACTGTCATCTGATCCAAAAATGAAGAACATTTACGAAAACAGTGATGCTTATAGAGACTTTGCAGTTCAGGTTTTCAATGATACAAGCATGAGAAAGAAGGCCAAAGTCCTTTTTTTATCATATACGTATGGGATGTCGTTAGAGAATATTATTAGCTCTGTTAAAGAATTGGGAGGCAATCAAATAATAGCACGTGAGTACTTTTCTGGATTTTCGGTGTTTGAGGATTGGAAAAAGTCGATAAATAATGAGTTTTTTGAAAGCGGGCGAGTTGGAACAATCTCGGCTAATTATTTGAATAGGAATTCTGATAAAGAGTTAACGGATAAAGAGAAACGAACATCTGTTAATCATGTTATTCAAGGCACTGCTACTTATATATTTAAGAGAGCGCTATTAGAGCTTTCAAGACTTGATAATGTTCAAGTCTTGATACCAATGCATGATGCCATTTTGTTTCAACATACTGCGCTAGTTGATCCTGCAAATGTAGTTAGAATATTTGAAAAGGTAATGACGGATGAGTTACATCAGAAGGTAAAAGGAAAAGCTTCAATTGAAAGCTTCTATGCCGAATAATTAAATTGGTCAGCATAGAATTAATATTAAAGTTAAAGGCATCGTAATGAAAGTTCATTCTCGATATTTTGCAGTGAAGCCAAAGCATTTGTACGCTGAAGCGTATTGGCATTACTTTTTATCAGCTCGATAAAAACGTCTTTATGTAAGCCGTGAAGCTGATATGTGTTTTTGGCTGCTAATTCAAATTTTGTTACTAATCTCATTGTAACCTCCTATATTTGGAGGCCGTGACAACCACGGCCTTTGTAAAGCCGCGTGGTCGAGAATATGTGGTTGCCTGCACCTTTGGTCGCAATACAATGGAGAAGCATTTTATGCTTGCAGGAATAAACCGCTATTCACGTTAATGTGGATGCTAAAAAGGCCGCGTGGGTTCACGCGTTTTCAAATTTGGTGGTAAAGATTGATTGGTTATTTGGATCAGCACTAAAGCGCTGCTGCTTTTGTTTAAAAAGAGTTTCGCTGCGCTGAAAAAAGGCAGAACACGTTCGTGTTCGCATCTTCTGTTCTAGTTTCCCCTTTTGGGTAGACGTAAAAATATCACATAACTTGTCTTCATCAAGACATCCCCCAACCTTCCGCACCTTCTCAAGTTCAGGTTTGTGCAGGCTGGGTGGTCCCCCCTGTCTGGATTGCGCCAAAACATGTGATCTTCGCTCGCCAGCTCGCTTCTTTTTCTGGGGTTTTCAACCCCAAAAGGGGGTGTGTTTTTAAGATTAAGGAGCAAAAGAAATGAGCGAAGAAATTAGAATTTATGTTGCAGACCTAGCCGCATACAACAACGGCAAGTTACATGGTGTTTGGATTGATGCCACGCAAGCGCTGGACGATATTCAAGAGCAAATTAACGAGTTGTTAGCCAACAGCCCAGAAGACGATGCTGAAGAATATGCTATTCATGATTATGAAGGCTTTGCAGGTTATTCAGTGTCTGAGTATGAAGGAATTGAGCGCGCGCACGAAGTAGCTTGTTTTATTGAGGAACATGGCGAAATTGCAGGCGATTTATTATCTCACTTTGGCGATAGTATCGACGATGCGCAAAAAGCCATTGAAGATAATTATTGTGGTTGTTATGCCTCACTGGCTGACTATGCCGAAGAGCTGACCGAAGAAACCACACAGATCCCAGAGCATTTAGCATTTTATATCGACTATGAAAAAATGGGGCGTGATATGGAGCTAGGCGGCGATGTATTCACCATCGAAATAGGTTATCAAGAAGTTCATATTTTTTGGAACCATTAAACAGGCGAGCTTCTGCCCTTTCTTGTTGAAGGGGCGGGAGCTTGCTTTTGGCGGCGCACTTTTGGGGCTCAGAGGCCTTGCAGCCTATATCGCTCATATTTCGCTTGTCTTGTCTCCGCTGTCGTCAAGCTGAGCCCCAAAAGTTTAAATAATGCTGGCTATCGGTATTATTAATACCGATAGCGCCTTTGTTTTAAACTGTTCTGGTTTATATTTTGTGTATTTCGCGGCGCTTACCGCCGTGAAACTTAATGGTGGTAAACCATGTTTGATTATGTTAGTTTATACATATTGTTTTTTACGGCGTTTATCGCCGCAAATAAAGCTAATGGTAAACTAAAAAGGGTTGTACGCTTGGTTAACAGCACTACTTCACATGATGATGTAGCAAAAGGGGCTTATAAACAGTCACTTAAAGCGCTTCTACCTTATGGCATGCTGGCGACTAAAAAGTGGCTAGCTGAACAAGGCTTAAGTGCCCATGCCATCGATAACGCAGTGAAAACAGAAACTTTGTTATTACTGGCTACTGGCGTATATAGCCAGTATTCCCGCTCATTGAGCTGGGAAGGCGTGGTTGCCTCTATGCAGCGTATGGATGTGAATAGCTCGGATAATCTGCCTTCCGTTATCGTTGGCGGGTTGTCAGCATTGTCATTATCGGGGTTGTCGCAGTATCTGTCGTTAGGCAGTACGCCACATATACATTTATATGCACAAGGCAAGTTGCCATCATGGCTGGGGCGTTTATCGCTGCCCGTTGAATGTGATGGGCATAGTACCAATACGTTGTGGCCTGAATGGCTGATAAAAGACAAAAGCTTTATCAGGCAGCATGAATGGGAGGCGGATCTGCCCCCTGTGTATTTTTCATGTCCTGAAAAAGCGTTGTTGGAGTTACTGGTAGATTTGCCAGACGCGGTTAGCTTTGAGCATGCCGACGAGCTTATGCAAGGGCTAGTGAATTTATCACCCAGAAAACTCGATACACTTTTAAAAGCGTGCAAAAGCGTGAAGGTGAAACGTTTGTTTTTCTGGTTAGCTAAACGTCAAGCTTACCCTTGGTTTAACAAGCTGAATGTCGAGGATTACGATTTAGGCTCTGGCAAGCGTGTTGTGGCTAAAGGCGGCAAATTGGATACGGATTATTTGATCACTGTGCCGTCACATATGGCAATGGAAAGCGAAAGTTAGCTATGGATAGAAACAGTATTTATTACAAGCAAGTGCAGTTATTGATGCAGGTTTTGCCCTTTGTCGCCAAGCAGGAATGTTTCGCGCTTAAAGGCGGAACGGCGATCAATCTCTTTGTTAGAGAGTTTCCGCGCTTGTCGGTTGATATTGATTTGGTTTATCTGCCCATGAAAGGCCGTGATGACGCATTACAGGAAATATGCGCAGCATTAGATGCCATTAGCGCAGATTTAAAAGTCGCGTTTAAAGATGTTGAGCTAACAGAAGCTTATAAGTCAAAACGCGATGCTCTGAGGCTAATTGTTGGCCGTAATGGTGTGCAGATAAAGGTTGAGCTCTCACCCGTGCTACGTGGCACGGTTTACGAGCCGCAGTTGATGGAAGTATGCGCCGCCGTAGAAGATGAATTTGGTTATGCAGAAGTGCCTGTGGTGGCCTTGGCTGATCTTTATGCTGGCAAAATATGCGCGGCATTAGATAGGCAGCACCCAAGAGACTTATTCGATGTGAAGTGGCTCTTGGAAAATGAAGGCCTGACGGATGAGATAAGAAAGGCACTAATAATCTATCTCTCAAGTCACAATCGGCCAATGGCCGAATTGTTAAGGCCGCAATTTAAAGATATAGCGGCCATTTATGCAGGTGAATTTGCAAATATGGCCGAGACGGACGTACCGCTTGAAGAGCTGGTGGCCGTGAGAGAGCGTTTGGTAGAGCTTATTCACCAAGGGCTAACCGATAGTGAAAAAGGCTTTTTACTGTCGTTTAAAAACCGTGAGCCGGATTGGGCGTTGCTTGGTCTTGATGCTGTTAGTGAACTTCCGGCCATTAAATGGAAACAGATTAATCTGGCCAAAATGCCAGATGACAAACATAAGCTGGCGTTAAACAAGCTAAAAGAAGTACTGAGTGTTTGATTTATAGTACTTAGTTATTTTGCTAGAATAGCGCTCAAATTTTTCAATGCTTTGATGGGAGGTTTTGCTGGCTGTAGGCCGTGGCAATCTGCTTGAAGATCAGGGCTTAGAGTTAACTTTATTTTTTTGTACAAATAGTTGTACAAAACGGGAATTTAGATACATGGCAAACGCCGATTTTCTTAATGAAATCAATAAGCGAAGAACTTTCGCTATCATCTCTCACCCCGATGCGGGTAAAACCACTATCACCGAAAAAGTATTATTGTTCGGAAATGCCTTACAGAAAGCTGGAACTGTAAAAGGCAAAAAATCTGGGCAGCATGCGAAATCTGATTGGATGGAAATGGAAAAAGAGCGTGGCATCTCAGTCACAACCTCTGTGATGCAATTTCCCTACAAAGATCACTTGGTAAACCTCCTCGATACTCCAGGGCACGAAGACTTTTCTGAAGATACCTACAGAACGTTAACCGCCGTTGATAGCTGTTTAATGGTGATTGACGCGGCAAAAGGTGTTGAAGCGCGTACTATCAAGTTGATGGAAGTTACTCGATTACGTGATACTCCTATTATTACCTTCATGAATAAATTGGATCGAGATACACGAGATCCTATTGACTTGCTTGATGAAGTTGAAGAAATCTTGAATATAAAGTGTGCTCCAATTACTTGGCCAATTGGCATGGGTAAAGAATTTAAAGGCGTTTATCACCTCCTGCGTGATGAGACAATTCTGTATAAAACAGGACAAGGCCATACTATTCAAGAAACTAAAATCATCAAAGGCTTAAATAATCCAGAGCTTGATGATGCAATTGGTACGTATGCTGAAGAATTACGAGATATGCTGGAATTGGTGCAGGGCGCATCCCACGAATTCGAGCTTGAAGCTTTTTTAGCGGGTGAATTAACTCCCGTTTATTTTGGTACAGCCCTGGGTAACTTTGGCGTTGACCATATGCTTGACGGACTTATCGAGTGGGCGCCTATGCCTCAAGGTCGTGAGCATGATTTAGGCTCCGTTGAAAGTACAGACGCTAATTTCAGTGGTTTTGTTTTCAAAATTCAAGCAAATATGGATCCGAAGCATCGTGATAGGATAGCATTCTGCCGTGTCGTTTCAGGCAAGTATGAAAAGGGCATGAAGATGCACCATACTCGCATCGGTAAAGATGTTCGTATAGCAGATGCGGTTACCTTCTTGGCTGGTGATAGAAGTTTGCTACAAGACGCTTATGCAGGAGATATAATTGGCTTGCATAACCACGGCTCTATAAAGATTGGCGATACATTTACGTCTGGTGAAAAATATCGTTTCTCGGGCATTCCAAACTTTGCGCCAGAACTATTTAAACGTATTCGCCTGCGTGATCCTTTAAAGCAAAAACAATTGCTTAAAGGCTTGATCCAGTTATCAGAAGAAGGTGCTGTGCAGGTATTCAGGCCTTTACAGAATAACGATTTAATCGTTGGCGCCGTCGGTGTCCTACAATTTGATGTTGTTGTCGCTAGGCTGAAAGCCGAATACAATGTAGACGCAATTTATGAAGGTGTAGGTGTTGCTACCGCACGCTGGGTTTACTGCGACGATGCACGCAAGTTAGACGAATTTAGACGCAAATCAGAGGTGAATTTAGCCTTAGATGGTGGAGATAACCTAGCTTATATAGCACCGACTATGGTTAATTTATCTCTCTCACAAGAACGTTATCCCGATATTGAATTTAAAACCACAAGAGAACACTAGGTTTATTACGACATGAATATTCATCATTTACTCAGCGCTAGATTTTCCCAAGCTATTCAAGCAATGGGTATTGAAGATGCACCTATTCCATTGAGCAGAAGCACAAGACCAGACTTTGGTGAATACCAATTCAACGGCGCAATGGCATTAGCGAAACAATTAAAACAAAAGCCTCGTGACATTGCAGAACAAATTTTGGCCAACGTGGAACTAGATGATATTGCAAGCAAACTCGAAGTTGCTGGCCCTGGTTTTATCAATATTCATTTAAAAAATGATTGGTTATCCCAGTGGTGTGAGCGCGCATTGCAGGATAGTAAGTTGACCGTTGAAGCGCATGAAAGCAAAACGATTGTCGTTGATTATTCTTCACCTAACTTAGCCAAAGAAATGCATGTAGGCCATCTGAGAAGTACTATTATCGGCGATGCTGTTGTTAATGTCCTTGAGTATTTAGGTCACAATGTTATTCGCCAGAACCACATGGGGGATTGGGGAACGCAGTTCGGCATGTTGCTGGCACATCTAAATGACCAGTTAGCTAAGTCATCTGTAGCCGAGACGGCACTGTCCGATCTCGAAGACTTCTACCGCGCAGCAAAAGTACGATTCGATAATGAAGATGGTTTTGCCGACCGAGCTCGTGAGTATGTGGTTAAACTTCAAGGTGGAGATCTGGATTGTTTGAGACTCTGGCAACAGTTTATCGACATTTCAATTCAGCACAGTGAAGAAGTTTATAAAAAGCTAAACGTTAGCCTAGAGCGTGAGCATGTAATGGGTGAGAGTAGTTACAACCACGATCTAGCCAATGTGATTAAAGACTTAACTGAGAAAAATATCTTAGTAGAAGATCAAGGTGCGAAACTTGTATTTATCCCTGAAATGTCCAACAAAGACGGCGACCCAGCGGTTTATATAGTGCAGAAATCAGGCGGTGGTTATTTATACGCAACGACTGACTTAGCTGCAATCAGATATCGCGCAAATACTCTCAAAGCAGACAGAACGCTTATATTTACAGACGCTCGACAAGCACTTCACTTTAAGCAAACCGAAATTGTCGCACGTCGTGCTGGTTATTTGGCAGAAACAGACAGTTATGAGCATTGCCCATTTGGCATGATGTTGGGCAAG
The DNA here is from genome assembly GCF_047250385.1 of Glaciecola sp. MF2-115. Classification (NCBI taxonomy): domain Bacteria; kingdom Pseudomonadati; phylum Pseudomonadota; class Gammaproteobacteria; order Alteromonadales; family Alteromonadaceae; genus Glaciecola; species Glaciecola sp. MF2-115. Next base: position 185,424 of record NZ_JBLBVM010000055.1, read on the forward strand.
GACAACAAACCCTTCAAAACTCGTTCAGGTGAAACAATTAAGCTCTCAGACTTGTTAGATGAAGCTATTGAACGTGCGGCAGTGCTTATCGGCCAGCGTGAATCAAGTTTGAGCGAGAGTGAAAAGCAGCAAGTTGCGAAAACTGTCGGAATTGGTGCGGTAAAATATGCCGACTTGAGTAAGAATAGAACCACGGATTATATTTTTGATTGGGACACAATGCTAAGCTTTGAGGGGAATACAGCGCCGTATTTGCAATATGCGTATACTCGAGTGAAAAGTATTTTCCGCAACGCAAAACAAGATATGGATACTTATCACGCCAAGGTAGCAGTCGCTTCTCCGCAAGAGCACGACTTAGTCGTTAAACTCATGCAATTTGACGAAGTGCTAGAGTCAGTAAGTAAAGAAGCTACGCCCCATATTATGTGCAGTTATTTATATGAGCTGGCAAGTTTGTTTATGCGATTCTACGAGGCGAACCCAGTATTGAAAGCTGAAGTAAGTGAGGCCGATAGAAATAGTCGCTTAGGTTTATGTGCTTTAACTGCAAAGACGCTCAAAACAGGTCTTGAAATACTTGGCATTGAAACCTTAGAGTCTATGTGATTTTGTCTTAAAGAAAAGTAAGGTTTAAGCTAAAAAGTATCTCTGAGCAACAAAGTGCTAATTGAATTGACCCTCGAATGTTTGACTGAACTTTCGGGGGTTTTTGTTTTAACTGTCTTAATCAACTAAGCGATAGGTAGAATTTAAACTTGTTCCTTTGCTCGTTAGTCCGCTGGTTCTCTTGTCACTAGCGATAACAGCAATCACATCATCACCATTGCAAACGTTTTGAGTGACAGAAGCACAATCTTTACGTTTGTTAGTACAAAATTGAAAGCGTGTTTGAGTTTCAATTTCTTTATCAGTTATCGATGTTTTAATAGACTCAAAATTCCAACTTTTTACTGCTTTATGAGCTTCTCGTGCAAAACTTTTATGACTTGCTGCTACAACGTTTATGTTGCTGATTTGGTTTTCAGGACTTAACGTATATTTGACGGTCGCACACCCTGATATTTTCCTAGTTGAAGCCTCAGAAGGGTATCTTGCCGTTGATCTGTCGATGCTTTGCCACGTGCTCGCTGAAAGCGAAACGAATTCTCGGGAAGTTTTTATAGGTTTATCGGCATTTGTGGATGTACTAATAGATTCAGCAGCACTTGATGATTGTATTACCGAGAACTGTGTCACGGTGACTAATGCGGCAATTCCAATTGCTTTGACAAATAAATTGTTTTTCATAACACTGTCCTTAGAAGAAACATCACATTCCATTATTGATGTGGCTTAAATATAGAGGTCGAATTTTATACTGTCAACCTCTTTAGTGCCTTATATCTGGTACGACAAGTGCGCTGCATCTCACCTCAGCCAATCCCATCCCAAGCCATTTTCGCTTTGTGTTTAACTAGTTCTATTAGATTGCTAAACTAAGCAAGTGAGCTAAAAGAGTTTGAGCTTTTTATTCAATAGAAGAGTAACAAGAAACAAATCAAGGTATCTCTCAGTCAAGCGCCATAAGCCAAAACGCTAAGAGTGCCGCAACAATTATTAAATTAAGGGAACAATATGCAAAAAATACTCGCATTTGCCGGCAGTGGTCGCAAACATTCATACAATTTCAGTATCGCTAAATGTGCTGCACAAGGTGCACAGATTGAGGGAGTAGAAGTGACTGTTATCGATATGTCAGAGTTTGATATGCCCATTTTCAATGAAGATTTAGAAGCAGAGGTAGGACTGCCAGAAAATGCGAAAAAGTTTAAGCAATTACTCATGTCCCATGACGGATTTCTAATTGGCAATCCGGAATATAACAGCGGCTATAGTGCGCTAATAAAAAATGCTATTGATTGGGCTTCAAGAATGGAAGAGGGCGAAAAACCGCTACAAGCATTCAAAGGTAAATACGCGGCACTTATTGCAGCTTCACCAGGGGCTTTAGGCGGAATTAGAGGCTTAGTTCCTTTACGCATGTTATTGGGCAATATTGGAATGAACGTGCTCCCAAATCAGGTAGCAATTGGTGGCATCGATAAGCTTGTCGATGAGCAACACAATGTTTCTGATGAAAAGACACAAAAGAAACTACATAACTTAGGTCGAAGTCTTGCCGAAGCCGTCTTACAAGCTGCTAAATAGCCTAATTTAAGAGTTAAACAAGCTTGCTAATAGCTTAGAGAATAAAAATCTATATTTTCTGGCTATTTGCAGGCCTTACCATCTATTAAAATCATCATAAATTCTGTAATATTCACGCTCTTAAATTTTTACTTATAATATTGGCATATGTTCGAAATTAATCCCATCCAAACCGCTATTGCAGACGTTCGTCAAAGAACTGAATCGCTTCGGGGGTACCTTTGACCTCGATGTTAAAACCGAGCGTTTAGAAGAAGTATCGAGAGAGCTTGAAAATCCTGATATTTGGAATAATCCTGAACAGGCACAAGCTTTAGGCAAAGAAAAAGTGATGTTGGAAGAAATTGTGTTAACTATTCAAAAGTTAACGCAAGGTACAGATGATGTTGAAGGTTTACTCGAACTAGCGGTCGAGGCTGAAGATGAAGAAACCTTGAATGATGCTCAAGCCGAGTTAGATGAGCTGATTGCTGATCTTGAAAAACTTGAGTTCAGAAGAATGTTTTCAGGGCCTAATGATGCCAACGACAGCTATATCGATATTCAGTCCGGATCTGGCGGCACTGAAGCGCAAGATTGGGCGAACATACTTCTTCGCATGTACTTGCGTTGGGGTGAAGCTCATGGTTTTAAAACAGAGCTAATTGAAGTCTCAGAAGGTGATGTCGCCGGAATTAAGAGTGCGACAATTCGTTTTGGTGGTGAGTATGCATTTGGTTGGTTACGAACTGAAACTGGTGTTCATCGTTTAGTTCGAAAATCACCTTTCGATTCTGGAAGTCGCAGACATACTTCGTTTGCATCGGCATTTGTATATCCAGAAGTAAGTGATGATATTGAAATAGAGATAAACCCAGCTGACATTCGAATTGATACCTATCGCGCTTCAGGCGCCGGTGGCCAGCACGTCAACCGAACAGACTCAGCGGTTCGTATAACGCATTTACCCACAAATATTGTGGTGCAATGTCAAAATGATCGTTCGCAACACAAAAACAAAGATCAGGCATTTAAGCAATTAAAAGCCAAATTATATGAATACGAATTACAGAAACAGAATGCCGAGAAACAAGCTATGGAAGATGGTAAATCGGATATAGGTTGGGGAAGTCAAATTCGTTCATACGTGCTAGATGATTCTCGTATTAAAGATTTGCGAACCGGTGTTGAAACACGAAATACACAAGCCGTTTTAGATGGCGACTTAGATAAATTCATTGAAGCCAGCTTGAAGTCTGGCCTTTAGAAACGAAGCAATATACAGGACTACACATGAGTGACCATCAGCAAGACGAAAATAAATTGATTGCAGAGCGTCGTGGTAAGTTAGCGCAAATACGCGAAAACTGCCCTTCAAATGGCTTTCCAAATCAATTCAACCGTGAGCATTACGCCCAAGATTTGCAGGCGACTTTTGGTGAAAAAGACAAAGAGACACTCGCGAACGAAGCTAACAAGGTTAGTATTGCCGGTCGAATTATGGCAAAACGTGGTCCATTCATGTTGCTTCAGGATATGACAGGACAAATACAGTCATATGCTTCAAAAGATGCACAGAAAGACATTAAAGAAAAATACGGCACACTGGATATCGGCGATATCATTGGTGTGACAGGTGATCTGCACAAGTCAGGTAAAGGTGACCTATATGTTGATATGGCTGAGTATCAGTTATTAACAAAAGCCTTGCGCCCTTTACCTGAGAAATTTCATGGTTTAGCGGATCAGGAAACAAAGTATCGCCAGCGTTACGTCGACTTAATCACGAACCCTGACACGCGCAATACTTTCAAAATTCGTAGCCAAATTGTGAACGGTATTCGTAGTTTTCTGACTGAGCGTCATTTTATGGAAGTTGAAACTCCAATGTTGCAAGTGATTCCAGGCGGCGCAACAGCCAAGCCGTTTACAACGCACCACAATGCACTCGATATCGATATGTACTTGCGAATCGCACCGGAGCTTTACTTGAAACGCCTTGTTGTAGGTGGTTTCGAGCGAGTATTTGAAATTAATCGTAACTTCCGAAATGAAGGTTTGTCGACGCGTCACAACCCTGAATTCACTATGCTAGAGTTTTACCAAGCTTATGCGGATTATAATGACTTGATGAACCTAACAGAGGAAATGTTGCGTTACTTAGCCAATACGGTAATGGGCACGTCAATTATCACGAATACAGTTAAAAATGCTGAAGGCGAAGTTGTTGAAACTAAAGAGTACGATTTTGCTAAGCCTTTCCAACGTCTGAGCATGGGCGATGCCGTTCTTAAATACTGGCCTGAAGCGAACGCAACAGCGATAAATGATCCTGAAAACCATTTACCAGAAATGAAAGCTATGGCAAAACAGCTACATATTAAAGAGCCTGAAGTTGATGGCATATGGGGAGCGGGCAAGTATCTTTGTGAGATATTCGAAGCGACTGCTGAAGAGCAATTAGATCAACCTACTTTTATCACCCAATATCCTTGGGAAGTGTCGCCTCTAGCGCGTCGTAATGATAAAAACCCATTCGTGACAGATCGATTCGAGTTTTTCGTAGGTGGCAGAGAGCTAGCTAATGGTTTCTCGGAGCTAAATGATTCTGAAGACCAAGCAAGTCGCTTCAAGAAGCAAGTCGAAGAAAAAGACGCGGGTGACGATGAAGCAATGCACTTCGATGATGATTACATCACAGCATTGGAATACGGTTTACCGCCAACGGCTGGTGAAGGCATTGGTATCGATCGCTTGGTTATGTTGTTTACCGACAGCCCAACGATAAAGGACGTAATTTTATTCCCGCATATGAAGCCTCAATCACAAGAATAAGTGCAAGAGCAAATACGAGGGTAGAAGTAAAAGCGCAATTAAAATACCAATTGAAAGAGCCATCACGAAGCTCACTAAAGAAAATTGGTAGTTAAATTAGAAAGCCCGATATTGAATTATATCGGGCTTTTTTGTGATTATTGAGTTTGCCGTTTCTGTCGCATTGAAGGCTGTGTTGCAGTTATTTATTCTTTCTAAAGACTTAAGTCGTAATTATTTTGCAGTACTTATTTGAGTATAAAGTTGACGAATAAAGTCCATTTTCATACCCGTTTCTTCTCCTTTCTGAAGTAAAAAACCCAGTATTCCTTCAACTTCGGTTTCGCGACCATGATGGAAATCTTGATGCATGGACGAGTAGTTTAATTTAGTGAGTTGTATCACATTATCTATATGTGCTGATAAGGCATGATTATCTATCGGTAAGTTCATAAATTCGTAAAGATCGAATACTTCGTCTTTTACTTTTTTGACCTCTTCAGGGTAATTTTCTAATTCACCGTTTTTGCAGTTTTTCAACGCAGTTAGTGGGTTTATCACGGCATTTACTGCTAGTTTTTGATAAAGAGCGAAAACAATGTCCTCGCGCCAGTGAAAGTTAGGGTGTAGTTTTTTCACATAGTCTATATTCAAATCGGGTGTTATTAGATGTGCTTCATCGGTATTTGCAAAGCCCATTTCAAGTTGACCGATTGCAGTTTGAACAAACGAATTTGCTGATGTTTTATAAACACCATCAGTCGTTGTTGCTGCAAGCAAAAAGTTGTTCGGTAGGTACTTTTCTGCTAATTCAATGCCGCCCATACCATTATGCAAGAGCATTACGCTTGTGTGATTCGGTAAAATAGGAGCAATCGTTTTCATGACACTTTCTAGCTGATAGTGTTTAACCGGTATGACGATGAGATCTAATTTTGAAAGCGTGTTTTCATTGATGAAACATTGTTTACACTTTAAGGTTTGTGTTTCACCATTTTCCGTATGTATGGTAAGTGTTTGAGAGGGATCGTAGTGATCTCTAATCAGCAGTTCAGTTTCAATATTTTCGGCGTTTTGTATACTTTTCACATTCTGTATGCCTTGCACATTCTGCATACCTTGCACATTTTGAAGATGATAGGCTAAGTTAACGCCAATAGCCCCTCTACCAATTATGCCTATGCGTTTTATCACGTTGCAGTCGGCCATTGCATTAACCAAGGGAGTGGTTGTTTTGCGAGAAATGCATGGATATGACCAATGAGTGCACCACTTTTTGGTAAACATGATATCTCAAAAGGCTCATTCTGGTAATGAAACTTCATGGCATAGCTATGTAGATACATGCGATCTGATTCACTACCTTTATAGCGCTTATCGCCGACGATGGGTGAGCCAAGAGATCTCAGTGCGACTCTGATTTGATGTGTTTTTCCCGTTAGTGGTTTAAGCAAACATATGCGCATAGCTGGTGGAAGCAAATGCTTATCGCGACTGTTATCATTGCTTATAGAAGTAGCGTTTTTAGCGCTTTCAACTTGCAACGAGAAACTGAAGAATTGCGTAATCGCTGGGTTTTCTTGACCTGTCGTTAATTTCCAATCGCCATTTCGTACTTTTTTCATATCTCCCTTGATCATGCCTTGTTTCTTTTTAGGTTTATGATCAATTAAAGCAATATAGTATTTTTGAATCGTTTTCGCTGCAAACTGTTGTGATAAGTTGGAAGCAGCTTGTTGGTTTTTTGCTAAAAGTAGACAGCCGGATGTATCAGTGTCAAGTCTATGAATTAACCAAAGTTTTTCGCAATTAAACTGAGATTCAGCAATCGGTATAATCGCCTTTTCAGAATCATGCATAGGCATTCCGATAGGCTTGTTTACCACCATAAAGTTTTGGTTTTCCATCACAAGTTCAAGCATCAGTGTGCTTAATTAGGTATCTTCTTAAGGACGTCAATTGCTTTGGGGTATTGCAGCTCTTCTATTAGTTGAATTAAATCAAGGGCAGCTGCTTCTTCAATACCCAAGCCTGCAATTAAGTTTGTTAAAGTTTCATCGTCAATGAACTCGTTTTTATCTAAACGATTAATTAGTTCAGTTTTGCTCTGCTCACGAGAGTGAGTGGATTCTGATAAATTTGCTTGGCTAGTATCTTTCAAATCTTTATTGCGTATTTCAGTGCAAGTATCCGTAACTAAACGACTAAACTCATCTGCGATGGTTTGATTAGTTTCGCTAACTCTTAACAAGGCATCAAAACGAGTTGAGCAATCGTACAGTGCTTGAAGCCCTAAATTGCCTGATATGCCCTTTACAGTATGCACCTTCATTTTCGCATTATGGAAATCATTATCTTCGATTAATGCCATTACTTCGTTCGAAACATCAGCGAATTCCGAAACAAATCTACCCAGCATTTTACTCAAAAGTGCCTCGTTGCCGCCTAGCTGATTTAGCGCGAAGTCATAATTAAGAATGGGCAAATTAGTTGACATATTTAGGTCCAGTATTTAGTGAATGGCTATACATGATGCAATGAGGTAATGCATAATACGATATTGTGTTGGTTTTTATAAACCTACATACAATATATTGCTTATACAACAAAAATACTAGTCTACATTGAGGCCAATTATTGCCCTAATATTCACTGAGCTTGAATTAAGCAGACTAGCATTACCAAGGTGTAAGGATTACACCGACTAAAACAATAATTTAAATAGGCGAAACATGATTAAAAATTTTGGAAGAAAAGCGTTGCTAGGTGCATTTGCCGCTTCAGCGATCGTGCTAGGTGGTTGCGAAACGATCAGCACCGACAATGTGGCAACGGCTAAAAATAAAGATACCGACAATTTATCGGGCTCGATAATCAAATATGAAAAATATGAGCTAGATAATGGTCTAACCGTGATTTTGCACGAAGACCAATCGGATCCTTTGGTAGAAGTTAACATCACCTATCATGTTGGCTCTGCTCGCGAGGAGTTAGGACGCTCTGGTTTTGCTCACTTTTTCGAACATATGATGTTTCAGGGTTCTGAAAACGTAGACGATGAAGAACACTTCAAAATAGTCACCGAAGCTGGTGGAACCATGAATGGTTCGACGAATAGTGACATCACTAACTATTACCAAACTGTGCCGGTGAATCAGCTAGAAAAAATCCTTTGGTTAGAATCAGATCGAATGGGATTTTTACTAGACGCCGTGACACAAGAAAAATTTGAAAATCAACGAGAAACCGTCAAAAACGAGCGTGGTCAGCGAGTTGACAATCAACCGTACGGCTTACGTTTTGAACGCACTGGGGAAGCTCTCTATCCTGTAGGTCACCCTTATTCATGGTCAACAATTGGCTATGTTGAAGATTTAGATCGCGTAAACGTAAATGACCTAAAGAAATTCTTCCAAAAATGGTATGGCCCAAATAATGCGGTGTTAACCATTGGTGGGGCAATTGACAAAGCACAAACTAAAGCTTGGATTGAAAAATATTTTGGAAGCATTCCTCGCGGTCCAGAAGTAAAGAAAGCGCCTAAAGCGCCTGCGACTTTAGATGAGACGCGTTATATTACTTTAGAAGATAAAGTGCATTTGCCATTGCTGCAAATCACTATGCCCACTGTTTATGCGCAACATCCAGACGAAGCAGCTTTGGACGTATTAGCAAATATTCTCGGCGGTGGAAAAACCTCTTTGTTGTATAAAAATATGGTGCAAAATGGCTTAGCTTTACAGGCGTTTGCTGGCCACCCTTGTCGTGAACTTGCGTGTGAATTTCAATTACTAGCATTGGTTAACCCACAGAAAGTACAAAGCTTAAAGCAAATGCAAACCATCATTGATGAGACACTAGCCGAATTTGAAACTCGTGGTGTCCAAGATGATGATTTACAGCGCACTAAAGCTGGTATCGAGAGTAGCACTATTTTCGGTTTGCAAAGTGTCGCAGGTAAAGTTCGTCAATTAGCCAGTGGTGAAATTTTCTATAATGAACCAGACGGCATACAGGCTGACATCGAACGTTATAATTCAGTTACAAAAGCTGATGTCATGCGCGTCTACAATCAGTATGTTAAAAACAAACCTGCCGTGGTTTTGAGCATTGTGCCAAAAGGCAAAGCTGAGCTTGCGGTCGCCGAACAAAACTTCTCATTACCAGAACGTAAGTTCGAGGAAAGCACGGCTTCTGTTGATGATATCAAACAAGCAGATATAAAAGATGATTTCGACCGCAGTGTTCAGCCTACAGCGGGTGTTAACCCTATCGTAGGCATTCCAGATTATTGGAAGCATTCCTTCGAAAACGGAATTGACATACTTGGCGTGGACACCGACGAGACACCTACCGTTTTTATCAATATAGCGATGGAAGGTGGTGTACTGCTAGATTCTGTTGAAAAACCAGGTGTTGCTACAATGACAGCACAAATGATGAATGAAAGTACCGCACTTTCTAGCAATGTGGAAATGGCGAATCGTCTAGCATTGTTAGGTAGTAGCATAAGCTTCCGCTCATCGGGTCGCTATACAAATATCTATTTATCCTCACTGACTAAAAACCTTGATGAAACCCTAGTGCTTTTAAAAGAAAAACTATTTTCACCCGGTTTCAAAGAAGATGATTTTGCGCGCTTGAAACAGAACACCTTACAAGGTTTACAGCAGGCACTGAAAAACCCATCAACTTTGGCCAGTCGAGCGAGAGATATCGTACTTTATGGTGAAGACAGTATCTTAGGTATGCCAAGTGGTGGCACGACCGAGAGCGTGCAGGCAATTACCCTCGATGATCTGAAGGCTTATTATGATAGCTACTATCGTCCAAACTTTGTCGATATGGTAATTGTTGGTGACTTGCCTAAACAGCAAGCTGTAGCAGCAGTATCACTGTTATCTGCTTGGGAAGGCAAAGACTACAACTTACCTAAATTCGGTGAATTTGAAAATGCAGCAAAAGGTAAGATATACCTTGTCGATAATCCAGGCGGCGTTCAGTCCGTTATTTCAATTTTAAAGCATGCCTTGGTGTTTGATGCTGAGGGTGAATATTTTAAAGCTGGTTTAATGAACTTCCCATTGGGTGGCATGTTTAATAGTCGTATCAACTTGAACTTGCGTGAAGATAAAGGCTATACCTATGGTGCTCGAAGTGGTTTCAGTGGCGGTAAAGTAACCGGCACATTCAGCGCAGGTGCTGATGTTGCAGGACAACATACCGTAGCCAGTATTCAAGAGTTCTTGAAGGAAATGGATACCTTTCGTGAGTCAGGAATGACGCAAGATGAGCTTGAGCTAATGAAGAAAGCTTACACGCAACGTGATGCCTTAAGCTCAGAAACGCCAACTAGGAAAGCTGGTATTCTTATTAGAATGTTGGGTTATGACTTAGATAAGGAATATCGAGAGCGTCAGAAAGAAATTATCAACAACGCAACTGTTGAAGAGCTTAATGCTTTGGCTAAGAAGTGGTTAGATACTGACTCAATGGATATCATCGTGGTTGGTGACGCTGCAACTTTGCGAGAAAAACTCGAAGTGCTAGATAGAGAAATTGTAGATTTAGAAGTGCCAAAGTAGGTAAATCTTTGGTGTGATTTTATAATTTACACACTATACTAGTGACATACGAAATAAACACCCTTGTAGAGAGTATCTACAAGGGTTTTTTAAATCAGTAATGGAATAATAATTTGGCTAATCACTCGCTTAACTTTTCAAATCGCCTCGCAGCACTTTCTCAAACTAAGTTTCAAACGGCCTTGCCGGATATCAAACACGGTATCGAGAGAGAAGCGCTCAGAGTTAATCCAACTGGCGGTTTAGCCTACACGAAGCATCCGGAAGCACTCGGCTCAACCTTAACTCACGATTCTATTACTACTGATTTTTCTGAAAGTTTAATGGAATTTATTACGCCGCCTGAAAAACAACCTAGAACGACACTGGCACAACTTGCTGATATTCATAAGTTTGTTTATGAAAATATCGGAGAAGAGCGCTTGTGGCCAATGAGTATGCCTTGTTTCGTCAGTAAAGAAACAGCCATACCCATCGCACGATACGGCAGCAGCAATGTAGCGAAGATGAAAGAAGTGTACAGAAAGGGCTTACATAATCGTTATGGCAGCATGATGCAGGCGATTGCTGGCGTACATTTTAATTTTTCGTTTTCAGATGAGTTTTGGCAAGCTTGGTGTGACTTACATGAAGTAGAGAACAGCATTGATAATCGCTCTACTTTTCACTTCGATTTAATAAGAAACTTCCGTTCACTTGCATGGCTCATTCCATATCTGTATGGTGCTTCACCTGCACTTTGTAGTTCGTTTTTAGCCGGCAAAGAGAATAAATTCCCGTTTCAGCGCTTGGGTAAAGGCACTTTATATCTCCCTTATGCCACGTCTTTGAGAATGAGTGATTTAGGCTATACCAACTCTGAGCAATCTTCATTAAACATTTGTTATAACGACTTAAATTCATATGTAAGAACGGTTCGAGAGGCGATCAACACGCCTTCGGAACAGTATGCTGCATTTCCTTCGAATGACGAAGATGGTTGGGAGCAACTGAATAGCAATGTTCTGCAAATTGAAAACGAACTTTATTCTCCAATTCGACCAAAACAAGTCGCTAAGTCTATGGAGAAACCAAGTGATGCTCTCGAAAGTAGAGGCGTGAGTTACATTGAGGTGCGCGCTTTAGACGTCAATCCTTTCTCACCTTTAGGAATAGACGAAAACCAGTTCTATTTCTTGGATGTGTTTTTGTTGCATTGTTTATTGAAAGAGTCGCCTAACTTTACACAAGTTGCATACGATGAAAGTGAGCAGAACCTTGATTTAGTTGTTATTGAAGGTCGCAAACCCGGCTTAATGTTAAGCCATGATGGTGAGTCTATATCGCTACAGCAGTGGTCGACTGAGTTATTTAAGGAATTCAGTGAGGTTGCCAAAACTCTCGACGAAGCCAACGCAAACACAAAATATACTGCGGCAGTGGAGCGTGAGTTTGAAAAGGTGAAAGATCCAAATCAAACACCATCAGCGAAGTGGCTAAACACCTTGTTAGAGCATGATATTGATAACAGTACAATGGGGCTAGAGTTAGCGTTGGAATATAAAAAGTACGCTTCAGGCTTAAACTACCTTCATTTAACAGAGGAAATGTTCCATCAGCAGGCGAAAGAGTCTATTGAGTCTCGTGTTAAAATTGAACAAGCTGACACGAAAGCGTTTTCGGAGTTTATTAAAGATTATTTTGCGCGATAAAATGTATTTTTATTCATTATCGCTTCTGCTTACAGAATAAAATTGAGCGGCAATATATAAGATTAAGGGTAGGAGGAATGACACTGCTTACTATTCACAAGGCAAAAAAAAACCCGAATATTCAATAAGAAATTCGGGCTAATAGGGATTTAACAGGGAAACATGTTAATTCGTATATGTTAGTAAGAGTGGGTTGTTATGCAAAAGTTCAATTTTTTTAAAATCAAATTTTCATATTCGATTTTTATCGCATTAATTCTCGCATTATTAGGTGGTTGCGTGACCCAACCACCCAAAGAAAAAGAAAACCTTTGTGATATTTTCTACGAAAAACGAGATTGGTTTGACGCCGCCGCAGATATGCGTGAAAAATGGGGCGTACCTATTCATGTGCCTATGGCTATGATGTATCAAGAGAGCTCCTTCCGTCATGATGCCTTGCCTCCTAGAGATTATATTTTGTTCGGCTTAATACCTTGGGGACGAGTCAGTTCCGCGTATGGTTATTCGCAAGCAAAAACGATGACTTGGGATGATTACAAGCGAGAAACCGGGCAAATGTTTGCGAGTCGAGAGGATTTTGATGATGCCATCGATTTTATGGGTTGGTTCATTTCAAAAACGCATAAAATAAACAAGGTATCAAAGTGGGATGCTAACGCTCAGTACCTAAATTATCATGAAGGTTGGGGCGGTTATAAGCGCAAGTCATACCGAAAAAAGTCTTGGTTAATAGGGGTGGCGAGTAAAGTGGGAGAGCGCTCGAAGCGTTATTCAGCTCAGCTAAAAACCTGCGAATCTGATTTAGATAAAAACTGGTTCATGCGCCTAATTTCTTGAAACATTGATCTGGCGCAAACATTCCATTTAACTTAATATCTGCCGTATCTAATTATTGATCTCGATCATATGTGAGTTATCAAAAATCTTCTACGCTTACCTCATAGACAAAAACACAATTTAATGAGGTGAATTATGTTATCCATGATTTTCGGCGATGCAGTCGTCTGGGGTTCTCTATTAGGCATATTAATAATGCTAATTATGAGTGCTTATTTTACTTATATGTTTATTCACAATAGTGATCCTGACGAGCACAAATAAGCTTAATCGTATTTGTTGTGTTCTTCATTTTGTTTGATAAGAACAAGTAGGGCGCTTTTACCGCCCCATTCCATGGTGGCTTGGTGAAATCCTAGTACATAAGGATGTTGAATAAGCCAACTGGGTACTTTACGTTTCAAGGTGCCTGTGCCAATACCGTGCATTATGCAGACGCAAGTGTAATGTTTGCGATGAGCTTCGTATAATAATGCCGCAATTTCACTTTTTGCGGCTTCTGCGTTGAGTCCATGCAAGTCTAGCAACAGCTCTGGTGCTATTTCACCTTTCTTAAGTTGCTTCACTCTATCACTACGTTCACCTTCTGCGACGTACTTTAAAGGTCCGCCAGCGCTAAAGCTGGCTTCAAAGCCATCGGAAAACTCAAACAAGGCATTCGCCTTTTTCTCAACAGCCGTATTTGAATGCTGTCTTTGTTTCAATTTGCGTATGCGATCGGCATGGCTTAACTCGTGACGATCGTGCTTTACTGGCTTTACACCGTCAAATAATGAGCTAAAAGAAATATCATCCTGCAGTTCTTCACTGTTGGATAATTTTCCTTTCGATAAAATTGAAGTTTTTTTCTTCATAAGTGCAGATAACAAGCGAATTTGATTGAATTTTTGCGTATTATATCAGGATTGATTCTATATTGAGTCAGTATTATTGCTATCTCACCTGAGGATCCCGTGAATATACAACAACCATCTCATCCCCCAGAACTAGTCACCGTACTAGACTGGATCCGCTATTCTATCTCGTCATTTTATCAAGCCGGTATTTTTTTTGGTCATGGTACAGATAACGAGTGGGATGAAGCCTGTAGTTTAGTTTTCCAAGCGCTCAATTTGCCACTAGATATGCCAGTGGTGCGTCAAGAGGCTTTGTATCAAGCTCGTGTAACGGAAGCTGAAAAAGCACTAATGAGCGACTGGTTGCAGCAACGCGTTGAACTGCAAAAACCATTGCCTTATATCACTAACCAAGCATGGTTTGCAGGTATGCCATTTTATGTAGATGAAAGGGTATTAATACCGCGTTCACCGTTCGCTGAGTTAATTCTTCAAAACTTTGAACCTTACTTAAGTGAAGAACCTGCTCGTATACTAGATCTCTGTACCGGGGGAGCTTGCATAGCAATTGCCTTGGCAAATCAATTTCCTGATTCCATTGTGGATGCTGCCGATATCGATACCGATGCGCTTGACGTCGCCTCTATGAATATTCATGAATATCAATTGGAAGAGCAAATTATTCCTCTTCAATCTGATTTGTTCAGCGGTTTGGAAGGTCAGCAATATAATCTTATTGTTTCAAACCCACCATACGTTGACGCACAAGATATGGCTGACTTGCCCGATGAGTTTCATCATGAGCCGGAGCATGCTTTAGCCGCAGGTGATGATGGCTTGGACTTAGTTGACTTAATGTTACAGCAAGCCCCTGATTATTTGTGTGATAAGGGATGGTTGTTTATAGAAGTCGGAAACAGTGAAGTGCATGTGGCAGAGAGATTCCCTGGGCTCGACGTGACTTGGTGTGAACTGACGCTGGGCGGAAGTGGTATTTTTGCCATTCAAAAAGAAACGCTGCTTAGCTATTTTCGAAATGCTCAATAGCACTGTTTTATAACTAAATTGGTTTCTTTTGAACACGACGCTTATCAGTGTTTATGCTGGGCATCATGAAACTAAAAAAAGTAATTTGAAAAGTAATAAGGAAGGAACAAATGTCTGGTAACACAATAGGTAAGATATTTACCGTAACCACCTTCGGAGAAAGTCACGGCATAGCGATCGGTGGTGTAGTGGATGGTTGTCCTCCAGGGCTAGAATTGCATGAAGATGATTTGCAAGGCGACTTGGACAGACGTAAACCGGGCACGTCTAGATTTACGACAGCAAGACGAGAAGACGATGAAGTTAAAATTCTCAGTGGTATTTTTGAAGGTAAGACGACAGGCACGAGTATTGGCCTGTTAATCAATAATAAAGATCAACGCAGTCAAGACTACTCGAAAATTAAAGACTCTTTCCGTCCCGGTCATGCAGATTACACCTACCAACAAAAATTTGGTTTTAGAGATTACCGAGGCGGTGGTCGCTCTTCTGCGCGTGAAACTGCTGTGCGTGTTGCGGCAGGCGGTATAGCGAAAAAGTACCTCAAGCAACAATACGGTATTGAGGTTAGAGGGTATTTAAGCCAGTTGGGTCCAATTGCGGTAGATAAAGTCGATCACAATGTGACAAACACTAACCCTTTCTTTTGCCCTGATGATACAAAATTGGAAGCGCTAGAAACCTATATGAAGGACTTGAAAAAGGAAGGTAACTCAATAGGTGCTAGAGTTAGTGTCAGCGCTACAAACGTGCCTGTGGGCTTAGGCGAACCAGTATTCGATCGACTTGATGCTGATATTGCCCATGCCATGATGGGTATCAATGCGGTGAAAGGGGTTGAGATTGGTGATGGTTTCGATGTTGTGAATCAAAAAGGCACTGAGCATAGGGACGAAATGTCACCTGAAGGCTTTCATACCAATCATGCCGGTGGCATCTTGGGTGGAATTTCAAGTGGTCAAGAAATCCTAGTGCATATGGCATTAAAGCCCACTTCAAGCATTAGCATTTCCGGCGATTCGGTTGATATCAATGGTAAGCCAGCCGAGGTGATTACTAAAGGCCGCCATGACCCATGTGTTGGGATCAGAGCAGTACCAATTGCAGAAGCGATGTTAGCGATAATATTGATGGATCACCTGCTAAGACATCGAGCGCAAAATAGCTTAGTGACTTCAATCACGCCGGTTATACCAGCACAGCGCTAAGTAAAAGCGAAACTTTGATTAAAGACGCGACGCGAAATACGTGCGTAACGCGAAATATGTACGTAACGCGAATTAAGCACGCAACGTGAATTAAGCTCGCAACTGTGCTTAGCATCCATTGATGAATGGGAGAACTAGCTTTGCTATTGTCAAAACTGATTACGACGAAAAGTAAGGCTGCCATTTCTAGCCCCTTAAATTTGGGGCTAATTTCTTTAACTTACTTTTTCTATTTTGGCCAACTAGGTGTCGTCACGCCCTTTATTGGTGTCTTTTTGGATGGTCGAGGATTCAGCTCCCAAGAAATTGGAAGCTTGCTGGCTATCGTCACTCTTACTAGAGTACTAGGACCCAACCTCTGGGCTGCTATAGCTGATAAAACTGGGCGCGGCGCTGACATTGTTCGTTTTGGTTGCCTCCTGGCTTTTATTACTTTTACGGCAGTCTATTTCTCCTATAGTTTTTGGGCACTCACGTTTAGCTTCGGCATAATGATGATGTTCTGGACGGCAGTACTACCTCAGCTTGAAGTTATCACTGTTAACTCAACCAAAGACAGTAAGGGTGGGTATGGTGCGGTTCGACTATGGGGAAGTATAGGTTTTATAGTACTAAGCCTTGTGGTTGGCTTCCTACTTGATATCTTCTCCACTGAAGTGATTATCTACACTTCAAGTTTTTGTTTGTTTGCACTATATCTCAGTTCGATGTTTATAGCTTCGCCACACATCACGCCAAAAAGCGAACGCATCATCATTAATGAGTGGTATAAAGTGCGCTCCTTAGTTTTCGTTGCATTCATTTTATCGGCTATATTTTTGCAAATTAGCTTTGGTACTTATTACAGCTTTTTCGCACTTTATATGGGGGACTTGGAATATTCTGGGAAACAAACAGGCTTGTTCATTGCTGTTGGAGTGTTGTCCGAAATAGGCATCTTTCTCATCGCATCAAGGCTTATCGCCAAGTTCGGTGTGAAATGGATGTTAATTCTTTCAATGCTGCTGACTGCCGCCAGATGGTTATGTTTGGCACTAATACCAGAATTTGCAAGTGCAATTATACTTAGCCAAACACTCCATTCATTTAGTTTTGGAATGAGCCACGCAACATCTGTTCACTTCTTACATTCGTATTTTTCAGGGGGCTTTCAAAGTCGCGCTCAAGCACTTTATGTCAGTATTGCGTTTGGGATCGGCGGAGCATTGGGAAGCTATATAGCGGGATTTACTTGGATGGACGGTGATGGAGCAAAAAGCAGTTTCATCATTTCAGCAAGTTTTGCTTTTATAGGTGCTTTCGCATTACTCTTGGTAAGTAGTAAAGCATTTGCTGGTCAAAAACTAGAATAAAAATGACAAAAGGGTAGCTAAATGAAAAATGTATCGACGCTCTTAAATGTAGCGTTAAAAATAAGTGTTTTAAGTGGAATGTCTTTATCGTTATTTTCAGCAGCTGTGCAAGCTCAGGCCGATTCAGGCTCTGACATACTTGTAGCTTCAGTCAATTATACTGCGCATGAAAACAAAGACGTAGGCGAGTTTATTAGCTTAAGTAAATTTCAAAAAATAACGGATACTGCGAGTTATACCAATCAGCCTTACTTTATTAATTTGGACAAAGAATTAGCTTATACGCAAAGTATTACGCTTGATGACGTCACTCAAATGGATACGTTTATTTATAACTTTGAAACACAAACTGCGAAGAACTTAACTAAGTCTGTCACCAGTGAATATAGTCCGACACCAACACCAGATGGTAAGGGCTTATCAGTTATTCGGGTTAATGCGCTAGGAAAGCAGGAGTTGTGGTATCTTCAGCTCGATAGTGGTGAAGCGAGGCAAAATCTATTACCTGCTATTGAACCGGTAGGCTACCACGTATGGGATGGCACCGATAAAGTACTCCTATTCGTATTAGGAGAGCCGCACACTCTGCGTTTAGCCTCGGTAAACAAACAAACGGACCAAGGAAGGGTGTTAGATACGAGTATTGGACCAAGCTTGTGGCCGATTCCAGGAACAAGCTTGTTTAGTTACAGCAAGCAAATAGATGAAACCAACTGGCAACTTCGAGCTGTTGATACTAAAACGAAAAAAACGAAGGCCCTTGTGGATATGCCAACGGGAAGCTATTACTACGCTTGGTCTCCTCAAGGATATGCCGTTACTGCAGTTGATAATAAACTTTATCAGTGGCGATACAGTGAGACTGAAACGGGTCAATGGACCGAGTTTGCTGACTTGAGCCAACAATGCTCAGCTGGGATAAGCCGATTGAGTTTTTCTCAACAAGGCAATTCATTGGCAATGGTTTGTAATCGGCCTGCAGTCCAATAGTTAGCAGGTGTGAAGTGAGATTATTGCGGTCTTGTAGTTATTGGGCGTGAACTGATTATTGCCGTTAAATAGTCAGTTGGTGTAAAGCGATAATTGCGGTCATTTTTAGATTTTGATAAAAAAAACCACCAATATTCATTGGTGGTTTTTTGTTTTAATTAGCTACGACTTATTCAATAAGTTTAGCTCTTATGCGAAGTTGCTTGCAGCAAAATCCCAGTTCGCAAGTGCCCAATATGCTTCTAAGTAATTAGGACGTACGTTGCGGTAGTCAATGTAATAAGCATGTTCCCACAAATCACATGTAAGTAGCGGTGTAACACCTTCTTCAGTGATAGGTGTGCCTGCGTTGCTCGTGTTAACGATATCTAGGCTACCATCAGCGTTTTTCACTAACCAAGTCCAACTAGAACCAAAGTTATTCACTGCTTTGTCGTTAAATGCCGCTTTGAAGTCCGCAAATGAACCCCATTTTGCATTGATTGCATCAGCAAGTGCGCCTGTTGCTTCACCGCCACCGTTAGGGCTTAAGCTGTTCCAATAGAACGTATGGTTCCAGATTTGTGCTGCGTTGTTAAAAACACCACCTTCTGAATTTTTAACGATTTCTTCAAGCGATTTATTTGCTAGGTCTGTACCTTCAACAAGTCCGTTTAACTTTGTAACGTATGTCGCGTGATGCTTACCATAATGAAACTCAAGTGTTTCAGCAGAAATATGCGGTTCAAGAGCATTCTTTTCGTAAGGTAAAGCTGGTAATTCAAAAGCCATGTTGTTCTCCGTTTTGGGTCAATGATTTAGGTTCGAATTTAGTAATTCGCTTTCTTGGTATTAACTCAATATTGGGACAATTATAGTTAATCCAAGAATAAACTCGAAAATAATACTTAATAAGTTATAACTAGTTCGAAAATATATGAAAAGAAGATCATTTTTTACTGATTTTTCGGTCTAATCTATTTATTATACTGCTATTCATATATATGGGTTGTTTTTTTCAAGATTAACCGCATCTCTACTCATATTCAAATTACATTTAAGCATTACTCAGATAAAGGTCATCAAATGGAAACTATAGATAAAATTAAAGAACAAATTGCAGAAAACCCAGTCTTATTGTACATGAAAGGCTCTCCTAAACTGCCAAGTTGTGGTTTCTCTGCTCAAACTGTTCAAGCTTTGATGAGTTGTGGTGAGCAGTTTGCGTACGTTGATATTCTGCAAAATCCAGATATTCGAGTTGAATTGCCAAAATATGCTGACTGGCCAACATTTCCACAATTGTGGGTGAAAGGTGAGTTAATAGGCGGTTGTGACATTATTTTAGAAATGTTCCAACAAGGTGAGTTGCAGCCATTGTTGAAAGAAGCTGCGGTTAAAGCTGAAGATTAATTTTTATTTACGTACTCTAAAATAAAATTTTCACAATAAAAAAGCCTCGAAAGAGGCTTTTTTATTGAATCGTGTTACTTGAACGGTAGCTAGAGTTTTAAGTAAGGCTTAGCCTACGTCCATGAATAAGGTTTCATCTACAATAGTGTTATCGATAATTTCTTGTGCTAATTCAACGCATTTTCCGCACTGACTACCAAGTTCCATGATTTGCTTTAGTTCGCGCATATTACCCACGCCATGTGTTTCCACCGCGCTTTTAATTTGCTTATCAGTTATGCCATAACACATACAAACGAACATCAAGAATCACCTCTTAATCAATATGCAAATGATAATAATTCACATTTAGATTGAATGCAAGCTTTTTGCGATTAATTCTCAATTAGATTTGGAAGTGGCCATCCACCTAAGTTTTTGTAGCGATTTACAATATAACAAAATAATTCAGCGGTGCGCTCTGTATCATATAATGCGGAATGTGCTTCGGATTGATCAAAAGGTATTCCCGCGGCTTGGCATGCCTTAATCAGGACTGTTTGCCCGAGCGCTAATGCCGCTAGTGATGTTGTATCAAATGAAACGAAAGGGTGGAATGGTGTGCGCTTAATATTCTGCCTGGCAATAGCTGCATTAACAAAGCCTTGATCGAAACTCGCATTGTGAGCGACGATAACCGAACGTTGGCACTCAGCTTCTTTTTGATGTTTACGAATATGCTTACATAGGTTTTTCATGACAGTGTTCTCATCGAGAGCGCCACGTAAAGCACAGTTTGGGTCAATACCGTTAAACTCTATCGCCGCTTGTTCAATGTTTGCACCTTCAAAAGGTTCCACATGTTCATGAAAGGTGGTGTCAGGAACGAGGTCTCCTTGCGCATCAAACTTCAATGTGACGGCCGCAATTTCTAGCAGCGCATCCGTGCTTGCATTAAAACCAGCTGTCTCTACATCAATAATGACGGGGAAATAACCTCTAAATCGATCTTGAAGCTTAGGTTTAGTCGTTGTCATGAAATACTTATAAATCCCTAGAGTGCATATTAATGTGATTGAAATAAAAGAAGGAAGCTTTGGTAGCATTGAGCAGGTAAGCTAAGTACATGACTCAAAAGCTTTTTTACGAAATCAAAGCGCAAACTCTCATCTATACTTTGTTTTATAGGATTATTTACGCCAGATTTGTCAGCAATTCTAAACATTTTATTCAAATTGTCGATACCTTATCTAAGTTCTCGGAGATTGAATCTACAATGAAAAAATACTTATTAAGCTTTATTTGTTTACTTCCCATGCTTGCGTCAGCAAATTTGCGTGAGTACAACGCGTCCGTAGAAAACTCCGAATGGATGCTTGGTGAGCAAACCCGCTTAATGTGTGAACTAAAGCATCCCATACCAGGTTATGGAGTGGCTTCTTTCGTGACAGAAGCCTCAAAACAACTTAATTTAGAATTCGTCCTCGATATGCTCCGTCTCCCAAATAAATACGATAGTGCGACGGTTTATTCTGTGCCGCCGAGGTGGATGCCTGGTGCTCTTCAAAAAACGATAGGAACAATGAGTTTACGCAAGCAATATGATGGTGATCTTCCGTCAGAATCCGCTTGGGAAATGCTGACAGAACTAGAGAAAGGGTATTGGCCCACCATTCATTATCAAGATTGGAGTAATCGATACGATTCGGTCGCTGTTGCTCTTAATGCTAGCAATTTCGACAATTCATATTTTGCATTTTCTGAATGCGTTGCCAATTTATTACCCTATAGTTTTGAAGATATTGCATACACAGTATTAACGTATAAAAAGAGCAGTGTGGAGCTCACCAACTATTCAAAACGACGTTTAGATATGATTGGTGACTATTTAAAAGAAGATATTGAACTGGAGTTAGTATTGCTAGATGGTTACTCAGATAGCTATGGCGGCTCTTGGAACAATGAGCAATTATCGATCCGCAGAGCCAACGAAATTCGTGATTACTTCGCTTCTCAAGGTGTTGATACAACACGAATTGAAGTGACAGGGCATGGTGAGAAGCGGCACATCTCACCAAATGATAACGAACTGTCGAGAGCGAAAAACCGTCGTGTGATAATTCAACTCGCCAAGTTATAAGCTTTACTTCTCTTGGATGAGTTCGATAGCGTAGCCATTCGGGTCCCTAACAAAGGCAATGATAGTTTCACCGCCTTTCACTGGCCCTGGTGCACGGTAAACGTCACCACCTTTAGCGCTGATTTCGTCACAAACAGCATATATATCATCAACGCCGATGGCTAAATGTCCAAAGGCATCTCCGTGCTCATAATCCGTCTTACCCCAGTTATAGGTGAGTTCAATGACAGTGTTATTGTCTTCATCGCCGTAGCCAAGGAATGCCAGAGTATATTCGTATTCTTTATTGTCACTTTGACGAAGAAGCTTCATACCGAGTGTTTCTGTATAGAATTGGATGGATTTTTGTAGATCACCAACGCGCAACATAGTATGTAATAGTCTCATTTTTTTCCTTTAGTGGTTCATTCAAAGAATTAATCGAATTTTAAATGTTATCACTTTTTGTTGCAGGAGGTTTATTCAGTTTTGTTTTTAAACTCACATAAATCTTGGATAATGCAGTTACCACATCGTGGTTTTCGAGTAATACATGTATATCTTCCATGCAAAATTAACCATTGATGAACATCCACTTTAAACTCTTTTGGTACCACTTTTAGTAGTTTTTCATCGACTTTGTCGACATTTTTACCCATCGCGAGCTTAGTACAGTTACCGACACGAAAGATATGCGTGTCAACAGCTATGGTTGGCCAGACAAAAGATAATAAAACTAGATATTGAAGTGTTTCTCATGTTGGCATATTTGAGGCGGCATGGAACTTTATGAATTTAAATAATGTTACAAATAGTTCCTTGCATGATATGTAATACCTATCTATTTTTGGCAACAGCTTTCGCATGTGATAGCGCATATTTTATGTTTAGAGTAAGGGAGTAAAATTCATGACTAAAGAATCACATTTTAGTAATCAAATAAGATCGAATTATGCTTTTATGGCAAAGTCTGTTTTTGATTTACATTTTCTTATACAAAGCCAGTCGGAAGAGTTATATAGCGAAAAAGAAATGGGTTTTCCTGAACACTTGCAATCCTATAAACAACGAGTTGCTTTAAAAAAAGATGAGGAAGCCTAATATGAACCCTACTAAAGACACTTATATCACGCTCGCAACATTTTTGGCCTTCGTTATTGCTTTTTACTTCCTAGGATTTTGGCTGATATTTAGAATGGGGCAAGCAACGCCCCTAATGTTGTCAGTAGGAGCAGCTACGATTTTAACATGTTTACTTAGAAAGAAGAGCTTATCTGAGCTAGGTTGGAAATGGGGGAGTTGGAAAGTGCAATGGAAAAGCTATCTGATACCCTTTGCTATTGCGTCAGTGGCTTATTTACTTATTTGGTCTTTTGGGGGCGGTGACTTATACAACAGTGAATTCTTAGCGGACAAAAAGCAAAGCTATAACTTAAGTGAATGGAATGATTTAAGTATATTTCTTTTTCATTTCTTTTTAGTCGCATGTATCAGCTTCATAATGTCAATTCCGTCTATTTTAGGAGAAGAAATTGGATGGAGAGGACTATTAGTGCCTGAGCTTTCTAAAATCACATCATTTACTGGGGTCGTGTTAGTGAGTGGCATACTCTGGTCTGCGTTTCATTGGCCGTTGATCTTTTTAGGTTTGTATGGGAATACCGATACATCAATTTACTATCAACTGTTTTTCTTTACCTTATTCATTGTTTCTAGCGGCACTATCATGGCTTATATCCGGTTAAAAACAGACAGTGTCTGGACCGCCGTTATGTATCATGGCGCGTCCAATATATTTATTCAAAAGGTATTTACGCCTATTACCATTACAAACGAAAACTCAAGTTATTACATTGATGAATTTGGAGCTGTATTAGCGTTGGTAGCT
Organism: Glaciecola sp. MF2-115; assembly: GCF_047250385.1. Lineage (NCBI taxonomy): Bacteria > Pseudomonadati > Pseudomonadota > Gammaproteobacteria > Alteromonadales > Alteromonadaceae > Glaciecola > Glaciecola sp. MF2-115. The sequence continues at coordinate 209,334 of NZ_JBLBVM010000055.1, forward strand.
ACAGTTGTCGCGTTTGTCTATTGGAGGAAAGGTGTAAAGGAGTTTTCTTCATTAGCCCAAAAAACTTAAAACTCTGTTGATGGATATAGTCAGCAAAAGCATCAATAGAAAAAACTCAAAACAAGGAATGCAGAGACACTCTGCGTCAAACGCCCCCCAACAGTAGTATATTTTAATTTTACTGAATATTATGTACGTCGAATTTCGAATTCGGCGCATAAATCCCTCTCTTATCTGCCAATATACGGCGCTCACGGTGTATTGTAATAATTAGGGACCACATATGAATTTAAATACTAAAGGCCGATTGGCAGGCATTTTATATTTGCTACTCGTAATAACAGGTATATTCAACTTAAAGTATGTACCAACTGAATTAATAGTTTGGAGTGATGCAGCGTTAACGCTGAGCAATATCTCATCATCGGAGTTTCTTTATCGATCAGGTATTGTTGCCGGAATTCTAAGTTATGTTATTTATCTATTATTACCGCTTATTTTTTTCGATATTTTTAAGGATGTAAATCGGTGTCTTGCCTTATTAATGGTTGCCTTTTCCGTAATAAGCGTTCCTATTTCACTATTTAACATGGTGGATAAAGTAAATGTTTTAACTTTACTAAGTGACGCTAACTTTTTGAATTCGTTAAGCACCGAACAAATTCAAACGAATGTCATGCTTTTACTTAGGTCCTATAACAATGGCATATCTGTTGTTCAAATTTTCTGGGGCTTATGGTTATTTCCCTTAGGATATTTAATTTTTAAATCTGCGTACATCCCAAAATTTTTGGGTGTTTTGCTTATGTTAGGATGCTTCGGTTATTTGATTCTATTTTTCCAGCATTTTCTATTCCCTGAGGTTGAACTCCCAGCATTTGTTTCTTTGCCCGCTTCGTTAGGCGAACTTGGCACTTGTTTGTGGCTTTTAATCATGGGGATGACAGATCGTTCTGTAAAACCGATGTCTCAAATTCTGAAATAAATTAACTAGTTTTTAGATTGGGTTGTTCTTGATTGAGGGGAGGGCCGTTTTTGATTGAACGAACTATTGTATTTCCAACTGTTGTTTTCGATATTGCCCTGGAGTACAACCAGAAAATTCCTTAAAGGCTCTGGTAAAAGGGGCTACGGAAGCAAATCCGCTTTCAATACCAACAACAAGTATGGGCCAGTCACGTTTATCAGGCGCACTTAATATCGCTTTAGCGTATTCGACTCGCATATGATTAACGTAGTGATTAAAGTTTTTAGCGTTAAAATGATTGAGCATAATGGCGCGGATACGATACTCGGGAACGTCTAACTCTCGAGCAATATCGGCGACGCGCAAATTGGATTCCAAAAAGCGTTTTTCTTCAACCAACATTACATGGATTTTTTTAGCGAGTATGTTCTCTTCCTGAACGTTTGAATTCGTGCTTTTTTCTTTTTGCTCAAACTGATGTTGGCGAAAAATAATTAATCCATGTGTACTGATTAGTATGACTAAAAATGCGAAAGCCGAAAGCCATTCTCGCCCAGCGCCAGCTGCTAGACTACTAGGAAGTGAGGCTCCAATTAACATGACACTGATAACGCAAAAAATGAATGACGATAGGTAAATAGCAGCCATTTTCCGCTGTATGGCAGTTGCGCTATGTAAAACCCTATAACCTTCCCAGAAAATAAGAATAAGCATGCCAGGATACAATATTGCGATTATTTCCGTTAAAACGTTTGAAAGCATAGGCAGCCAAATTGAATCGACTAACCATATTTTTTGAGAAAAGAGTAATAGGTGGCGTAATATCAGGCATGCAGAAAGTAAGGCTACAAAGAGAAGGTGATGCTGATTAATAGGGTTGTTTTTTCGAAAAAATGCACGCGCAAATAACCAATATCCACTAGAGATGCCAACCCCCAATAGTCCAATTAAATGGTGATAAGGATCCCAATAGTTACTGGCTAATTTATGTGCAATATACATGGAGCTAGAGGCACAAAAAATCGCAAATATAAAGTGCAAAAGGTGTCTTTCTTTAAGGCGAAAATGAAAGATGCCTAATGCAAAGCTTAGCAATACGATGAATAACTGAGCGACTTCTAGCAGTTCCAATTTATACACCCCTTGTGATTACCGCTATTTTACATTAACCGTGTTCTTTTTCGATGGTATTCACTTTTATTTTCATTTTCGTGTATCGATTTTCAAATTCGATTCTCCTAAAGCCGCACAGCATGGGAGTATTGAAGTGAAATTTTAAAAATGAGGTTATGGCTATGAACAGAAAGTCGAACACAAATAATTACGGTGTCATTACAAATGAAAGTATGAATAACGAAGATAATTTAACGCAAAATGACGCGCCATTAGTACCACTTTGGCAAACTTGGGGACTTCGAATATTTTTTGCGGGACTAGTTTTTGTCATTGGTAAATGGCAGTTGATGTCTATTTTACAGGGTCCTTTTGAGTGGACAGCATGGCGAGGTGTGGGGCATTCGCTTTTATTCACACTTGCTTTATTGGCTATAGGCGGCATGTTTCGTCCGTTAGCATTTCTACCGATTATGCTATTTGAAATCGTTTGGAAAGTAGTTTGGCTGACTGCTGTCGCATTGCCACTATGGATGGCAGGAGAGCAAATTCCGGGGATTGTAAGTGTAAAAGGATCGCTTATTGGGGTTGGTTTAATCATTATTTGTACTCCATGGAAGTACGTTTGGTGGAGATACTTTAAACAACCTATTGAGCCATGGAGACGCAAAAAGTAAATTATAAAAAAATTTATTCAGTTTGACACAATCGTGTTCTATCACCGACTAATTAAATATCTAACCAATTGGCAATTTGCAAATACAGATGCGTAAAGAATTCAAACAAATGATTATGAACAACCAAGGGCGCATACGTTACATCGCGTCCCGATATAGTCATGACGGCGAATTTGACGACATGTATCAGGAAATATTACTGCAGCTTTGGAGAAGTTTCGAGTCGTTTAGTGGCGAGTCGAAACAAGAAACTTGGGTTTATAAAGTAGCACTGAATACGGCTTGCACATTTGTAAGGGCAGCAGTGAAGCAAAAAGAGATTAAACAGTCTCCATTACACCAACCAATGCAAGTGCTTCAGCCTACGCAGGAAAGCTGCCAAGCAGACATTCTTGACCACTTTATGGATAGGCTAAGTGACACAGATGCGAGCTTGTTGATGATGTACTTAGATGGGCTATCTTCGGATGACAGCGCCAAAGTGCTTGGTATTAGTTCCAATGCCGTTAGGTCGCGTATTAAGCGCATTAAAAATGAATTTGAAACCAACTACATAGGAGATTGATGTGAAGCTAGATGATTTAAAGCAAGACTGGCAACAAGCCATTGAAACCGAATCAACTCCTGATAATTTAACTGAGGTGATAGACATGATTGAGCAACAAACCACTAAGATTGATAAAGAGATTAAACGTCGCGATTTTCTCGAAATTGGAATCGCAGTATTTCTTATCCCGGTTTGGATATGGGGCTGGTTAAATTCTGCAAGCACGATGCAAAGCATCGGTTACGTCATTGCGATTGCCGCCTGTGTTTATATCCCATATCGACTGATATCTGCGAAAAAAGTAGACGCCAAAAAAAGCGCTAGCGTTAAGGACTTTTTAGTCCAAGAAAAACAAAAAATTCAGCAACAAAAACAGATGTTGGAGTCGGTTGTATGGTGGTACATAGCGCCGCTGACGGTTGCCATTTTCCTCATCACGTTAGGGGCAAAGGTGAACGAACAAGGTATTCCTCAAATATCGTCGGGCATGTATTGGTATTACGCTAGTGTTGGTTTGCTAATGGTTGGGGTGTACTTTCTAAATAAACGCGCGGCCAAAAATAAGTTTGCCCCATTGCTAAAGAACATTGAGCAACGATTGGCAGAAATGAGCTAACTAACCACAGACAGCCTATTCGTTTCTAACCCTTTTTATTCACACCCCTTTTAAGGGCGCTTTGAGCGACTTTTTGAGCAAGTCGCTTCGGGCAAATGCAGCCAAAACTTACTAAGGAATTTAGACTATGAACAACAAAAAAACAAACAACAAGAAAACAAACAACAAAAAAACAATCAGCAAACAACAAAGTAATAAGAAGGCTTCTTCTTCGGCGATTATTGTCGTCTTGATCACATTAATGATTGCGATAGCCTCTGGTAACTCAGAAGCTGCAATAGCCGGAGCTGAACTAGAAAACGTTATAAGCGAGAACCTTTTGCCTCCAATGGCAGCAGAAGAGGAAGTAAACCTTAGGCACTGGAATATACCTGAAACCAAACAGGAGTTCTGGGATCTAGCCAAACTTAAAAACGCATATGTGAACACGGCCCCGGCTTTTCTTGATGACGGAATTTCTGTTGGGAAACTCGATGACGAAGGTCGTAACAAAACAGTGATTTTGGAGCTAGCAAGGCAAATAGCAAATAAAGAGCATGCAGAAGTGGATAGTTTACTCATTGCACACAACGGAAAAATGGTATTTGAGTCATACTACGCAAGAGGCCGAATAAATTTATCTCATCCTCAATCATCAGCTACTAAGGCCTATACAGCTTTGTTAGTTGGTCGTGCTATTAAATTGGGCTACCTATCCCTAGAGGACTTAGACAAGCCCGTAGTGACGCTTTTAAAAGGCTTAGATCATTCCAAATTTGCAAGGGGCGTAGAGACTATTACGCTGCATGATGCTTTAACAATGTCATCGGGATTGGAAATTAGTAAAGAAAAAGTGGACGATTATCGAGGCAATCCACAAAAGTATTACGGAATAGCTCAAGTCCAAGCCTATTTTGAAGATACCGCGCCAATAGTTAAGTCAGCGAAGACATTTAGTTATCAAAGTTTTAATCCAATTATCATAATGAATGTGCTTAGCACCGCTGTACCAGGCTCAGTAGAGGATTTTGCGAAAAATGAACTATTCCATAAAATGAATATTGCCAATTACGACTGGCGTACAAGGGAAGTCGGTATACTAACACCCGAAAGTGGTTCAAGTGTCACCTCTCGCAATATGTTAAAAATTGGTACATTGATTATTAATAACGGTAAGTGGGGAAATGAGCATTTAATTCCCAAAGCGTATATTGAAAAGATGACAGAAAAACATACCCCCACACTAACGGAAGAGCAGGTATTTTCGTCCGGCGATAAAGTATTAACTACTGCTTATGGATATTTTTGGTGGCAAACAGATGTGAAGGTTGGTGAGAAAGTGTATTCATCGCACTCAGCGCAAGGTGCGGGAGGTGTCACTATTCTTGTTATTGATGAACTCGATGTAGTGGTAGTTGTCACTGGCCACGCAATGCAGTCATATATACAACTTATCACTGAAAAAGTCTTGCCGACATTTATTTAACGCTAGTTGAATTAAGCAAAAAGTCCGTTGATGTACGGATGAAAATGGCCCGCCCAAAAGGATTTTTAGTGTGAGACAATACTAGTTGTATTTCGCGCATTCGGTAATATCAATGTCGGATGACGAATGACAGCGTTGTCGGTGGAGCCGACTACCAAAGCTGAGCTTGTGACATTCTGCTTATCGCTTGAGACAGTTCTAGAGCTATTCTGTCTTATCTTTAAACTCACACAAATCCTCAATTATACATGACCCACAGCGCGGCTTGCGTGCTATACAGGTGTAGCGTCCATGCAGGATCAGCCAGTGGTGCACATCCACTTTAAACTCTTTTGGTACCACTTTTAGTAGTTTTTCCTCGACTTTGTCCACATTTTTACCCATAGCAAATTTTGTTCGATTACTGACTCGAAAAATATGCGTGTCGACAGCAATGGTCGGCCAGCCAAACGCCGTGTTGAGCACAACATTTGCTGTCTTTCTTCCAACACCAGGCAAGGCCTCAAGTGCCTCTCTATTTTCTGGTATTGCGGAATTATGCTTTTCGATCAAAATTCGACAGGTTTCAATGACATTCTTTGCCTTTGAGTTATACAAGCCAATGGTTTTAATGTATTGGCTAAGGCCTTCAACGCCAAGCGCGTATATCGCTTCTGGCGTATTAGCGACTGGATAAAGTTTATCTGTTGCTTTATTTACACCAACGTCAGTAGCTTGAGCTGAAAGAATCACTGCTATTAGCAATTCAAACGGATTTGAATAGTTTAGTTCAGTAGTGGGGTGAGGGTTATTGGCGCGCAATCGAGATAGCATCTCATAACGTTTCTCTTTGTTCATATGTCGGTTCCCGTTACTCTTGCTCTTTGTACTACTTTTTCGTGTTGAGCGCTGGCTGTGCGTTGTTCAATTAGCTTGTCTATCATGTTCTTAATGGCAATTAGTAAGCCCATTCCTAAAAATGCGCCGGGAGGCAGGATAGCCAATAAAAATGGATTATCTGCAGTAAACACAATAATGGTTAGATCTTTGGCCCAAGCACCTAAAAGTAAGTCCGCACCTGACAACAATGTGCCATAGCCCAACAACTCGCGCATAGCGCCTAAAACAACTAAAATCAAAGTGAAGCCTAAACCCATCATTAATCCGTCAAATGCCGCTAACTGAACGGGGTTTTTCGACGCATAAGCCTCAGCTCGGCCAATAATGGCGCAATTGGTTACGATCAATGGGATAAAAATTCCTAGCGCTTGGTATAGCTCAAATGTGAATGCATTCATGAGCAATTGCACAATAGTTACAAATGCAGCAATGATCATCACGAAAATAGGAATTCGAATTTCGTTGGGAACGTATGATCTAACTAACGACACCGTAATGTTCGAACCTAATAATACTAGGGTTGTAGCAATACCTAGGCCTAAGCCATTTATAACGGTGGCGGTAACGGCAAGAAGTGGGCACAAACCAAGTAATTGCACTAAGGCAGGGTTGTTTTTCCAAATTCCTTGCAAGCTTAAATTTTGATATTCATTCATCGCTTGGAACCTCCGTTTCAGAGGACGTGCTTTCGAGCGAACTTGGACAATTGCTCGCGCTAGAGAAAATCATGTCGCGGTTTTCTTTGTAATAAATAAGAGTGTTCTTCACAGCTTGCACAACAGCTCGTGGCGTAATTGTTGCACCGGTAAACTGATCGAATTGACCGCCATCCTTCTTCACCTTCCAACGGTTGTCATTTTCACTGGTAAGTGCGACGTTGTTAAATGATAAGATCCAGTCACTGATACGGGTATCAATTTTATCGCCTAAGCCAGGCGTTTCTTTATGCTCGATCACTCTTGCACCTAGAGATTTTCCAGAGTAATCGACGGCGACAACCATTTTAATTTCACCGCTATATCCATTAGGTGCACTAGTTTCGATAACGGCTGCGACGTTTTCTTCATTCATTCTTGCTCGAAATACGCGTTTGTCAGCATTCGAACCAAGGAATTCTGGTGAATTGACGACAAGGCAATCTAAATGTAATTCGTTATCGTGCTTGTCTTCGGGCACTAATTTATTCAAAACGGACAGCAGTTGCTTCTCTTGAGCATACTGAATGCGTTCTTTTGTCCCTTCATAGGTTAATGCAATCAGCCCCGTCGTGACTAAAGCAAATGCGGCTAAAATCGCGCCATTTTTCCCCATGTAGTTTACGATCATGTATTTTTACTCGCTTCTTTTTTCGATGCTTTACTTTTATGACCATAGGTTCGAGGCTGAGTGTAGTAATCAATTAAGGGCACTGCCATGTTCATTATCAACACTGCGAAAGCCACAGCATCAGGGTAGCCCCCCCAGTTTCGTATGATGATGACCCATAAGCCAATCGCGGCACCAAATATTAATCTGCCTTTGATTGTTGTGGATGCCGAAACCGGGTCGGTAGCAATAAAGAAGGCACCAATAATCAAACTACCACTGAAAAAGTGAAATAGTGGGGAGGCATACTGATCGCTATCGACTAAAAATAAAACTAAGCTTAATAACGCTGCAGAGGCCAACATGCTACCTGGTATATGCCAACTGATTACTTTAGATTTTACGAGGAATATACCACCTACCAAATAAGCCATGGCGACCCAAAACCAGCCTTTGCCATACTGACCATCAAAAATGATATGTGATTGTGCCTCGGTGACTGTGTAGCCTTGAAGCAGAGACGTTTTAACCACATCCAATGGCGTGGCCATTGTAGTACCATCTATGCCAACTTTGAGTTGCTCAACGCTGAACCCAGTGTTTGTAAACCCTGTCATTACTGTATTCACAGCATCCCACAATGAATAGGATTGCTCAGCAATTGACTGCGGTGGCAACCAAGAAGTCATTTGTACAGGGAATGAAATTAATAACATCACGTAAGCCGCCATTGCTGGATTGAACATGTTATAACCCAAGCCACCGTATAGTTGCTTTACAACCGCAATCGCGAAAAATGTTCCTATGACAATTACCCACCATGGTGCAAGTGGAGGAATAGAAATAGCCAAAAGCAAAGCGGCTAGAACAGCGCTATAGTCTTTTAAAATACGTTCGGTTTTTTTCTTTCTTAACTCTGAAATGACGCCTTCAGTAACTAACGCGGTGATGATAGCCAGCACAATCTGAATCAGAATGCCGAAACCAAAAAACCAGATATTACATAAGATACCGGGTATGGCCGCATAGCAAACGAGGCGCATTACTTGACCAGTATCGCGTCGATTGTGATTGTGAGGCGAGCTAGATAAACTCAGCATAGTCATGATTCGTTATTCTCTTTTTTTGCTTTCTCAGCAGCTAGTTTCTTGGCTTTCGCTTTGGCCACTGCAGCGCTTACGCGTTCCTTCTTTGCGGTGACTGCTTTTTCTGTAGATGCACTGTTCGTTTCTTCTTTTTTGTTTTCCGCAGCTTGTTTCTTTGCCTTTGCTTTGGCTAAAGCTGCAGCGACTCGTTTCTTTTTGAGTGCTTCTGCGTTATCCGTACTTGCTTCAATAGCTGCTTCACTGCTTGCTTCGTCAAGAGCCTGTTTATCCACTAGTTGAGCCTCAGTGTTTGCAGTCACTGCTGAAATTTCATCTTTTGAAACAGGTTTCTCTTGGTCTTTCTGCGTTTGAGTTGATCCTGTCGAAGAAGCGCTTTTATCTGCCATTGCCGCTTTCTTCGCTTTAGCACGAGCAAGAGCAGCTGCAATTTTGTCTTTTGCGGCACCGCCATCTTTGCTTAATGATGCTTTGCGTGCTTCTGCTGCCAATCTGTGTTTTTCTTCACGCTCTTCTTTTTCTCTTTGTAAACGGGCAGTTCGCGCTTCAAAACGTATCTTCGCTTTATCTGACTTTTCTTTTTCTTCTTTTTGATTGCGAATATCTGCTTTGGCTTGTCGATAATAATGCACTAGTGGGATCTCGCTTGGGCAAACGTATGCACAGGCCCCACATTCAATACAATCGAACAGGTTGTATTCTTCGGCTTTTTCAAGTTCCTTCGCTTTACTATGCCAAAACAGTTGCTGAGGTAACAAAGAGGCCGGACACGCATCAGAGCATGCGGAACATCTTATGCATGCTCGCTCATCTTCTGGATGAGGTAGCTCATCTTCTGCTGGAACAAGCAGGCAATTAGAAATTTTAACTATTGGAGTTAATATTGAAGTAACGGTAAAGCCCATCATAGGACCGCCCATAATGAATCTTGGCGTCTTTTGGCTTGAACTGTCGTAATTGCCTAATTTCAAAAGTGACTCAATGGGAGTACCAAGCCGAGCCCACACATTTTTAGGTGATTTCAGCCCTTGACCAGTCAGAGTAACTACACGTTCTAACAATGGTTTGCCTTCAACAATGGCATCCGCAATGGCATAACAAGTACCCACGTTATACATGATACAACCCACATCAATGGGTAATCCGTTGGATGGGACTTCTCTCGATGTAAGCACTTGAACGAGTTGTTTTTCACCGCCTGCAGGATACTTTGTAGGGACGCTAACAACTTGATAATTCGACTTCTGCTGACACGCAATCGACATTGTTTCTAATGCTTCTGGCTTGTTGTTTTCTACAGCGACAATGACTTGTTTGGGGCCAAGGATATGCACCAGAATATCGATACCTTGTCGGATTTGCCACGCATGCTCACGCATGATTCGATCATCAGAGGAAATGTAAGGCTCACACTCAATGCCATTGATAATGAGGAACTCGATGGGTTTGCTGCTATTGGTTTTTATATGAGTTGGAAAACCGGCACCACCCATGCCGCTGATACCTGCATCACATATCCGTTCAACTAGATCGGATGCTTTTACTTTGGTGTAATCGGGGAATGGGTGTAATTCGGTCCAAGTATCAAGTCCATCAGACTCGATGATAATTGTTAATTCTGGTATGCCTGAAGGATGAGCCGAAACATGTTCAGTGATTTTGCTCACTATGCCAGAAGTCGGCGCATGAACGGGCACGGAAAAAGCAAGTTCACTGCGTGTTAAGGCTTGACCCTTTAATACTTTGTCTCCCTCAGAAACCAAGATTTTACCATTTACGCCAATGTGTTGTTTAACTGGCACGTAGTATGTTTTGTCAAGAGGGGAAAACTCAATGTTGGTTTGGTTAGACAAAGTCTTCTGTTGTGGAGGGTGAATCCCACCAGGGAAATTCCACAATTGATTGAGGCTTAATCGCTCTAGTATTTGGTCATAATCGGCAAACATTGTCATACCCCTAGGACACTTGCTTGATAGGTATGTTACCTACCGGCACTTTATTGAATTTCCATTCCCAATGGCTCGAATCCACTTCAACGGGGACCATATCGATACAATCTACAGGGCAGGGGTCTACGCATAGGTCGCAGCCAGTGCATTCGTCGATAATGATAGTGTGCATCTGTTTTGCCGCGCCTAAGATAGCGTCGACAGGACATGCTTGAATGCATTTCGTGCAACCGATACATTCGTCTTCACGAATGTAAGCCACTTTCTTAATGTCTTCTACACCGTGTGCCGCGTCTAGAGGTTTTGCTTCAACCCCCATGAGATCGGCAAGTTCTTTTATCGTAGCCTCTCCACCTGGAGGGCATTTGTTGATGTCATCACCATTAGCGATCGCTTCAGCATACGGCTTACAGCCAGGATAACCACACTGACCACATTGGGTTTGAGGTAATATGGCATCAATTTGTTCAACTAGCGGGTCGCCTTCCACTTTAAAGCGAATGGCAGCAAAACCAAGTAAGGCTCCGAATATAAGGGCTAAAAATACTATTGCAGCTAAAGCAAAAAATGTAAGCGTCATTTTACAAGCCCTGTAAAGCCCATGAAGGCAAGGGACATAAGGCCTGCAGTAATCATAGCAATAGAGGCACCTTTAAATGGCGCCGGAACATCGGCTGCCGCTAATCTTTCTCGCATTGCGGAAAACAAGACTAAGGCTAAAGAGAAACCAAGCGCGGCACCAAAACCATAAATGATTGATTCGATGAAATTGTGTTGCTCAGTGATGTTCAGAAGGGCAACACCTAAAACCGCACAGTTTGTCGTAATTAGCGGGAGAAATATGCCAAGCAGGCGATAGAGAGTTGGGCTAGTTTTGTGAACCACCATTTCGGTAAACTGAACTACCACAGCGATCACAAGAATGAAGCTCAATGTACGTAAATATTCAATACCCAATGGAGTTAGAATATAAGCCTCGACTAGATAACTGGACATTGAAGCAATGGTTAACACAAAGGTTGTTGCCATTGACATACCAATTGCTGTTTCTAGTTTTCCTGAGACACCCATAAAAGGGCAGAGTCCCAAGAATTGAACAAGCACGAAGTTGTTCACTAGTACTGTTCCAATGAGTAAAAGTATTATTTCGGTCATTTACCTATCGTTCTGTCGGCTTATGCAGTTGACTTAAATAAAGTTTTTCGATTTCCAATCAGTGGTTTTTATTCTGGTTTTTACTTTCTAATTGGAGATTCTTGTCGTAAAACGAAAACTTTCATGAATTAGACAAATATTATCGCTTTTTCCCGCGCAATAAACAACTTGAATCAAGGGTTTATAGGGGATATCTGTTTAAAAGTTTAATTGTTTTTGAGATTGGATTTGCATTAATGGAAATAAAAGATAACACCTGAAGGAGATGGCTCCCCCTCCCCGACTCGAACGGGGGACCTGCGGATTAACAGTCCGTCGCTCTAACCAACTGAGCTAAGGGGGACCTGCTTTTAACGGATGCGGATATTAATGACCGAACGCGCTTGTGTCAACCAAGATCTATGGTTTTTTACGTTTAATTTTTGTTTGCTTATAAAGTAGGCAGTAATTGCGTTTTATTTCGCCGCCATGTGATCGCTTAAAAATAGTACGCTTACACACTAAAGTCATGATAATTATCGGAATAAACTTCAGGCATTATGGTCAGAATTTAACTGAGGCTAGGTTTTATTACTTATTGTGTTTTTTGTTTGTTTTCATAGTTCAAAAAGTTATTAAAATTACTTTGACTACTGTTATTATAACCAGTATTTCTAACTTGCTAACCCTAAGTGAAATACTCACAAGGTTAGTAGTGACTTACATTTAAATTTACTAAAAAGCCCATAACGAGCGTCATTATTAGGGCGCGCCTAGTTATCCACTAGATCTGTGGATAACTATGTGAATTAAATTGTAAGTTTTAAAGATTAGATTGTTCAATTTTTGTCAACAGAAATAACTCTAAAATGGCAAAAATAAATAAAGTCAATTAAAACAATTGTTTAATTAATTAATGCCATTCGTGTGATTTTTTTATTGACAGCTTGTTGATTTTTAATTGCCTGTGTATTAATTCCTTTTTTTATACTTTAGTTAGAAAATATGACGGTTTTTTGACGTTTTTTAGGCAATAATCAACAGCTTGGCAAATTTTGTTATCATTAAGCTAATACCTACTTTTTGATGGCACTAATTGATGTGCTGCAAGAGTCGTAGTTTAAAACAAACTAAAGTTGCTTAAATTAAGTAAACAATACAAATATCTTTTATGATGCAGATCCAATTGAGAATTAAATGACGGCTATTCGTGAACAAAAATAATAATAAGCATCGAGACATGCTGAACGGCGATATTAAACAGACCCTCAAAAGCATGACTATTCCAATGATTTTGGGAATGGTTATGCTAATGACGTTTAGTATTGTAGATACGTTTTTTGTCAGTATGCTCGGAACAGAGCAATTAGCCGCAATTAGTTTTACCTTTCCCGTAACATTTACGCTTATTAGCCTGAATATTGGATTAGGAATAGGTACTTCAGCCATTATTGCAAAGTACATTGGTTCGGGTGATTCGCAACATGCCAAGTCTATTGCCACTGGCGCCTTGATGCTTTCAGCATTGTTGGTTGGCTTATTAGCCGTCGTGGGCATAATTACGATTGAGTTTATTTTTTCCTTGATGGGAGCTGATGACACGCTCATGCCTTATATTACGGCTTATATGATCCCTTGGTATTTAGGGGGCGTTTTTCTAGCCGTGCCTATGGTAGGAAATTCAGTATTAAGGGCTTTCGGAGACACAAGTACGCCAAGTATTATTATGGCTGCTTGTGGTGGCATTAATGCTATCTTAGACCCAATACTTATTTTCGGCTGGGGTCCTATTCCAGCTTTGGGGATTCAAGGCGCAGCCATAGCAACAGCAATTGCTTGGGGTATCGGTTGTGTATGGATCTTGTATTTGTTAGCGGTGAAACGACAATTGATAGAGCCTCGATTGTTAAGTATGCCTGAATTCATAGCCGCATCTCGCGGAGTATTGAAAATAGGTTTACCTGCCGCCGGAGCGAATATGTTAACGCCAATTGCGGGGGGTGTTATGACCGCTGTTGTTGCAACATACGGTGCTGAGGCCGTTGCGGCATGGGGTGTCGGTAATCGCTTAGAATCAATCGCTAGTATTGTCGTGCTTGCTTTGTCCATGTCACTGCCTCCTTTCATCAGTCAAAACTATGGAGCGAATAAGCTCATTAGAATAAAGACGGCGTTTAATTTGGTTGCGAAATTCGTATTGGTTTGGCAATTGGTCGTTTTTGTTATTTTGGCCTTGTCGTCTAACTTTATTGCGAGTTTATTTGCACAGGAAGCCAGTGTAGTTCGAGACATTACATTATTTCTTTACATTGTTCCTTTAGCTTATGGCGTTCAAGGAATCATCATCCTAACAAACTCATCTTTCAATGCGATGCATAAACCTATGTCCGCATTACTACTGAGTATTCTTAGGCTTTTTGTATTTTATGTGCCTATAGCCTCTTTGGGCAGTTACTTTTATGGTTTGGAAGGTCTATTCTGGGGTTGCGTTATCGCAAACCTCGTCACTAGTATTTTGGCCTACGTTTGGTTCACTCGGAATTTAAGGAATGAAATGGCATTAGCAGATAGTAAGCAAGTAGTTGGTATTAACGAATGAGTAAAGGCTTTACCTTAGAATCAAATTACGAACCTGCGGGTGATCAGCCAACAGCAATTGCCGCGCTTGTTGAAGGTTTAGAGTCAGGTCTGGCGAAGCAAGTCCTCTTAGGTGTGACTGGCTCGGGTAAAACCTTCACAATGGCCAATGTCATATCGCAGGTGCAACGTCCTACTTTAATTATGGCGCACAATAAAACGCTTGCGGCGCAGCTGTATGGAGAAATGAAAGAGTTTTTCCCTAATAATGCAGTGGAATATTTTGTATCTTATTATGATTATTATCAGCCAGAAGCTTATGTTCCAAGTACCGACACCTTCATTGAGAAAGATGCATCGATTAATGACCATATTGAGCAGATGCGATTGTCAGCGACTAAAGCGCTTATGGAGCGCCGCGACGTAATCATTATTGCATCTGTTTCTGCTATATACGGCTTAGGTGACCCTGAAAGCTACATGAAAATGCTGTTACATTTGCGCCAAGGCGACATCATGGACCAGCGCGACATTCTAAGACGGCTCGCTGAACTCCAGTACAAAAGAAATGATATCGCCTTTGAGCGAGGCAGTTTTCGTGTGCGCGGTGACGTAATTGACATTTTTCCAGCTGACTCTGAGAAGCAAGCTGTTCGAGTTGAGTTATTTGACGAAGAAATCGAAACTATCAGTTTATTCGATCCACTCACTGGCGCTGTAGAGAAAAAAGTGGCTCGTACTACTGTGTTTCCTAAAACTCACTACGTAACGCCACGTGAAAAAATCGTCGCTGCAATAGATCGTATAAAAGAAGAATTAAAAGAAAGAAGAGAGAATTTAAAAGCGAACCATAAACTTATTGAAGAGCAGCGAATAAGTCAGCGAACGCAATTCGACATTGAAATGATGCTGGAGCTCGGTTATTGCTCGGGTATTGAGAACTACAGTCGATATCTGTCCGGAAGAGCGCCAGGCGAACCACCACCCACTTTATTAGATTACTTTCCGTCTGATGGATTAATCTTTATTGATGAATCCCACGTGACTGTCTCGCAAATTGGCGCAATGTATAAAGGTGACCGTTCAAGGAAGGAAACATTAGTTGAATTCGGATTCCGCTTACCATCTGCAATGGATAATAGACCACTGAAGTTTGAAGAATTTGAACATATTTCCCCGCAAACGATTTACGTATCGGCGACACCAGGTAATTACGAATTAGAGAAGTGTGAAGGCGACATCATTGAACAAGTTGTCAGACCGACGGGACTGATCGATCCTCCTATTGAAGTGAGGCCGGTTGCAACCCAAGTTGACGATGTCTTATCTGAAATTGCGAAAAGAGTCGCGTTGAACGAAAGGGTACTCATTACTACTTTGACCAAACGAATGGCAGAGGACCTGAGTGAGTACTTAAATGAGCATGGCGTAAAAGTCCGTTATCTACACTCAGATATAGATACAGTTGAACGAATTGAAATTATTCGTGATTTACGTATTGGGAAGTTTGATGTACTAGTCGGGATCAATTTGCTTAGAGAAGGCTTGGATATGCCTGAAGTGTCACTTGTCGCTATTTTCGATGCGGACAAAGAGGGGTTCTTGCGCGCTGAAAAATCATTAATTCAGACAATGGGACGAGCTGCGCGTCATATTAATGGTAAGGCAATTTTATACGCCGATAAGATCACTGGTTCAATGCAACGAGCAATGGATGAAACGGACCGGAGGCGGGCAAAACAAGTAGCGCACAACGAGAAATTTGGTATCACTCCTCAGGCCCTTGACAAGCCTATTACCGATATTATGGATCTTGGCGACACGAATCATCCTGCATCCGGCAAAGTGCGTTTACGTAAAATTGCGGAAAAAGAGAAAACCTATCAAACAATGAATGCGGCGCAATTGATGGTAAAAGTAAGCGAACTAGAAAAACAGATGTTTGAATCTGCTCGCGATCTTGAATTTGAAAAAGCGGCATCATTGCGAGACGAAGTAGAAACATTAAGAGCTGAGATTTTGAAACTGTCATGACGACGAACCTCTCGCTCACGCAGTTTGCGACGTGGTTTTGTTGTTTAGAATGCTTTCAAGTATCTCAAAGTAAGGGCTTAAAGGTGCAAGACGTTTGAAACTTAAAGTGTTTGATGTATTATACTTAAGGTTCCAAAGTAATACGAATAGAGACTACGAACTATAATTCATAAAGTATCTATTTAAAACGTCACAAATCAAGGTCTTGTTATTGGCACCTAGCCACAAACAGCATTGAAGGTGCGTCGGCGAAACCAAGGATGTTAAGCAGTTTTGAATCTTAAAACTGCGTTTTACGGATAAATATGAGCTTCTTAGTATGTCGCTCATAAGCTGATTTTGCTCATATTTATACGATATTTACACGGACTAGTATTCTCAAAAAAGAGAAGTTATACAAATTGATAACAAATTGATTGTAAAACTCTCAGACTTTGAATAGTATGTCGATAAGTAGTATGAGCAAATATACCTAATGCGGTGAATATATGTTAAATCGTTTACAAGAATCTGATATCAAATTATTACGTGTTTTCTATGCTGTTGCGTCTTGCAATGGTTTTACGGCAGCCGAGCCTGTTCTAAGAATGCAACGTCCTAATATCAGTGCTGCTATCAAAAAGCTGGAAGAAAGACTAGACCTAGTACTCTGTCACCGTGGTCGAGGTGGGTTTCAGATGACGAAGGAAGGCGAAGTTGTCTTCCAAGAAACAAAACGTATATTTAACGCTTTCGATAACTTTGTTTTCAATCTAAAAAGTTTGCATGATGATTATAGTGGGCATATCACGCTAGTGCTTATGGCTGGTTTGGCAACTTCCATGCAGTTAGCAGTGAGTAAAGCTGTAAAAAGCACGATGAAGAAATTTGACGACATTCACGTCAATATTCAAACCCGTTTATATAATGAAGTGGAACATGTCGCGTTGTCGGGCGAATGTCATTTAGTTTTATCTACATACGACATGGTTAAGCCTGAATCGGTAACATTCCACTCAACAGGCGTACATTGTACTGGTCGTCTGTATTGCGCGCCTACACATCCGCTAGCTAAGTATCGTGAAGCAGATGCGCTTCCTGATAATGTAAGAATTGAGGACTTCCCAGCAATTGGTATGTCAGGTTTGTCGTCGGTCAATTACATCAGTAATGAAAGAAGATTAGCAATTCAAACCTTCTCAGATTCATATGATGTTTGTATGGCTGCAGTGATGACGGGCGAGTATGTAGGCCTGTTACCCGACTACATCGCAAGAGAGCAGGGCGCAGCGACCGGACTCGTGCCTATTTGTAAAGGCTCATTGTTCGAGTTTAGCCATGAACTATTTGTCATGAACGGCAAGAATACGAGACTTAACCCAGTGTTAAGGCACTGTATCAAAGAGCTTGAATATTTCATCTCCGAGAGCCAAAAATAGTCAAAGCCGAATAGAGCTTTAACACATAATAAAAAGAAACGAAAAGTATAAACGAAACCTCTGCTAGTAATTGTGACTAGCAGAGGTTTTTTCATTAGTCTTGGTATCTGATAGGGTCTGTTGCGTTGTTTTCCGTAAATGCTTCAAGCCTTTCTTGGCATGCACCACAGCGACCACAGGCTTGTTCTTGTCCTTTGTAGCATGTCCAAGTGTCATCGTAATCAAGGCCCATAGCTAAACCCTCTCTTAAAATATCAATTTTACTAGCCGCTAAATAGGGCGCTCTAATTTCAACTGACTGATAGTTTGCTATTTTACAAACCGCATTCATTGCATCTACAAATTCTGTTCGGCAGTCCGGATAAATGGCATGATCACCTGAATGCGCGCCAAAATATACTGCTTCAGCCTCAATGGATACAGCATAACCTACAGCCATTGATAGCATGATCATATTCCTATTGGGCACGACAGTCGTTTTCATACTTTCTTCTTCATAGCCGCCTTCAGGTACCTCAATATCATCTGTCAGTGCTGAACCACCGATAAGCTGATTTATAGAACTGATGTCGACTATTTTGTGTTCGATATTGTGTTGCTCGCAAACGCGTTTAGCGAAAAGCAATTCTTTGCTGTGACGTTGCCCATAGTTAAACGAGACTGCATGAACGTCATATCCCTGTTGCATAGCTTTGTTGAGTACTGTGAATGAATCCATACCACCTGAATAGATAACGACGACTTTCGCTGACATTTGCCAATCTCCTTTAAAAAAACGGTGCTGATTCTAAGCGATCCCTGTTAAAATCCCAACTGTATTTGAATAAGAATTAGGTTGTTATAGTGCAGAACTTAAAAGTAAACGAAGTTTTTGAATCACTTCAAGGGGAAGGTTCGTTTACTGGTGTGCCTTCTATTTTCGTCAGGCTTCAAGGTTGTCCTGTTGGTTGCTCGTGGTGTGATACCAAACATACATGGGAAATTAGCTTAGATGATGAAACGGATGCTAATGACGTAATGCAGCAAGACTTTGAGTCTTCACAGTGGTTTACGGCAACTGAAGCTTCATTATTCGAACTTTTTGAAAAGCACGGTTATAAGGCGAAGCATATCGTTTTAACAGGCGGCGAGCCGTGCATGTATGATTTAAATAGTTTTACGGACTTAGCCCACAGCAAAGGATTTTCAACGCAGATTGAGACCAGTGGTACGTTTGAAATCCACACAAATGAAAAAACTTGGGTGACAGTCTCACCTAAAGTCAATATGCAGGGTGGTTACAAAATGCGTGATGATGCCTTAGCCAGAGCAAACGAAATTAAACACCCTGTCGCTATGCAAAAACACGTTGATGAGTTAGATTCATTATTATCTAAGATGGATGAAAAAAATCTTCCTTTAATTTACCTGCAACCAATTAGTCAGCAAAAGCGAGCCACGGATTTAGCTGTAAAAACTTGCATTGAGCGCAATTGGCGACTTTCACTGCAGATGCACAAATATATAGGTTTAGAGTAAATCTTCCTTTTCAATTGTAATTTTGACACTAAAGCGGAGAATCTATGGAAATGCACCCAGATGAAGACCGGTTTTTGAATGAATTGTGCGATACGCTTATCGCAGGTAAATTCGAGTCAAGTAATACATATTTCCATCTACCTTGTGTTGTTATTTATAACCAGCATAAGTTTGTTTTTAACAATGACAAAGAACTTCAACTTTGGTTAAGTAATTATTGTAAAAAACTGCACCTTGAATCTCGTGAGAATCTTAAGTTTACTTTGAATAAAACAGTTACTATGTCATCTACAGTCAAGTTTTCTAAAGTTAATTTGCTAGGCTTGGGTTTGCTTGAAAATATGAAAAAGTTAGATATTACTTTTACTTTATCTAATGACGTAGACGAAACGCTCAAAATAGTCGTGGTGGTGATAGATGTTATTTAAGAAAACTTGTTCGCAAAGAAACATAAGTTCTTTAGTAAAGCCTTTTGCCTTACTTATACTGGCTGGAAGTCTGTTAGCTTTCAATGGGCTTGCGAGTGCCGCGACATGGGTAGTCACTTATCCGGGTCCTTTGTATGAAGGTGATCAAAGCCATGCATACCAAGAGGCTTTATTGAAGTTGGCTCTTGAGAAGACAGGTGTGCGCTATAAAATGGTTGCGTCTACTCGTTTGAAATATCAATCGAAAGCACTGCGCCAGTTAAAAGAAAATATTGAAGTTAACGTTGTTTGGAGTATGACTGACCGTCAACGCGAAGATGATTTGTTACCTATCCGAATCCCCTTAGCTAAAGGATTAATTGGATGGCGCGTATTTCTAAGCCATAAAAACAAACCATTTTTTAGTAAGACAATGAGCGACTTGTCAGACTTACTTGTATATTCTGCCGTGCAAGGTATTGATTGGCCAGATACCAAAATACTTCAAGCCAATGGTTTTAATGTACTCGGTGCTCAGAATCATTCCGAAGCCCTAAAGTTATTATCACGTCAGCAGGCCGATTTTTACCCACGTTCAGTGATTGAAGTGCTACATGAATTAGCGCAAGAGGGAGCCGATCCCGATATTAAATTGAAGCAGGGAATTGCATTACAATATAAAGCAGCGATGTACTTCTTCGTAAACAAAAGCAATATCACGCTATCTCGCTTAATTGAAGTAGGTTTAGAACGAGCCATCGAGGATGGGAGTTTTGATGAGCTATTCTACCAATATCATAATCATATCTTTGAACAACTTTCCTTAGACAACATAACTTACTATGAGTTAGACAACCCTTTACTTCCCTTGAAGACTCCAATTCTTGAGTCTAAGTATTGGTATAAAAAAGGCGATTACGAAGCAAGTAAAAAAAGCGACAAATAGTCGCTTTTTTATTGAAACTACCATGAGCTGATACTACGCTTTGAATTCACCACTGTGGATAGACTTCATTGATCTACCAGAGGGGTCTGCGGATGCTTTAAAGCTTTCATCCCACTCGAGTGCCTCAACGGTACTACATGCAATTGATTTTCCACCGGGTACGCATTTAGCTGCACTTTCTTGAGGGAAGTAATCTTCAAAGATTGTGCGGTAGAAGTAACCTTCTTTCGTGTCAGGTGTGTTTATCGGGAAACGGAACTCTGCCGTTGCCATTTGTTGATCAGACACTTCCTGCTCAACAAACTCACGAATTGAATCAATCCATGAATAACCGACACCGTCACCAAACTGTTCTTTCTGGCGCCACAAAACTTCCGCAGGAAGATAAGTTTCGTCATCGAAGGCCTTGCGTAATATCCATTTTTCCATGCGTCCATCAAGACACATCTTATCTTGAGGATTCAATCGCATTGCGACATCCATGAAATTCTTATCAAGGAATGGTACTCGAGCTTCAACGCCCCAAGCTGAGGTTGATTTATTTGCGCGAGCGCAGTCAAACATGTGAAGCCTATCTAATTTACGAACAGTTTCTTCATGAAATTCTTTAGCGTTTGGTGCTTTGTGGAAATACAAATAGCCACCAAATATTTCATCGGCACCTTCGCCAGATAACACCATCTTAATTCCCATGGCTTTGATTTTTCTCGTCATCAAATACATAGGAGTTGCCGCGCGTATGGTTGTAGTGTCAAACGTTTCGAGGTGATAAATCACATCACGAATAGCATCTAAACCTTCTTGGATAGTAAAGTGTATTTCGTGATGAACTGTGCCAATCATATCCGCTACTTTCTTAGCTGCGATTAAATCAGGAGCGCCTTCTAGGCCAACTGCGAATGAGTGGAGTCGAGGCCACCAAGCATCACTCTGATCGCCATCCTCGACGCGTTTAGCAACATATTGAGCGGCGACGGCAGAAACCAAGGACGAATCTAGTCCGCCAGAAAGCAACACAGCGTAAGGCACATCAGACATTAAGTGAGACTTAACCGCTTTTTCAAAAGCTTTCTTCAAGTCGTCTAGGTTGGTTTCATTATCTTTGACGTTGTCGTAGGACATCCAGTCGCGCTGGTAATACTTGACCAATTTGCCGTCTGTACTACTTAAGTAATGCCCAGGTGGGAACTCCTGAACTGTTTTACAAACAGGCACCAATGCTTTCATTTCTGAAGCAACATAAAAGTTTCCAAACTCATCAAAACCGGTATACAGAGGAATAATACCAATGTGATCACGAGCAATAAGGTAAGTATTACTTTCTTGGTCATAAAGAACAAATGCGAACATGCCCTCTAATTTGTCTATGAAGTTGACACCTTCTTGCTGGTAAAGAGGAAGTATGATTTCGCAATCTGATTTGGTCGCAAACTCATAAGTGCGTTCAAGTTTTGATTCTAAATCTTTATGATTATATATTTCGCCATTAACGGCCAATACCTGATTTCCATTGTCACTAATTAAAGGCTGAGCGCCCGTATCGACATCGACAATTGCCAGTCTTTCATGGCATAAAATGGTATTATCATTATGCCAAATGCCTGACCAATCAGGGCCACGATGACGTAATAATTTTGATAATTCGAGTGCTTGTGTGCGCAACTCTGACACATCAGTTTTGATATCAAGGATACCGAAAATACCACACATAGGTTGGTTCGCCTTTTCTTGCTAGTTATTAGATAGGGTTATCGTTTTCTGTCGATAATTAAGGTAGGTATGTGGAACTTAAGTTCGCGTTTATTATTATTCAATTTACCTCTTACCTGAATGTGCCATTTTGAGTAAAAAAAGCAAGTGTTTTCTGGGCTAAGAGCGTAATTAATTGCTTCTTATATAGAACAACGACATCACAATTCTTCAAGCCAATGCTCCTTAATGTTCTATTCGTCGAGTGTCGTATTTCAAGTTTCGCGTTTCGAGATTGGAGGTAAGCTATTAAGCACAAGTAGACTCCCGATGATAAAAAGTCGCTGCGAGCTCATCCATGAGGCGCTTGGCATTCGACGTCCTGTCGAATGACAAGCGCCTCATAGATTAGTTTTAACAAACAAAGCGCAAAAAAATAGCCTCACTAGGAGGCTATTTCAATCGTATGTAATACAGTCAACGCGAGTTATTAACGCTGGAATTCACTCGTTGGCGCCCATTTAGGCCATTCGTCAGAATTTGCAATGTCATAACCAACTTCAAATAACATTTGCGTATCTTCTTTTATGCCACCAAAATCCCAACTTTCACGGAATTGGTCGCAAACCTGATGGTAACAGCCGCGAACAACTAAGTTAGTGCGCTTACGATATTCAGCTGTTGCCTCATCAATTGGCTCACTTCCACCTTTTGCATACAAGGCAGGAACACCCAATTTTGCAAAGCTAAAGTGATCAGAGCGATAGTACAAACCCGCTTGAGGTGTTGCTTCTTGAGTCAGCGCTCTACCTTGGCGCGATGCCGCTTTTTCAAGGTGAGTTTCTAAGTCAGACTTACCCATTCCAATTACGGAAACATCTTTAGTACGACCCAATACGTTCATCGCGTCCATGTTGATGTTAGCCACCGTTTTATCCAATGGAATGATAGGGTTTTCAGCATAGTATTTTGAACCAAGTAGACCTTGTTCTTCCGCAGTTACAATTAACATAGTAATTGAACGCTTTGGTTTGGTGTTTAATTCAGAAAAAGCTTTTGCCATTGCTAAACTGGCAGCCGTACCTGTAGCGTTATCATGTGCACCATTATATATCTGGTCGCCTTCTTTACTTTCATCTTTACCTAAATGATCCCAGTGAGCGGTATAAATAACATGTTCATCGGGACGCTCAGAACCAGGCAAAGTAGCTAGTACGTTGTAGCTTTTAGATTTTTCAAACTCATTTTTAACTGTCACTGCGGCCTTCATATTCAAAGGTACAGAATAGGCGCCTTGAGCGGCATAGTCTTTTTGTTCTTCGAAGTTTAAACCCGCATCGGCGAACACTTTTACAGCGGCGTCGTAAGACAACCAACCTTCAACTGCAACTCTGCTAGCACCGCCATCTGACGTTACCAAGCCGTATTGAGGACCGCTCCAGCTGTTTGCAACTACCGACCAACCATATGATGCTGGAGCCGTTTCATGCACGATAAAGACCGCTTCAGCGCCTTGGCGGCTAGCCTCTTCATACTTGTAACTCCAACGACCATAATAGGTCATAGTAGAGCCTTGAAATAGTTCTTTTTCAGGGTTGGCAAAACCTGGGTCATTAACTAGAACGATAACTGTTTTGCCTTTAACATCAACGTCTGCATAATCATTCCAGTCATATTCTGGTGCGTTAACACCGTAACCAAGGAAGAGAATGTCAGAGTCAGCTAAGTTAACTTCTGAAACTTCGCGTTTTGAACCAACAACCATATTCTCTTTGTATGTGAAGGTATTTTCACCCATCGTCAAACTCATGTCAGGTGACGCCGTAATTTGCATGAGGTCAACTTCTTGAAAGAAACTGTCACCATTACCAGGTTTAAAGCCGACTTTAGTTAGCTCTTGAGTAAGATAGTCCAATGTTTTCTTTTCGCCTGGAGTAGTTGGTAGGCGACCTTCAAACTCATCTGACGATAAGGTTTTAGTATGCTGCTTTAGCACATCAGTACTAATTGATTGATAAACTGCCTCAAAATTGTTTTCAACTTTTGCTGCTTCGTTTTTCGTTTCTGAACAGCCCGCTGAGGCCAAGGCGAAAATACTGGCAGACAATGCCAAGGTAACTGCCCGTTTCTGAAGTTTCATTTTTGTTCCTTGTTATTATTAGTTTTTATCTATTTGCGCTGTGTTAAGCCCCTAAACATAATATTGTGGTGCCAGATAATCAAGATTAGAAGCACATTATTATTTAAGTTTGTGGCATAATATCGGCACTTAAGCCGTCATCCTAGACTGTCAATTTAACACACGAAAACTCTCAGACATAAGAACATTGAATTGAAAGCCATAGAATCTTCTCCATTTTCACGACCGCCTTTATCCGCGCTAAAAGTACTTTTTCCTAATCTCAACTTTAGCGACTTGAATGAAAAATCGTTAAATGCACAGTTGCTTGTGACAATGCAGGATACCGCACAAAAAATTATTGCAGACAAAACATTAGACGATCATGCAGTCGAACAAGCAACAACTCAGCAAGAAAGGGAAGGGAAGTTAAGTTCTCTGACACCGAAAAAAAGCTTTATTTGCCAGAGTTCTTTGCCTAATAGTGACACTCGCTACTATGAGCAAATCATATTCGAAGACGACATTATTCCCACGCGAGCAGAGAGTTGGCACGACTTCTTTAATGGTATTATTTGGTTACGTTTCCCGCAAACAAAAGCTTATTTGAATCAGATGCATATCAGCGAAATAAATGCCCATGGCTTGAATCCACGCACAAAAGTTAGGAATCATATTACGCATTTTGATGAATGTGGAATTGTGCTCTACATACACGGGGCTGATTTATTTTCTCACTGCGAAGACTTGCTAGAAAATCAATTGTGGACAGAGCTATTTTGTGGCCTACATGCTGAATGGCACAACTCCATCCATCCAGTTATATTTGGGCATGCAAACTTAGAAATGCTTTTAAAACCATTCATAGGTTTAACTGGAAAAGTCCTTCTAATTCAGATTGACGAATTGCCAAGCAATGGGAGGATGTTAGAGTCAGAGTTTGCGGATACGAGCTTGGTAGCGCACTTAAGACAAAACAAAACGATGTATAAAACGAAACCTTTTTACCCTTTACCCGTTCTGGGTGTTCCGCGTTGGCATTATGAACAACAGGACAGCGACTTCTATAGTAACACGCAGTATTTCATGCCAAAACGCCGGTAATTTACCGACGTTTTTTCATGATTACTTGTGCAGTTAGTTTCCTAAAACAAAGCCCAAAGAAATACGATCGCTAGAATTACAACCGTTGGACTTGCGGCAACAATGTATGATTTCTTAGTGGAAAAATTAGTCCACTGTTGAAGACAAACAGCGCCTAAGTATATGGTCCAGATCGTCTCAAGTCTTAAACCGCTCAATAAGCCAGTCCACTTACTGCTGGGGTCAACAGAAAAAATATAGGCTAGTGAAGTGGGAGACAATATTGATTGTCCCACTTGAGCACCAGGCTCAACCATTAATATTAGACCCATAGAAATAACCGAAGCGATAAG
Source organism: Glaciecola sp. MF2-115 (assembly GCF_047250385.1). Lineage (NCBI taxonomy): Bacteria > Pseudomonadati > Pseudomonadota > Gammaproteobacteria > Alteromonadales > Alteromonadaceae > Glaciecola > Glaciecola sp. MF2-115. The sequence goes on from NZ_JBLBVM010000055.1 coordinate 235,233, forward strand.
TGTTGGCATCATGAACCACCACTGTGCGCCATACCAATCAAAAAAGCTGTGAATGCTTTTCTCATCATTTCGAGTGATGACAGTGTAGTACAAGCCCATTACTGCAGCTATAACGGCTAGAAAAATAGGAGATCCGATTAGTGCTGATAATTTTGCCGTTTCAGCGCTTCCCGACATGGCTCGCATGTTCTCGAGCTCTGCAGGGCTTGCATCTGGCATGCTTAGGCTTAATTGTGAGTTGATGTACCATTCAAAATCAACCACACCAAAATAAAGATATGCGGGTAGTGAACTAACGACAACGACAAGAATAAAAGGTATCCACGACCAGTTGTCCTTAAGAGATAATGCTTTAAAAACCTCTGAAGGCCGGATAAAAACATCATTACAGGCTTGCAATGGGTTTGTCACTTCATGTTGATTTTCGCTCATATGACTTCCTATGTGGTTAGCGTTTATTATAATTATTCAAACATTACTAAAGTATTCAGTTTATTTAGTGCTAAAACAAGCAAAAAAGCTCGATTGAATTAATTTGAAACATTTAAAAATACTTTGTTGCCAGAATGCCTTAGTAATTTGATGCGTTTTGTCTTAGTCTATTAGTATTACAAAAACACCAAGAACTAAAAAAATAGGGATGTTAGTGTGATTGAAATAAATAAACTAGCTAAGAAGTTTAAAGTCGAAAACCCTAAGAAATTGAGTGATCAAGACAAAAAAGATCCTCGCTTGCAAGGGCGCTTTTTCCATTCTGTTAGGGAAGTTAGCTTTACATGCAATGATGGTGAAGTGCTGGGCTTATTAGGACCGAATGGTGCCGGTAAGACAACAACCTTAAGAATGTTATCAACTGCGTTGAAGCCAGATAGTGGCACAATCAATATTGGCGGTGCAGATATACTTAAAAATCCCGTTGAAGCTAGAAAACAAATTGGCTTTTTATCCGGCGGTACAGGGCTATATGGTCGCTTAAGTGGGCGAGAAAATATTGCATATTTCGGTCAGTTGAATGGAATGAGCAATAATGAAATCACTAAACGTATAGCAGAATTATCCGCACGTCTCGATATGGATTCATTCCTCGATCGTCGCAGTGAAACCTATTCAACCGGAATGAAGCAGAAAGCCTCAATAGCACGCTCTGTCATTCACTCTCCAAAAGTTGTTATTTTAGATGAGCCAACGACTGGCTTAGATATTATGGCTACTCAAACCGTGCTTAAATTCATTCGTGATCTTAAAAGCGACAACGTACCTGTTATTTTTTCTACTCATCACCTAGATGAAGTGTCGGAACTTTGCGATAGAGTGACAGTTATTGACCAAGGGCAAACAATGTTCAACGATACCTACGAAGCTTTCAAAGCGTTGGACGAAGTTTCCCTGCATGAAGCGTTTTTGCGCTCCATTGGTAAACCTAAACACGAACTGACAGAAGAATAGGGAACATTACTATGTGGTTGGTATTTCAAAAAGAAGTAAAAGAATTATTACGCGATAGAAAAACCCTATTTTTTATGATCGCATTACCTATATTGCTATTTCCTCTGTTAATCGGAGGAACACTTTACGTAGGTACAAACGTGGTTAAAGGTGCGGTTGAAAAAACGCGTACTTATGCGATTGTCGGTCAGCAATATAGTGATGAATTTGTCGGTAAACTAAAAGAAGTTGAACAGTTTTCTCTACAAACTTTGCCAAATGAAGTGCAAACAAAAGAGCAAATTATTGCTTATGTAAAAGAAGGAAATATCGATTTTGTTATTGAAGTTCCAGACAATTACAGCGCTGCAGTTTTAGATTCTGGACAAATAACCTTAAAACTTTACCGTAATCAAGCGGGATTAAAAGTTGTTGAAAACAAGCTGAATAAAATTGTATCTGAGTTAACCGACTTATATCAAACAGCTGCTTTTTCGAGTTTAGGATTAAGTGAGTCGCAGCAAGTGAGCGTGATAACGCCCATCGAAGTTGAGGAAATCAACGTGGCTGATGAGCGCGAAACTCAGGGCGAATCAATTGGCGGATTTATTCCATACTTAATTTTCATGCTTTGTTTGCAAGGCGCTATGTTGCCAGCGAGTGATTTAGGTGCAGGAGAAAAAGAGCGTGGCACTCTTGAGACCTTACTGATTACACCAATCGATAGAACCAAGATTGTACTCGGTAAATTCTTTACAATCGCGTTTGCGGGGGTAACTTCCGCTTTAGTCACCGTGCTGAGTATTGCGCTTTGGACGGCGGTGTTGAGTAGAGGCGAAGCAGGTGAAGTCCTAGTTAAGTTTATGTCTTCTATTGACGCCATCGACTTCTTACTCGTATTTTTGATGCTGATTCCAGTCGTTGCTATTTTCGCTGCTGTATTGCTGACCTTATCCATTTACGCCCGTTCCTTTAAAGAAGCTCAAGGTTATATGACGCCTTTGGTCTTCGTGGTTATCATTCCGGTCATCTTCGCAATGTTGCCTGGGGTTGAGTTGAAGGGGGTTTGGGCTTGGGTGCCATTAACAAACGTCGCCTTAGCCATAAAAGAACTGATAAAAGGGACTATGGACTATGTGCAGTTGTTCGCAATATTCGGTTCTACTGCGGTTATTGCCGGTGGACTATTAGCGTTCTGTATCTACTGGTTTAAACAAGAGAAGGTGTTGTTTAGATAAAAGCATGCCATAAAAGGTTTTTGAAAGAACCTGTGTAATTTGAAAAGCCTCGTTGTATTCAATACTGCGAGGTTTTTTATTGCATACACGACAATCAAAGCATAAGCGTTCACTGTTTTTACCTTTGAATAACTGATGCTCAATCTAACGTAATCTAAAACACTATTTTTACAGAGGGCACTCGAAAACCGTCATTATTTAGCTCGCAACTCAAAACGTTCATTCTAAGGCTCGCAATCTAAATTCCTCATTTTATAGTGCGTAATCTAAACTATTGTGCAGTAAAAACACCTCACAATTTACTTTATTATTTAGGTACTTCATCAGTGCTGACTTCGTGTTGTTGCGGATAATTATTACAGTAATAATTTAGATAGAAATAATTAAAAACTTTATTGGCTAATTTGGCATAATGTCGCCCATTGAACGCAAATCACTTCTATACCGGATAAAATAAAAATTAATGTCTGAAATTGAGTCGTTTTTCTCCAATCCTGGACCATTGGCCGATGTAATATCTGGCTTCACACCAAGAGAAGCCCAAACAACTATGGCTGAAGCCGTTGCTGAGACTATTAAAGATCGAGGCTCGCTTGTTGTCGAAGCTGGCACTGGAACGGGTAAAACATTTGCTTATTTAGCACCTGCCTTTTTATCAAAGAAGAAGTTTATCGTCTCAACGGGTACTAAAAACTTACAAGAACAACTGTTCCATCGTGATTTGCCGACAGTTAAAAAAGCGATAGATAAAACGAAAAAGACGGCGTTACTGAAAGGCCGAGCTAATTATCTTTGTTTACATAGGCTTTCACAGCACGGTGGTGGCAACGTACTGCTTGAAAAAGAAGTATTAAACGAATTTAGTCTAGTACGAAAGTGGGCTGGAACAACTTCAACAGGTGATATTGGTGAGTTAAAAGCGATAAAAGAGGATGCAAAGGTCTTACCCATTGTGACATCTACCGTCGATAATTGCTTGGGCAAGGATTGTCCTAGTTACGAAGACTGTTATCTTGTTAAAGCGAGGCGCACGGCTATGGAAGCCGATGTGATTGTGGTGAACCATCATCTGTTTTTTGCTGATTTGGCTTTGAAAGACACTGGTTTTGGAGAATTAATACCAGACGTTGATGTCGTTATTTTTGATGAGGCGCATCAAGTACCTGATATTGCGAGTGAGTACTTTGGTGAAAATTTATCAAGTCGACAGGTACAAGACTTATGTAAAGACATCATTGCTATTACCCGTTCAGTATTAAAGGATGCAGAGCAATTAGCTAAAATTGCCGAAAAGTGTCAAATGCATATGGCCGACCTCCGCTTACTGTTTCCACATAATCCTTGCAGAGGAAATTGGGCGGATAAACTTGAACAAAACGATATATCAAATCAAGTCGCAACCATCAGACAGAGCCTAGACCAATTGTTTGAAGCTGCTAATATCCATCAAGGGCGCGATAAAGATCTCGACTTAATGATAGAGCGTATTTTTGAGTTCAGCCAGTCACTCGAACACGTGACAGATGTAAAACGTAACGGCGTTAGCTTATGGTTTGAAACTACGCCCAGGCAGATCATCCTACACTTAACTCCTCTAAGTATTGCGGATAAGTTTTCAAGCATCATGGATGCTCAAAATGCGGCTTGGATTTTTACCTCTGCGACCTTAATGGTAGATGATAATTTTGATCATTATCGCAATCACATGGGCTTGTATAATGCAAAAACGCTATCTTTGGATAGTCCATTCGATTATCAGAATCAAGCGATGCTGTGTATTCCACGTTTTCTGCCCGAACCGAATGATAGAGCAATAAAGTTCAATTTGGTTGATATTGCGATTCGCCTCATAGATGCCAGTAAAGGTAGGGCATTCATACTTTTTACTAGCCACGCTATGATGCGAGAAGTTGCAAGCATGGTAGAAGAAAAAATCGATAACCCGATTTTGGTACAAGGCAGTACAACGAAACAAGCATTATTGGATGAGTATCTCAGCAATCAAGATGCAGTATTGTTTGGCACTGGCGCATTTTGGGAGGGAGTTGATGTTAAGGGAGACGATCTACTCTGTGTTATGATCGATAAACTGCCATTTGCATCACCCGACGATCCCTTATTGCAAGCGAGAATAGAAGATTGTAAAAAACAAGGGGGAAATGCCTTTTCACAAATTCAAATTCCTCAGGCAGTCATCACTTTAAAGCAGGGCGCTGGCCGATTAATACGAGACGAGACCGACAAAGGTGTTCTCGTCATTTGCGACAATAGATTAGTAACAAAACAATATGGGCAAACATTTATAGCAAGTTTGCCGAATATGAAACGAACTAGAAGCTTAGATGCGGTTGCCGCATTTTTACAAAAGATAGAATAATGAAAATACTAGCCATTGATACAGCGACTGAAGCATGTTCGGTTGCATTGTTATACGACAAAAATGCCAACCAAGAAAACGCAAATCAAGAGAATTTTGATGTCATTTTTGATGTTTGTCCTCAACAACATAGTCAACGTATTTTGCCGATGATCGATGAATTATTGACTAAACATGGCATAAAATTTGCTGAGTTAGATGCAATTGCTTATGGCAGAGGTCCAGGTAGTTTTACCGGCGTAAGAATTGCGACAGGCATAGTGCAGGGCTTAGCGTTAGGAGCTGACTTACCAGTTATTGAGGTGTCGACTCTTGCTGCTATGGCACAGCAAAACTTTATGCAACATGGTTATACCAGCTCAAAAGTATTGATTGATGCTAGGATGCAAGAAGTTTACTTTGGTCACTTTGCTGTTGATACATCGGCAGTTGAGTTAGTTGTGGAAGAAAAACAAGGTGAAGCCGTTCTAAGTCCTGAGGACGCGCTTGCAAGGTTCGCTGAACTTAGTCATGACGATCCGCTTTGTGGGATTGCCGGAACTGGATGGGAAGCCTATGAAGAGGTGCTGCAAGCAAGTCAGAACGCAAGTGCAGTTAAAGTTCTATATCCTTCAGCAGAGTTTATGCTGCCAATAGCAGTGCAAGCTTTGAAAGCGGGAAAGACGATTTCAGTCGACGACATTGCGCCGGTTTATTTGCGTGACAAGGTAACCTGGAAAAAATTGCCAGGTCGATAGCAATATAGTTCTAAATTATTTTTGTATTATTGGAGAGTAAATGGATACAGCAAACATCAAGAGCAGTAACGCAATTTTTATTGCGAAAGACTCTGTTGACAATGCACCACAATCTCCAATTATCAAGCGGGCTCAATTAGAGCAAGCTAGTAATAGCGAGCAAAAAGAGAAACAAAATACCGTACAACAGAAGTTAGTCGCTGGGAATGAAGAAGTTTTTCAACGTGCTGAATCGTTTAAACAGTCAACCAGTTATGATGACAATCCAAACTTACGCATTCGCAAAGAATTAGAGTTATATCAATCTATAGATACTCAAGAAAAAAGAGAAGACATAACGCAGTTATTAGGTGTGGATATTTATGCTTGATATGCTGGAATCGCAATTGCTAATAAACCACCATTTATACAAACCGAACATGCTAACAAACCGCTAAATCAAGCCAAGCATTTTGAATTTGTTAAGAAGTCTATTGTCACAATATAAAAATGATATAATCTACTAATTATAAAAAACCGTACCAATCGTAGTTGTCAAATAATCAACAGTGCCCGATATTAAATAGTACCCGCTCAATCGTATGTGCACGATAAACTTGGAGTAACATTATGCATTCATTATTTAAATCATCTGTGGTGGCAGTTGCGCTATTAATTAGTGGCTGTGTCATAGTGCCTGAGCCCATAAAAGTATCAGACACCGACGACTTACTTTCTTTTGAAAGTGTCATTAATGGAGACTCTAGCGCTCAGGGGGCCGAAGTGCGTTGGGGCGGCGAAATAGTCTCAGTTGAAAATAAAAAAGAATATTCAGAGTTTGAAATATTACACTATCCAAACAACCATTACGGTAAACCTAGAGCCAATATGGATAGTGCAGGACGTTTTAAAGTAAGAGTGACAGGCTTTATTGATCCTCTTGTCTTTGAGACAGGTCGCTTAATCACCTTTTTAGGGGAATTGGGTGAGCCTACTGAAGGTATTATTGGCGAACAAACTTACATATACCCAGTTGTATTGGCGAATGGTTATTACATGTGGAAAGACACTGAAGAATACCAAGTTTCAGGTTTTTATTACTCAGAGTTATCGCCGTTTTGGGGCATGGGCATTAGACATCATTACTATCGACCTTATGGTTTTTTCCACAACAGAACGACGATTAGAGTGGATAGAAAAAAAAGCAAATCTAGCAAGAATGCTTCGAAAGGTAGTGTGAGTTCTGGTAGCACCGACCGCTCTAAAGGTAAAACATCAGAGCAATCTAAATAGTTAGATATTTGGTTTATCGTTCAAACGAAGGATAAACGTTATTTCAAAGCGGCTTCAGCCGCTTTTCTTTTACTTGTAATATATAATAAATACAAACAGGAACGACGTTTAGATGAGTATTATCGAAACAAATTTTACTATGCCAAACCTCAATATTGCGGCTTTGAGTAACGCTAAAAATGACAAACCATTGCTGTTGATGGTCCATGGTTGGCTTGATAATGCTGCGAGTTTCGCAAAGCTAATACCGCTTTTAAACAACTTCAATGTAATCGCTATTGACTTACCTGGGCATGGAAAGTCCTCTCACCGCAGTCCAGATGCACACTACCATTTGTTGGATTATGTGCATGACTTGCATTGTTTAGTTAAGTCGCAAGGCTGGCGAGACTTTTCAATTGTCGGTCATTCATTGGGAGGAATTATTTCAAGCATTTATTGTGCTACCTTCCCCGAATTAGTCCGAAATTTTGTCTGTATTGAGTCAGCAGGGCCGCTTACAGAGCCTGAAGCATCAAGTGTCGAACAATTAAGGAAAGCGATTGAAAGTCGAATTAATGCTAACGAGAAAACTATAAAGCATCCAAAAAACTTAGAAGCTATCGTTGAAGCTAGACAAAAAGTAAGTGATTTAAGCTATGAAAATGCTTCGTTGCTCCTGCAACGAAACACTAAAATTTCTAGTAGCGGCGATGACATCGAATGGACCACCGATAAACGTTTACGCACGGTTTCCTCGCTTCGCCTTACGCAAAAGCAAGCAGAGGTTTTTGTAAAAGGTATTCAATGTCCTACTCATTTCATATTGGGAGACAAAGGGTTTAGCAAAGTGAAAGACCTCATGCTTCGCAGAGAAGCATTTTTCAAGAATGCAGAAATGTCTACAGTCGAAGGGGGGCATCATGTTCATATGGAAGCTGAGCAGCAAATTGCAAAAATAATAATGCAGCATTGTCAGTAAGGTGACGATATCATGTCTATAAATTGTACAATATGGTTCAAATAGCTCCTATTCAGCAGATGAATGACTGTTCAAGTTTATCTTTAGTCAATCATCCTTTAGTATTGTAAGACTTGGTATCATGAACTGTTAGCACTCTACCTAGATATAGTTTGAGCTTATGCGGGGATGTGCGATAGAAATAAAATAAGAATGCTCAAAAACGAAGCATCATAATTACTATTTTAAAGGACAAAAACGTGGAAAAAGTTTGGTTAAAGCATTACGACAAAACCATGCAACCCGAGATTGACATTGATAATCTACCCACAATCTTGGAAATATTTGAATCATCAGTTGCAGAATATGCAAATCAAACTGCCTTCATTAATATGGGGCATGAAATCACTTTTGAAGATTTAGATGTGTTATCCATGCAGTTTGCTGCCTACTTACAAAGCCAAGGTCTGCAAAAAGGAGATTCTGTTGCGATTATGATGCCTAATTTGCTGCAATATCCCGTTGCCTTGTTTGGTATCCTGCGCGCAGGCATGACCGTGGTGAATGTTAATCCACTATACACAGCCCGAGAGTTACAACATCAGCTAGTTGATGCAAATGTAAAAACTATCGTAATAGTTGAGAATTTTGCACATACACTTGCAGAAGTGATAGACAAGACTTCAGTGAAGGAAGTTCTGTTAACTAGTATTGCTGACATGTTACCCGCCCCAAAAAGATGGGTGGTCAACTTTGCTGTTAAGTACATTAAAAAAATGGTGCCTGAATTCTCATTACCACAAGCCAAGCGGTTTACACAAGCTATGGCCATTGGTGAGAATCAAACCTATGCACGTCCAAAAGTGCAACCATCAGACATCGCCTTTTTACAATACACTGGCGGGACAACAGGTGTTTCGAAAGGGGCAATGCTCAGCCATCAAAATATGGTTGCTAACCTAGAGCAAGTATCGGGCACACTTGAAGCCTCAGTGACAATTGGAAAAGACCTTGTCGTGACAGCTTTGCCTCTTTATCACATCTTCGCTTTAACCAGTAATTGTTTAACGTTTTTAAAGTACGGTTGCCCTAATTTATTAATTACAAATCCTCGAGATATGAAAGGATTTGTTAATGAGCTCAACAAATACCCATTTGCTGTCATCACGGGCGTCAACACATTATTCAACGGTTTACTCAACACTCCTGGTTTTGCTGAGCTAGATTACTCTAATTTTAAATTTGGTTTGGGCGGCGGTATGGCAGTTCAACGACCTGTCGCTGAAAAATGGGAGAAGGTAACGGGTACGGTTTTACTCGAGGGTTATGGACTAACTGAATGCTCACCAGTGGTAACGGTAAATCCAACTAATATTAAAGCGTACAAGGGCTCTATCGGTCTACCAGTGCCCTCAACAGATATAAAGCTAGTCGATGACGATGGTAATGAGGTTGCGCAAGGCGACGCTGGTGAGATGCTTGTGAAGGGGCCGCAGGTGATGGTGGGTTACCTAAATCGTCCAGAGGCCACTGACGAAGTTATCAACGATGGTTGGTTAGCCACTGGTGATATTGCAAAAATGGATGAAGAAGGTTTCTTCTACATTGTCGATCGAAAGAAAGATATGATTTTAGTCTCCGGCTTTAACGTTTTCCCGAACGAAATTGAAGAAGTCGCGGCAATGCATGATGGTGTTTTAGAGGCGGCAGCCATTGGTATTCCACATGAAGTATCTGGCGAAGTTGTAAAGCTATTTGTTGTTAAAAAAGACGAAAACGTGACAGAGCAGGAAATTATTGACCATTGTAAGTCACTCTTGACGGGTTATAAGGTTCCAAAGGTTATCGAATTTAAGGATGACTTGCCAAAAACCAACGTCGGTAAAATATTGCGCCGAGAATTGCGAGATTAAATGAATTTTGAATATATAGATACGCCTGAAGCCTTAGCTGATTATTGCGAACGCATAGCTGGGGCTGACGCTTTGGCGATCGATACGGAGTTTGTTCGTACTCGCACCTTAGTGCCGCAGCTTGGCTTGATTCAAGTATACGATGGTGAACATCTTGGGCTAATTGATCCTGTCGTCCTAAGTGATTTAAGTCCTTTTAACGACATTTTAATCGACCCCAACATTGTCAAGGTTCTGCATTCTTGTTCAGAAGATTTAGACGCCTTGTGGTTCAATCTGAAGGTAATACCAACGCCTTTGTATGATTCACAATTCGCTGCAAATTTACTCGATATGGGGCAAACACTAGGTTATGCGAATCTGGTAGAAAAAATGCTGGATATTCATGTGGATAAAGGGGAATCGAGAACAGATTGGATTTCTCGCCCATTATCTGCAGAACAGCTTAAATATGCCGCCGCTGATGTATACTATCTGCTACCTGTTTATCGCGAACTCGCAAAGCAGGTGGAGGATATTGGCCAAACCGACTGGGTGTTCGCTGACTCAAGCTTTTTGTCAGAAAAGAAAAGAGCTGAATTGCCAAGTGAATTGGCTTACTTGTCAATAAAGAATAATTGGAAATTAGGCGCTCAGTCCCGTCAAGCACTAAAAGAAATTGCAAGCTGGCGATTACAGCAGGCGCAACAGCGAGATATGGCAATAAACTTCGTTTTACGCGAACAAGGAATGGTTGAAGTAGCTACCAAACTACCTGAAAACAAAGCCAAACTCTTTCAGTTAGAAACCATTACGCCAAAAGAAGCGCGAATACATACAGATATATTGTTAGATCTTGTTAACAATGCACTTAATACTCCTCCTGAAAAATGTCCTCCTAGGATACAACGATTAACTGATTTCAATGACTACAAAAAAGCCTTAACCGCATTGAAAGCGTTATGCGAAAAACTTGCTTCAAAACACCAAACTAGAGTAGAAGTCTTAGCCTCTAAAAAGCAGTTAAACCAATGGTTGAAATGGTGTTGGTTTGAAATTGATGAATTAGACTCAATGCAACTCCAACCTGATATTGCTAGTGGCTGGAGACGAGCGATCTTTGCAGATGAACTTGCGGTGATGTTTAAGCCAGAAGGTGGAGAATTCAATGCTTTGCGCAGTTTATAAGTCACGGAAAAAGGCTGATACGTATTTGTACGTCAACAAAAGGGACGACTTTTCACGTGTGCCTAAGGCACTTCTCGACACCTTCGGTCCTCCTCAATTTGTTATGCTCGTACCGTTAAATAAACCACGCAATATTGGGAATATTGGCATTGCAAAGCTGAATGAGAGCCTAAAAGAAAAAGGCTTTTATTTACAACTGCCTCCAAGCGAAGAAAGTCTGTTAAGCCAGCACCGCCGCTCACAAGGCTTAAGCGCGCAACCGGATAAAAAATTCTAAAAGGGCTTACTATGTTGTTATTTATTCGAAATCTTAATTGTACTTTGAAGAGTCAAGGCCGAACTCAATTATTCATTACTTCAATCGCATGTTTGTTTTCTCTGGCATTTGCTAGCCAGTCCTTCGCGCAAGAAAATATCGCTACAGAGGCTACTGACAAACAGCTCAGCTCTTCTGTACAAAATGAAGCAGAGCTTAAGTTCGAAAACTATTTAACGCAGTTGCGTGCTGAAGCCGAGTTAAAAGGATTTTCAAATGAGCTATTAGACAAGGCTTTCGCGTCTATCAAACTGCGTGAGAAAGTGGTCAAGGCGGATAAAAACCAACCAGAAACGAAGATGACACTTGATAAGTATCTAAGCACCAGAGTGCCAGATTGGAAAGTGAAACAAGCAGTAGAGAAGATGGAGCAACACGCAGAACTGCTTGATAAAGTGGCAAAGCAGTATGGTGTGCAGAAACGATTTATAGTCGCTTTGTGGGGGAATGAGAGCAACTTTGGACGTATTCAAGGGAGTCACCCTGTTCTATCTTCGTTGGTATCTCTTGCTTTCGATGGCCGTCGAGAATCTTTATTTAAAAAACAGTTTTTTGCCGCGCTGACAATATTATCAGAAGGGCATGTACCGATTGAAGATTTTAGAGGCTCATGGGCAGGTGCTATGGGGCAAAGTCAGTTTATGCCAACATCATTCCTAAGTTACGCAGTAGACGGTAATGGTGATGGCAAAAAGGATATATGGTCTACACCAGAGGATGTATTTGCTTCAATCGCAAATTTCCTATCAAAAGAAGGGTGGAATGGTCAGCAAACTTGGGGTCGTCAAGTGAAACTAAGTGATAAATTTGATATCACGAGCCTAAACAAGTACTCGGGTCTGGCAAAAGATAGAATGCTAAGGATGCCTGCTTGGGATATTTTAGGCGTCACAAAGTTTGATGAATCACCATTGCCCACTGTTAATATTAAGGCCTCATTGATTTTACCTGATGGTATCGATGGACGTATTTACCTAGCTTATAACAATTTTCATACCTTAATGCGTTGGAATCGTTCACTTTATTTCGGTGTTTCAGTAGGTTACTTAGCTGATAGGATCCGCAAGGGGAGCTAGCATGTTAGTGCTTAATGAAACTCACTCATCTACTTACCTGCATACTAGTCAAAGTGGGCATGCGATTGATTTACCCGTGGGTAAAGTTGTCTGTGTAGGTCGCAATTATATGGACCACATTCAAGAAATGAGCAATGAGGTGAGTGATGTCCCCTTATTGTTCATGAAGCCTTCTACGGCAATTGTAGACATGCAAAAAACCTTGGATATTCCCTGCGATCAAGGAGAGTGTCATAATGAACTTGAAATCGCATTACTGATCGGCCGTCGCTTATCGAAATCGACTGAAGACGAAGCATCTCAAGCTATTTCAGGAATTGGTCTAGGCTTAGATCTTACGTTACGAGATGAACAGTCGAGACTAAAAGCGTCGGGGCAGCCATGGGAGCGTGCTAAATCGTTTGACGGTAGTTGCCCTTTGTCACCGTTTCTTGTTGTAGACTCTCTTAAGCACAAAACATGCTTTACATTTCAATTGATGATTAATGGGCAATTAGTCCAGAATGGCGACACAAACCTAATGCTAACGCCAATGTTAAAATTAGTATGTGAAATTTCGAAGTGTTTCACTCTGCTACCAGGAGATGTTGTTTTAACAGGCACACCAAAAGGCGTTGGGCCATTGCACGCTGGTGACTCAATTGAAGCTATATTGACAGATCACTTTTCAATTTCAACTCAAGTAAGTTGCAGTGAATCAGGTAATAAATAATGAGAAAAACGCCACACACAAAAGCACTGATGGACTCTAAGTTTTGGTTAGACACAAAGCTTGAAGATATGAATAAAGAACAGTGGGAGGCTATTTGTGACGGTTGTGCGAAGTGCTGTTTGCATAAGTTCATCGACGATGATGAGGCAGGTGAAATTAGCGAATTTGAAGCTTTACCAACCGCTATTGGAAAGGAAGGTGAAGAAGTCTTTTTTACCAATATTGTATGCCAACTATTACATACAAAAAAATGTGAATGCACGCAGTACGAAAAACGAAGTGAGTTAGTCCCGCATTGCGTCACGTTAACAAAAGACAATTTGAAAGATATCTTTTATATGCCGAGTTCCTGCAGTTATAGACGAATGCATGAAGGTCGTGGACTCGCATCTTGGCATCCTTTGTTGAATAAAGGCAAAAAAACCAAGATGCATGAATTGGGTATTTCTACCAGAGGGCGAACAGTTAACGAAAATGATGCTGATCTGCAATCCTTTGAGGACTACATCGTTACATGGCCGTTAACTGATCTTGATTAGATTTTCTTTTGTCTAATCGATTTGTTGTTTGGAAATGAAATAAATTGTAGAACAAACATAAAGATAAATGCGGCAGTGTACATTGCAAAAATTATCTGCATCCACTCTGCCATCCCCATGCTAAGAAATTGCCAACTATTTTCATAACAATCACCAGGTGCACCAAATAGATCAGGGAACCATTTGTGCAGAGGCATGAAGCTTGGGAAGTTAGGCTCGATTGCACACGGAACTAAGAAAGAGTTTTCACCAAATAAAATCTCTTTGTGCTCTGAAGCAAGTAAATAGCCTTTCACAGAGGCTGTGCCCCATACTGCAAACCCAATTAGCCTCGTGAAAAACGTATTATTCACCAGTGGAATGAATCCCGCGATAAATATGCCAATCACAGCAGTGCGCTGATATATGCACATAATGCAGGGCTTCAGCCCTTCAATATGCTGAAAATACAGAGCAAGGCCAACTAGAATTGCTGCGGATAACAGCAAAGTCTGCCACGAAGCTCGAGTGTGTGACCATTGTTGAAGAGAATACAACATTAAACGCTTCCCATTATTTCAATCTTATTGGCATACAATAGTTTATTTCGATTGATAAAATCAATGATTTCCACTACTTCCTTTATCTAAAACTTCCGTAGCACTGTGATGTTCGATCAAGTGTTGTTGATACAACCATTCAGTGCTTTCTAACAAACCGAAATAGACAGCCGCTAAACCAACGATGGTAAGCACTATAGTATACGGCAATGCCATATAAACCATGCGACCGTATGATAAGCGCAGTAATGGCGCAATTGCGGACGTTAATAGGAATAGGAAAGCGGCTTGACCATTAGGTGTGGCAACACTCGGTAAGTTAGTCCCTGTGTTTATTGCTACGGCTAACATATCAAATTGGTCTCTGGTGATAGCACCTTCTTTTAGTGCTGCAGCCACTTCTGTTATATAGACTGAGCCAACAAAGACATTATCGCTGACCATTGAGAGCACGCCATTAGCCAAATAGAATAAGACAAGCTGTGTCTTACCCTCATAGCTGAGTACCCACTCTATAACAGGCTGGAATAGTCCTTGGTCTATGATCACTGCGACAATACCAAAGAAAACACACAAAAGCGCCGTGAAAGGCAGAGCTTCTTCAAACGCTTTGCCAAGCGCATGCTCTTCAATGATGCCACTCATCGATGTTGCTAAGATAATGACAGATAAGCCAATTAGACCGACAGAAGCGAAATGTCCTGCTAAACCTACAACTAACCACAAACCTATAAGTGCTTGCACAGCGAGTCTGGCTTTGTCTCGAGTTGTGCGCTCTTTATCCATATGGGCGTCATAATCGACAAGTATCCCTCGAACAACTTTTGGAATTTGAGCGCCATAACTGAAGGTTTTGGTTTTTTCTAAAAAGTAAGTTGTCGCTAAACCCATAAAGAATACTGGAATAGTGATAGGGGACATTCGAATAAAGAATTCAGCAAAACCCCAAGATGCTTTATCGGCGATAATTAGATTTTGAGGTTCCCCGACCATTGTCATAACACCACCAAGTGCCGTACCTATGGCTGAATGCATCATCAGGTTTCTTAAAAATGCACGAAAATCATCTAAGTCATTTTTACTTGGTTGGTCAACAGCATCATCGGCAGTGTGGTCATGGTCATGATGAAAGTCTTTACCAGAGGCAACGCGATGATAAATTGTATAGAAGCCTAAGCCAACACTAATAATAACGGCAACAACGGTTAACGCGTCTAAGAAGGCAGATAAAAAGGCTGATGCGGCAATAAAAGCTAAGGAAAGGGTTGTTTTATTTTTAACGTTGATGACGAGTTTTGTAAATAAAAACATCAACAAGTCTTTCATAAAGTAGATACCCGCGACCATGAATACTAGCAGCAGCACTACTTCAATATTCATGGTTATCTCGTGCATCATATGTTCGGGAGTCGTCATCCCTATAAACATGGCTTGTATTAAGAGGAGACCACCAGGTTGCAATGGATAGCATTTAAGCGCCATCGCAAGCGTGAAGATGAATTGTACTATTAGGGTCCAACCCGCGATGTAAGGGTCAATCATGAAGATTACAGGGTTCATTATTAAGAAAGCGATAATTGTCTTCTTATACCAATCAGGTGCTGGACCTAGAAAGTTTTTATAGACGGCTTCGATGATAGACGTTTTCATTTCATTACCTTGTTATGCGGAGATGACAACTTTAAGCGCCACTGTGCAATATTATTGAATGTTAAGTAGGGAGATGTTTTCATTTCATTAAGTTTTCGGATGAAAACAGTAAAAACTTTAGGGCTTTCGGTGTGTTGTATATGGTTATGACAACGGGATTCGCGCTTTAAAATATGTTTTTTTGCTAGATTATTGTTCGATGTTTGAGGCATATTAAAAACAATCTTTGTAGGAACTGTGGTTACGAAGTTTTTATTTAAAGACTAGAACAACTGGGAAATAAAAAACGTAAGTGTAACGCGTTGGGGCTATGACTGATGTAAAAGTAATACCGGTAAGTTACTAGGAAGTTTGAAAAATTAGCATTTGGAGGCTAATGCCTCCAAATGCTGGATTGTTAGCTAGTAATTAAACCGCAACAACTTTATTTGCACATGGGCCTTTTTGACCTTGTCCAACTTCAAACTCAACCGCTTGGCCGTCATTCAATGTAGCGTATTCACCGCCAGATTGAATTTCTGAATGATGTACGAACAAATCTTTACTACCGTCTTCTGGAGTAATAAAACCGAAACCTTTATCTGCATTGAACCACTTAACTGTACCTTTACTCATATTGCTCTCTTTTCTTTTGGTGAAAAATATAATATCTGATTTGTTATCACCATCACAAAACCAGACTTTTAATCTTATTCAGCCTAAAAAGGCCTCAAAGGATATATGGAGTATATTACGAATTAACGATGTTTACTGTTTTTCTTTTTAATATTCACGACTTTTCGCGCAATCGCCAGTAAATCAGGCGAAATATCGTCAGCACCGTCTTTTATTAACTTACTTACATCACCCGAGGAAAACAAAGAGCCTCGCTCTGATTTAACATCCATTGAACGGACGAAATCTTTCGTTTTTCCGGTACTGCAGGTATCAATATATTTTAAGATAATTTCTTCATTGAAGTTTTTTGGGGCTCGCTTCAAAATCGCGATGGTATCTTGTATGGATTGCATTTCTGATTCTAAATTTTCAATTAAATCAGGAATACTTGAATAGGGTTTAAACAAATTATCAGGCTCTTTAAAATATGTACACAACATCGCATGGCTAATTACAATTCATCAGCGCTATTCACGATGTGTTTTCACCATTGTACAATGAATAAAACTAAGTACCTAGCAACTTGTTGGTTTTCTTATTATTTTTTTGTTTTATTTTACTATTTAATTATTGTTGAGCTTGTTATTTGTGTATTAATACATAGTGTTAGGTGATTTTTTGTAAGTTTATAAGTGAATGTTCGATAAAATTTAGTTCTCTCCAATTTAAGTCGGTATTTTGCATATATCTGCTTATTAAATGCCCATATAAAGCCTTAATTTGCTGCGAAGTGCTATGTAGAACTTACAAATACAGATTAATACTTCCCTTGTTTCATCCATCTGGTACAATCAGTTAACTTTTTAATAACACGTTGTTTGTAATACGTATGATTTACAAATCCCAAAGTCCAGCTGGTTTTGCTGAAGAGTACATTGTTGAGTCTATCTGGAGTGGTCGATTTCCACCGGGGACTATCCTTCCAGCGGAGCGAGAGCTGTCTGAGCTGATTGGTGTAACGCGAACAACACTGCGTGAAGTATTGCAGCGTCTCGCTAGAGATGGTTGGTTAACTATTCAGCACGGCAAGCCTACTAAAGTGAATAACTTTTGGGAAACCTGCGGTTTAAATATCTTGGAAACCTTAGCTCGTTTAGATCAAGATGGTCGACCTCAGTTAGTTGATAACCTTTTGTCTGCCAGAACTAACTTGAGTGCGGTATTTATGCGTGCAGCATTCAAACAAAATGCTGAAAAGTGCAAAGAAATTATTGCTAGTTATTCTGATGTAGAGCAAGACGGCAAGTCTTTTGCTCAGTTCGATTATCAGATGCATCATGATCTAGCTTTTGCTTCGAATAACCCGGTGTATGTGTTGATGATGAACGGTTTTAGAAGTATTTATGCACGCATCGGAGGATATTTCTTTTCACATCAACCGGCACGTGACGTTGCGACTCAATACTATCAGCAACTTCTTGAAGTGTTATCTCAAGATGATGCAGAACGTGTTATTACAGTAGTAAGAACCTACGGAATTGAGAGTGGCAAAATTTGGCAACAAGTGAGAAAAGATCTCCCAAATAATATCGTCGATTAGTGTTAATTCATTGAGCATTCATTCTTTTATGCGATTTAAAATCATTAAGTTAAGTGGCAATCTTTGCCATTTAACTCAACAAAATAGTTCACGGACTCTTCCTTACGAACTGAAAAACACCGTACTGGCTTCATAAAAAACAGATAAGTTAAAAGGGCACAGCATGACATCAGCAGTTAATACTCCTTTCCCTCATTTATTTCGTCCTCTCGACTTGGGGTTTACTACCCTTAAAAACCGCGTCCTTATGGGCTCTATGCACACAGGCTTAGAAGAACTTCCAAATGGACATAAGCGAATGGCTGCGTTTTTTGCTGAGCGGGCCAGAGGTGGTGTTGGTCTTATTGTTACCGGTGGTATTGGACCAAACGACGAAGGTGCAACTCACGCGGTCACCAAACGTTTAGACTCAGATGAGGCTGTAGAGCACCATAAAGAAGTCACCGCAGCGGTGCATGCAGAGGGTGCCAAAATTTGCATGCAAATTTTGCATACGGGGCGCTATGCTTACAATAAAAACCTTGTAGCACCATCAGCTGTGCAAGCACCAATCAACCCATTTACGCCAAAAGAACTAGATGAAGCCGGTATTCAAAAGCAAATTGATGACTTTGTTTTTACCGCTTTGCAAGCGCAACGCGCGGGATATGATGGCGTTGAAATTATGGGTTCTGAAGGTTATTTCTTAAATCAATTTATAGCTCAACGCACCAATCATCGCTCAGACCAATGGGGTGGTGAATATCAAAATAGAATCAAACTACCCATCGAAGTTGTGCGTAAAGTGCGTGAAGCAGTGGGTGAGCATTTTATTATTATTTATCGCTTGTCTATGCTCGATTTAGTTGAGGGTGGTTCAACTTATGATGAAGTAGTCGAGCTAGGGCTGAAAATTGAGAAAGCGGGCGCAACCATAATTAACACCGGTATAGGTTGGCATGAAGCACGTATACCGACGATAGCAACTAAAGTTCCTAGGGCCGCGTTTACTTGGGTGACAGCGAAGTTTAGACAAGCCTTAAACATTCCAGTTATTACATCAAACCGAATTAATACGCCAGAAGTGGCTGAAGAAGTGCTTGCACGCGGTGACGCTGATATGGTGTCTATGGCACGTCCTTTCTTGGCTGATCCAAATTTTGTTATTAAAGCGCAGCAAAACAAGACAAGCCACATTAATACTTGTATTGGTTGCAACCAAGCCTGCCTCGATCATGTATTTGAAGGAAAAATGACAAGTTGTTTAGTTAACCCTAGAGCTTGTCATGAAACCGAATTTGCGATTGAACCGACAACAAAAGTAAAAAATATAGCTGTAATTGGTGCAGGACCTGCTGGTTTAGCTGCGGCAACCACCGCGGCTCAGCGTGGTCACACAGTGACATTGTTTGATGCCGATACTGAAATTGGTGGTCAATTCAACATAGCAAAACAAATTCCTGGCAAGGAAGAGTTTTACGAAACACTTCGTTATTTCGGTGTAATGCTTGCATTGCACGGGGTAGAGGTGAAGTTAAATACACGTATTACTGCAGCAGAACTAAATAAACTGGATTTTGACGAGGTAGTGCTGGCAACCGGAATAATACCAAGAACGCCAGATGTTGAAGGTATAAACCATCCGAAAGTGCTTAGCTATATTGACGTGTTGAAGCATAAAAAGGCTGTAGGTAAGTGTGTAGCAGTTATGGGCGCTGGCGGTATTGGCTTCGATACTTCTGAGTTTTTATCTCACGGCAAGCAATCAACAAGCACCAATATCCCTGCATTCATGAAAGAGTGGGGGGTTGATATGACCTTTCAAGCTCGAGGTGGTGTTGAAGGTATGCAAGCTGATCCTGAACCATCGCCGAGAGAGATCTATTTGTTGCAGCGTAAATCAAGCAAAGTAGGCGCTGGCTTGGGTAAAACAACGGGCTGGGCGCATCGTGTAGGATTGATGAAGAAAAACGTTAAAATGTTAGCCGGCGTTGAATATTTGAAAATAGATGATGCTGGTCTACACATTAGGATCAATGATGAAGTGCAAGTATTAGCGGTGGACAACGTCATTGTGTGTGCGGGGCAAGAGCCGCAAAAAGCCCTGGCAGAAGGTTTAACAGCCCCTCATCACTTTATTGGTGGTGCTGACTTCGCTTCGGAATTGGATGCGAAACGTGCTATTGACCAAGGCACTCGATTGGCTGCAAGTCTGTAAATATCGAATAGAAAGTCGGCACTCATGCCGACTTTCTATCGCGATAGAGCATAAATCGCTTAACGTTCAAACAAGCTCATCTTTTGATTTTCAGGGTCAAATCTAAAATCAAAGTTTCGTAACACATTCATTCCCAGTAAGCCCTTAAAGTTAGATCTAAAACTCTCTTCAGGTAGCACTATCACGCTCACGTTATTCATTTTAATTTCACCAATTGTAACTGCCGATAATCTATATAGAGGGGCTTCAATACTTCCTCCAGCCGTTTGCACGTTAAAGCGCCCAACAAACTCTTTGTCTCTTGTCGGAAGTTTAATGAAAAGAGCATGGCTTATTGCAGTGGTAGATGCGCCCGTGTCTATTAAGAATGTTCGACGGTAGCGGTCGATTTTAGCTTGTACAAAAAATTGTTGCCCATTTCCGAAAACAGGTATTTTTCGTTTGGACACACTCGCAGTTTCCATCCTAGCTTCCGGCTCATCCGCTAGTGTTTGTTCGTCTTGCGTCTTTGGATTATATATAGATGAGCGCAGTTTTTGAGCTCGTGAGTCATCATAGGGTAAAGCGGCAAGTGCGTTTTCCATCAAGTTGACTTGCCCTTGTTTGCCGTATGCCTTTGCCAAGCCAATGATGTAGCGGCTGTTTAAGGGATCTATTTGTAAAAGAGGTTCAATGAAGGTAGCGAGTAAATCCCACGCAGTATCGCCGGAGAGTTGTTGAATGACTTTAGATGTATTGACTTGAATAATACTCTTAACTTTCTCTTCTTCACCTTCAGGTAAGTTTTTATCTAACAGCTCATAATAAAAAGCGATGGCAGTGCTAAGCGGTTCAGTATGTAAAATAAGATCTGCTTCTATTAGCCAAGCCCTGTAATCACTGGGGTAGAGCTTTAAGTAAGCGCGAAGTGGAAGGACTAAGTCGTTGTAGTTTTGTTGCTTTTGTAAGTCTTGCAGCAAATTGAATAATTCATCGCCTGACATGTTTTCAGGAGCTTCATTTGCTTGGACTATCTGTTGTTGCAAGGCTTTATTCTCGGCGTTGTTGTTTGTATTGTCCTTTTCTTGATTATCTGAACTGATATTTTCATTAAATGCGCCACTTTCATCTTGAGTAATATCGAGTTCGCCACCATTATCTAACAAGCGCTGCGATTTCGCCTCTTCAAGCAAGGAATTTAGCGCCTTCAATTCAAACAGTAAATAGCTGTTTAAGCCCAATGATAGGACCAAAATCAGTGCAAAAAATTTGTGCATGTTCATATTCCTTTGAATCCTTAAGTTCGCACTTTATCTATGCTTGATGCTGTACTACAGCATTGCCATAAATGCTGGCAAATTCAACAGGCATTTTTTTCGGAGCGCCTGTTGAAAGCGAAACACACACAAAATGGGTTTGTGCGGTAAACACCGTTTTCTGTTTGCGCATTGAAATAAATTGAAACTCACGACTAAGTCTAAATTTTTTGTCACAGGCGACAATCCATGTAGCACAAGCCAATTCATCACCGAGGTGCGAGGCCATTTGATAATTAAGCACGTGTTGTTGAATCACCATTCCGCGATCGAGGTGCTTGTATTCTTGCATAGTCAGCCCTAAATAATTGGAATGCTGCCAAGCAAGAGTTTCTAACTGTGATACGTATGCAACATTGTTAACATGTTCATAGTGATCAATATGTTCAGGCGTAATTTGCCAAGTGGAGACAAAGGGTAAATCACGTTGCCAAGGCAGTGAGGATAAGTTCTCGTGACCGTCATTCTGTATTTGTCTAATCTGTTTGTTCAAAATTGCTTCCTGCCTCGCCGACAAATATTTTCAAACCGATGCCCAGATTACCTTGATTTACAGTATAATGTGAATCCATTTTTGAACATTCTACCAATTCAATGAGTTTGTATTTTTGAATCAGCTAAGACATATAGAACTGCAACAAGCACAAATACAAGGTGCTCGCATGAAAGACGCACATGTGCAAGACGTGTATGTGCAAAACGGACATATGCAAAACGCACATATGCAAAACGCAACTAAAAAAGCAGATGACTTGAACAAACTGTTCAATCAGTGTTTTGCAAAAACGGAGAATACGATACTCGTAGGGAACTCTGAAGAGCCCATTTACTTGCCCGCTGATGATTCTTGCTCATTCAACCAAGTCGTATTTACTCGCGATTACTTTTCGAGTGCACTACATGAAATCGCTCACTGGTGTATCGCCGGAGTAGAGCGAAGGAAACAAGTTGATTATGGATACTGGTATTTACCGGATGGCCGTGATGCAAAACAGCAAGCAAATTTTGAGGCGGTAGAAGTAAAACCTCAAGCCTTAGAATACGCTTTTTCACTTGCTGCAAATATTAAGTTTCGTGTCAGTATTGATAATTTGCAGGGCGAAGAAACTTGCAGTAAGAACTTTGAGTTAGCGGTTGAAAGTCAATTACTGCAGTTGA
Organism: Glaciecola sp. MF2-115; assembly: GCF_047250385.1. Lineage (NCBI taxonomy): Bacteria > Pseudomonadati > Pseudomonadota > Gammaproteobacteria > Alteromonadales > Alteromonadaceae > Glaciecola > Glaciecola sp. MF2-115. The sequence goes on from NZ_JBLBVM010000055.1 coordinate 257,981, forward strand.
TTGACACCGGTTTCAATGCGAGAACCGAACAGTTCTTGTGCGCACTTCACCATTTTTATGACACAAAAGCGCTATCGAATATAAACCTAAGTAGGACGCAATGCCTTAGCGAGACCGATAGCCGCAAATTGGAAGGTAGTTTCTCGGGAGATGGCCGCTTGGAAAACAACACACACGGAGTCGCGCTTTGAATCGTCGATTTAAGTTAGGTTTGGTAATTAACCCTTATTCAGGTATTGGTGGCGCTTTAGCGTTAAAGGGCAGTGATGGCGCTGAAATACGTGATTTGGCATTGAGTAGCGGTGCTGAAAAGCTTTCGGGAAAAAAAATGGCAATAGCCCTGCAAACTTTATTGCCATTGAAGGATGAACTAGAGATTTTTACTGCGTCAGGTGAAATGGGGGCTGATGTCCTGTCCGACATGGGTTTCCAGTTTGAAATTGTGTATCAACACAAAGAGCAACAAACAGAATCGAGCGATACCAATGAAGCTGCTAAGCGCTTAATCGATAAAAATGTCGATTTAATTCTGTTTGCAGGCGGTGACGGAACAGCGCGCAACATATGTGAAGTAGTTGATTCTAAATGCCCAGTGGTGGGAGTTCCTGCCGGATGTAAAATTCACAGCGGCGTATATGCTATTACGCCCAAAGCTGCTGGCAAAGTAGTTGCCCAAGTCGTAAAAGGCGAACTAGTGAGTTTGATGGTTGGCGAAGTCAAAGATATCGATGAGTCTGAATTTCGAGCGGGTCGCGTTTTAGCGAAACATTACGGTGAAATGCTAGTACCTGAAGAGCTAGCCTATATACAAGCCGTAAAAATGGGCGGCAAAGAATCAGACGAACTCGTTTTATCCGATATTGCTGCGCATGTGATCGAACTAATGGATGACCAGCCTGAAACATTATTTGTGATGGGGTCCGGCTCCACAGTCGAGAGTATAATGGATGAGATGGGGCTGCAAAATACACTTTTAGGTGTGGACCTCATAAAGAATAAAGAAGTCATTGCGAACGATCTTACGGCAGCGGCTTTGCTAGAGTATTGTAAAAATCAAACGGTAAAAGTAGTCCTTACGCTGATTGGTGGGCAAGGTCACATTCTAGGTCGCGGAAATCAGCAACTTTCCCCAGAATTCATCAAGACTGTTGGTAAACAAAATCTACTCGTGGTGGCAACAAAGACTAAATTACAAAATCTAGAAGGCAAGCCATTGGTTTCTGATTCTGGCAGCCATGAATTGGATGAGTTGCTAGCAGGTCCCATTCCCGTCATTACAGGTTTTCACGATTTAGTTTTGTACCCAGTCGGGTCTGTCTAAATAAACAAACGAGCAAGATATATCTAATTTCTTATCATATTTTAGAAGGAGTACGTTTTGAATGAACATTCGATTTTCCTAGAGAAAACCGACAAAATGCAGGCACACTTGGATTCATTTATTGTTGATGGCAGTGATCATGAACTGTTTATTGCCAGTTATTTGCATGGCCATTTCGATATTGCAGTCGCCGCCGTCGAAAAGTTGATTGAAGATGGTAATAAAAACCCACTTTTAAGTTTAAAAGAAACACTAGAGTGGCAATTAGAAAAAGCCTTTCAGAACAATGAGCTTAATCAACAAGATGCTGAACAAGTGACGCAACTATTTGCTGAGCTCTTCAAACTTTAAATAAAATTTTAAAAGTTTTTATTTTAAAAAAACATATTTCTGCAAAAGTGGAACTCTTCTTGCAAATCCCTCCGCATATAGAAGAGATTGCCACTTTGTGAGAAATCATTTTGAAAAATTCATTTACACCATATGCCGTATTTATCTTCAGCATTCTAAGCTTAATTCTATTGTTAAGTTTGTCGGGCTGCTCGATGTTAGATCCCGCAACAGCACAGAATAAAAGCCACGTGTCTAAAGCGCTAGGCAATGCCGAGTACCACACTAATCAACTAGCAAACGAGCTGTTTGCCACACTTCGACCAGATAGAAATTACCGTTTCGCTGTTACAGGCTTTGTGCCAGTAGACACATTCAAGCAGAACCATGATCATCAAGATCCACTCATGCTACTTGGGCAACAGCTTGAACAAGGGCTCATGACAGAGGCCGTTAAACGAGGTTTTGTGGCGCAAGATTACAAAGCGGCAAATAGTATCACCATTACGGAAAAATCTGACCGCATCCTGTCACGAGATGTCGAACAACTCAACGCCGTGCAGCGTGTGGACTTTTTTATCACCGGTACGATTACGCAGCAGCAACAAGGTGCAGTAGTGAATGCCAGAATAATTAATGCGAGAAGCAAAGACGTAGTTGCGGCTGCGACGAAATTCTTCCCTGGTGACTTGTTTTGGGAAACGGAACAAGTGACAACCCGCGGTGGACGCTTATACAGAATTGAAAATCAAACTAACGGAGCAGCACTATGAAGCTTTTATTTACGACACTAGCACTTTTGACTTTATCGGGCTGCTCCATGATGCCAGATATGGGTTTATTTGGAGACACTCAAGAAAACGCAGACTCTATGCAAGAAGAGACGAGTGATATTATTAATATTGAAGGTGTTGAAAACACACTGCTCACTCAAGAAAATGAAGATCAGGAAGAGGGGATCGACGAGTTTGGTGCCATCGTTAAACCAGCGGTTTACTCAAGTGTTAACGGCGCATATAAGAGTCGCCCTTTAGCAAAACATATCGGAGATTACGTGCGCAATATGGCGCAAGACTTAGTCTCAAATATGGAATATGTCACGGAAAGAACACCAGTAGCCGTTACTCATTTCTCATTAATCGATAGTGATCTTAAAGAAACTAATTTATTGGGATATCAGATTGCTGAATCCTTTGCTCATGAGTTTCACAAATTCAGAATGCCAGTCGTTGAATTCAAAGCGACACAATTCATTCGTGTAACTGAAACAGGCGACTTTGTCATGTCTCGCGATTTTCTCGATTTGACCAGTACTACGCCCATTCAATATGTGTTAACTGGCACTATGACTAAGCATCAAGGCGGATATCTTGTAAATGCAAGAATGTTGGGCATGGAATCGAATGTCATTGTAGCGAGTTCACAGATGTTCGTACCTTTTTATGTTGTCGATGCGCTAATACCGAGCGAGTCTAGCAAAACGGCAGAGATTGTTGATGGCGTCAGATTGATTAAAGGTGAGTAACATGAATGCAAAAATCAAGTTTGTCGTGTTAGCCGCCAGCGTTGCATATCTCAATGGCTGTGCAGTGAGTAAAATGTTGATGGCGGGCTATGAACCACCTGAAACCATCGCTGATATTTTGCGAGGACAAGAAGGAGGCCAAGCGCTGAACGAGGATATTATCCCGAAGGGACGTTCTGGCATTTCGTTGGGTGATTACAAAGGTGACTTGTCTGCTGATTCAGGGATGCCTCAAAACAATGAAGAAGCAGCAATAATGCAGCCTTGGCAGACGCCTTCTACTCTGTTTCGTCCTAGTTTTTCGCATAAATCGCTAGAAGATTATGCTGCTCAGTTGTCTATGCAATTATTAAAAAACAGTGCTGGTATGAAGAAGGACGACCGCATTGGAGTAGCCTCATTTGTGCGCTTAGATAGAAGTTTGCAAAACACTAATATTTTAGGGAATCAATTAGCTGAATATTTTATTTCGGAAGTTCAGCAGTTTGGTCTCTCCGTTGTTGATTTTAAAGTTAGCAGTGCGCTAAAAGTAACTCAAAGAGGCGATTTTATTTTTTCTAGAGATTCAATTGAATTGGCGCAAAACATGGAAATGGATCATATGTTATCCGGCACTATGATTGATAAACCAAAAGGCGTGCAAATTAATGCTCGTATTATCTCAATTGACGATCGTAGAGTCGTCGCTAGCGCATCAGTGCTAATTCCACACTTTATTGCTGATGGCTTGCGTCCTAATTACGTCACTCGTTTATCGTCGTCTGATTAAATCGCGGACTAAAAAGCGATTAGGGTTGAGCGCATTTAACAAATTATTATCAAGTGGAAGAGGCTGCCCGCAGATTTGGCTCACTAATATTTCCGCCATCAGTGGGGCAGTTGTCAAGCCCCGAGAGCCTAAACCCGTCAGAAGATATATATCGGGCTTCACTGAAGGGATTGGATAATAGCTCTCTGCTTTCGCTTTATATAATTCGTGCAATTCGCGTTTTTGAACTTCTACTTCAGGAAAGCAGCCCACCGCAGGTAAGTGATCTGGAAGACTGCACCTAATTGCGGCTCTGCCTTTTAAGTTCTCGTCGCTGTACTCACTCTTTAAAATGTCATTTTCAGCTGCATTATCATAATCTTTATTCAGTTCTAGTTCGCTCGACCAAGTAGCCTTACTCAGCGCCAATTTGTGCATGTTCAAATTCAGTATGCCTTCACTGTCTCTGTAGGCAGTATCTAAATCATTTTTCACATAAGTAGAACCCATTGCGTGATGAGCATCATTTGCCGGGGTCATATATCCTTTGTGACACAACACAGTATCAAGCTTTGAAAGCTGAGCATTTGTGGGAATACGCTCCACCTGACCTCGTGTCATTCTGAATGGTAAATTAAGCTCTTTGAGCAAGTGTGATTCTGCTCCACAGGCGAGAATCACTATGTCTGCGTCAATTACCTTATTTGAGTTCGTTTCGCTTTGATTAAACACAAGTTTTGATGACTGGCCGTCCTCTCTAGAGAATATTTCAATTAGCCTATGATCAAGGTGCAGCTCAAAGTCACCATCGCTTGCAGCTTGCACGCAGGCTCGAACCAAGTCGGGTGGCGACAACCATCCGCCCAACGGCAAATATAAGCTGGAATATGGAATATCAACATTCGCGATAGTTGAAGCTTGTTTAGGTTCGAGCCAAGTGACGAGTGATTGAGGCCATGTTTGGTTACGGATCATTGCCTGATAACGACTCGTGACATTCTCATTGAAACAAAGCTGCAGGACCCCACACCATTGATGTTTGAAACTGTTGCCTTCACTTATCAGTTGGTCGTAGAAGCGACGAGCGTACAAAAAACTATGAGCATGAATTTGACTAGCGATACCGGCTTCAGCATTTAGTTGAGGGTAAAACCCTCCTTGTTCATTGCCAGAAGCTCCTTGGGCAAGGTGAGTATCAGCACAATATAAACTGACTTTCTTCCCTGCTTGAATCAGTTTGTAAGCACAAATTGCGGCAGCTATTCCCCCGCCTACAATGGAGACATGTTCCTTCTTCTTATCTGCCAGTGAAAGAGTAGGAGTATGACGGTGATAAATAGGTGCTTGCCTGCTTATTAAACGGGAGGCGTTTTCAATCGATAAGTTTCCAACTAGCATTTCACGCTTTCGACCAAAGCCCTTTTGTTTATGGACAGCAAAGCCGGCATCTCGTAATCCACGTTTCACGACGCCAGCGGCAGTAAAAGTCGCGAAGCTTGCATCTTCACGACTTAAGCGTTTGAGTTGAGTAAATAGAGCGATTTGCCACATAGAATCATTTTTGCTAGGCGCAAACCCATCCAGAAACCAAGCATCAATGCGGCCATTGAGGTGTGAATGAGTCTGTGTAAAACCATCAGTCGCATCACCAAGCCATAAATCTAAAACAACAAGCCCGTTGAATAAGTGTATCCGGTGCATACCCGGCAATGGAATGGGATATACGCTAATCAAATCTTGACTAAAATCGCTAAGTTCTGGCCATAGGCTGAGCGCTTTAATTAAGTCTGCTTTACTTAACGGAAATTTTTCAGTACTAAGAAAGTAAAGTTTTGTTAACGGTGATGTGGGGTGTTTCTCTCTAAATGCTTGAAACTGCTGAGCTGCAACGAGTAAATTGAGCCCCGTACCAAATCCTGTTTCGCCAATGTGGAAACTGGACTCAGTCGATGCAAGCCAACGTTCGTTAAGTTTGTTGCTGTCGATAAATACGTATTGCGTTTCTTTTATGCCGCTGTCGTTAGAGAAGTATACGTCGTCAAAGGTACTCGCTACAGGTGTTCCGTTTTCGTTAAAACTAATGTTGGCATTGGAGATTTTCAAAAAACACCTGTGATTCAATAAACTAGCGTGGTTTGTGTGTTGAAGTATAACATGCTAAATAGGCCTGAGACAGTCAACATATTAAACAACAATTGGAGCTTCAGGCTATAAAAACGTCGGCAATATGAAAGTTATGAAATTAGGGCTTCCAGCAATAATAACTGCCAATTGAAATAGTAATTTTGATCTGAATTAAACCCGCTTTGTTAGGTGTATCAAACTTTTTAAAGTGAAGTTGGTCGAACAAACACTTAAATTTTTTAAATATCAGACCACTTTGATAATTAAAACCGTTACTATAGCGTTCACAAAGACGAATGCGTAATGCAATAAATAAAATGGAATGGTGGTTAATTGTTAGCGTTAGCTTGTATTTAGACGCCTTTCTAACTATAAAAACAAAGATGAATTCGCAATAATATATTAGGTGAAAAATGAGAAGAGCAGTGATTACTGGCCTTGGCATCGTATCAAGCATAGGCAACAATAAGCAGGAAGTAAGTGAGTCGTTGAGAGCTGGCCGTTCAGGCATTACTTTTTCCCAACAATTCGCTGACATGGGGCTAAGAAGCCAAGTTTGGGGTGACCTCAAAATTGATTTGGCTGAGCATATTGATCGCAAAGCACTCCGCTTTATGGGCGATGCTGCAAGTTACGCATATATCGCAATGAAACAAGCGATAGAAGATGCAGGTTTAACGGAAGAGCAATACTCAAATGAAAGAGTCGGTATTATTGCTGGTTCCGGTGGTGCATCTTCTGAAAACCAAGTGATTTCAGCGGATACATTACGTGAGAAAAGTGTAAAGCGTATCGGTCCATATATGGTAACTCGCTGCATGGGCAGCACAGTTTCAGCTTGCTTAGCGACACCGTTTAAGATTAAAGGCGTGAACTATAGTATTTCTTCCGCTTGCGCGACGAGTGCGCATTGTATTGGTAATGCTTTGGAAATGATTCAATTAGGCAAACAAGACATGGTGTTTGCAGGCGGTGGCGAAGAGTTGCATTGGGCTTTATCGAGTCAATTTGATGCAATGGGTGCCTTGTCAACTAAGTACAATGATGATCCAACCAAGGCATCGAGAACTTATGACGCTGATCGCGATGGTTTCGTAAGCTCTGGTGGCGGCGGTATGGTCGTGGTTGAAGAGCTTGAGCATGCACTTGCTCGTGGCGCAAAAATTTATGCTGAAGTTGTAGGTTACGGAGCTACATCTGACGGTTACGATATGGTGGCACCGTCAGGTGAGGGCGCTGTCCGATGCATGAAGCAAGCTCTTCAAGGAATTGAACAGCCTGTTGATTATTTAAATACACACGGTACGTCTACGCCGGTAGGTGATGTAAAAGAGTTAGAAGCGATTCAAACTTTATTTGGTGAAAATAGCCCACCGATGAGTGCGACCAAATCTCTCACTGGCCATGCGCTGGGTGCTGCGGGCGTCAATGAAGCAATTTATAGTATCTTAATGATGGAAAATGATTTTATAGCTCCCTCAATCAATGTAGAAAACTTAGATGAAGCAGCCATAGGTCTGGATATTGTGACGGAAACCAGAGAAGCGAAACTAGATTTAATAATGTCAAATAGCTTTGGTTTTGGTGGTACAAATGCGACTTTAGTATTCAAAAAATACCAAGCCTAAACGAGTTGTTACTCCGGTGTTGCCGGTACTCAGTTGTTTTAAATATACTAAAAGCCATTCTTTGTTGAATGGCTTTTTATTTTGACAACATAATAACGATAATTGAATTTGGAGAACATTTTTGAATATTTTGTATGACGCCGCAATGCCATATGCGGAGGCGTTTTTTTCAGAGTTCGGAAATGCTAAAGCATTCGAAGTAGGTGGATTAACACCAAACACATTAATTGATATTGATGCGCTTTTCGTGCGCTCAACAACCAAAGTAGACGCAGAATTATTAAAGCAAGCAAATCGCTTACAATTTGTCGCCACTGCTACGGCTGGTTTTAATCATCTTGATACCGCTTATTTGGATTCACAAAATATAAAATGGTATGCAGCAGGCGGCTGCAATGCTGTTGCTGTAGCTGAATATGTGCTCAGTGCTATCTTTCAACTCGCGCTTGAAGATGGATTCGACCCAATTGAGAAAAAAGTCGCTATTATTGGTGCGGGCAATGTAGGTAGTGCTTTATCGAAAATCCTCGAAGCATTTTCGATAGACTTCATATTGTGTGACCCTCCATTGGAAGCGAAAGGAGACGAGCGAACTTTTGGGCATTTTGATGAGGCAATGCAAGCAGATATAATTTGCCTGCATACGCCACTTGTTAAAGATGGTGAATTCCCAAGCTATCACATGTTTAGTAAAAATGAATTTGAGTCGCTTAAGCAAACACAATATCTAATAAACGCGTGTCGCGGCGAAGTTGTTGATAATTCAGCACTTTTAGCTAGCTTCATTCAGGGTAAAAAACTTAATGTAGTGTTAGATGTTTGGGAGAACGAACCCCTCATTAATCATCAGTTAATTCCCTACACTCGGCTAGCAACTGCCCATATCGCAGGTCATACTTTGGAAGGTAAAGCCAGAGGGACTTCAATGGTTTATGACGCGTTTTGCCGCCATTTGAATAAACAAATCGTATCGAAACTAGAACAATTCTTACCTGATTTTAAAAATAAGCTACTAGTGAATTCGTCATCACCATCTTTTAATCAATTATTTCATATAGTTACGTCTATTTATGACATCAAAAAGGATGATGGTATTTTTCGCTCTCGCATGGCAAAATCAGAGGCGTTTGCTGAAATTCGAAAACACTACCCAGTGCGTCGAGAATCTAGTGCTGTAACGCTCAAATTTTCGGCTAAGGAAGACAGTGAAAATTACAATAAGAATGTGGCAAAAATAGCCGCGTCGATAGGGTTTAAAATAGCCAACTAACGATAGTCGTTTCACCCTTTTCTTAATTACATATTTTTGGAGATATTTACCCATGTCGCAAGCGTTCGACGTCGCCGTATTAGGCGCCACTGGCTTAGTTGGTCAAACAATGATGGATTTATTGGAAGAGCGTGATTTTCCAATAAACAAACTTTACCCACTCGCAAGTGAGCGTTCAGCAGGTGGCACTATCAATTTTAAGGGCGAGAAAATAACGGTTCTCAATGCTGATGAGTTCGATTGGTCTAAAGTCCAATTTGGATTCTTTTCTGCAGGTGGTAGTGTTTCTGAAAAATTTGCGCCAATTGCAGCTGAAGCGGGTTGCGTAGTAATTGATAACACGTCGCATTTTCGCTACGAAGCAGATATTCCATTGGTCGTGCCTGAGGTTAATCCTCATGCATTAGCAGATTTTAGAAACCGCAATATCATTGCAAACCCAAACTGCTCGACTATTCAAATGATGGTCGCCTTAAAACCCATACATGATGCAGTTGGAATTGAACGAATTAACGTTTGTACTTATCAGTCTGTCTCCGGCGCTGGTAAGAGTGCGATGGAAGCATTGGCAAGACAAACGGCAGAGTTATTAAATGCTAAGTCAATTACCGGAGATGAGTTTTCTCGTCAAATCGCGTTTAATGTGATTCCGCAAATTGATGTATTTCTTGAAAATGATTACACCAAAGAAGAAATGAAAATGGTGTGGGAAACAAAGAAAATTATGGGCGATGACAGCATACTGGTAAACGCGACTGCTGTGCGAGTACCAGTATTTTATGGTCACGGTGAAGCGATTCATATTGAAACTCGCCAACAAATTGATGCGGAAGCTGTTAAAGAGTTATTGCGGAATGCACCGGGTGTTACTTTGTATGACAAACCTGAGGATTTTCCAACTCAAGTGTCGAGTGCAAGCGGGAATGATTCTGTTCACGTAGGACGAGTTAGAAATGACATTTCGCACTCTCACGGAATTAACCTTTGGGTTGTCTCTGATAACATTAGAAAAGGTGCTGCAACCAATAGTGTGCAGATCGCCGAGACTTTGATTAGAGATTATCTGTAAATTAAAATGTTAAAATGCCGATAAGCTATTGTTGTGCTAACAAAATTCAATAGCTTTTCGGTAAAAAAGTGTCTTTGTCAGGTACTGAGTAGTATTTTTAGCTTGGCGCAACAGGCTTAAACAACCCTAAAATGGAGAGTCGAAACAATTACTATGAAGTGGTCTTTAATACTCATTCGTGCAATGCTTTTCGCTGTATTAAGTTTTTCAGTGGTTGTCGCTGCAAATGCGCAAGGAACGCAAATTCAAGGTCCTCGAGATGCCGCTGATGTTTATTCAGGGGTAGTTTATGGCCCGATAGATCAGTCAGACACATTGTGGGCTATTTCAAACCAATATCGTAAAAATCAGCAATTCACTGTGTATCAAGTGATGATGGCGATTTACGAGCTTAACCCAAGAGCCTTTGTTAACCGTAATTTTAATACCATGGTTAACGGCTCAATGTTGCAATTACCTACCGACCGTTACATTGCTAGAGTAGACCCTCAACGAGCTCGAGCGAAAGCTGAAAGAGACGACCTTGCATTTTCAAAGTTAACAGGGCGAAGTGGAGCGAGCAACAATGAGAGTTCTCCCGCTGAATCTGAAACGGAAAATTTAAAGTCCGAGACACCTCTAGTAAACAAAAAAGAGTTAGATGAGGCTCAACAGCAATTTCAACAACAAATAAATTCTCTCAAACGTCAGCAGTCGAGCCTGGTCAATGATTTTAAACAGCAGTTAACTGAATCAATTCAAGCAACTCAAGCTATTGTTGATGACAATAAGTTAGTGCTCGAAGAATTAGCTAAAAAGGATCAAGAGTTCATTGCCCTCAGAGCAGAACTTAGCGAAGACTTCCAGGCTAAGCTAGATCTGCAAGATATTCAAATTCAAGAGTTACGCGAATTTGTCGCCCTAGCAAAAATGAAAGAGCAGGAACGGGAAGCTAGCTCATTAATCAACATCATTAAAGATCCAGTCTTCATTATCAGTGCAACAACGGTTGGTTTTTTATTGGTGTTTATTCTTATTGCATTGGTTTTGTTACGCAAGCCGGCTAGTGCTGAAGATAGCATTGAGGTCGAAGGTGAGGATTCAGATCATATTGAGTTAGACGATCCATCATCTAATGACGCTGATGAATTACTTGCAATGTTAGAAACAGAGGACGTAACTGACGATGAGTTGCTAGACGATATATTATCAGATGAATTAGAAGAGTCGATTGACGAAATTGCTGTTGATACAGACGACTTTGGCGATATTGATGATGAAATGTTGGTACCCGATCAAACTGACGCTAAAGCCAATGATGATTTAAGTGATGCACTTTCTGAGCTTGATAATGACGATATCAGCCTAGATGGGGATGAACTTGATTCGGACTTGGAGGGCATTGACCTCGATGATGATGACATAGACCTCGATGGTGACAGTGATTCAATAGATCTAGACTCTGACAGCGATATGGAATCAAAAGCGGATTTGGATGATGAACCGCAAGAAGTCGATATCGATAGTATTTTAGATGAGCAGAAACTAGATATCGATCAAGTAGAAGCTGATGCTAGCAAAGAACTGAATGAAAGTGATTCTGCCAGTGAGGGTGATTCTGACGCTCAAATTAATAACGCAGATGATGATGAACAAACTGAAATAAGTATTGATGATTTATTAGAACAAAACTCACTTGATAGTGATGTACCAGCAGGCGTTGCAATGACCCCTGCGGATGAAATTGATGAAGATATCATTGAACAGATTGGTGCAGAAATATCTGAAAAGAACATTGAGATAAACACCCTAACTAACAGTTTTGATGAAGACCTTGCAAACAACAACTTTGAAGATGACGAACTTGACGTTGAGACTCAAGAAGATGAATTGGATTCTGACAGCAGTGATGGCAGTGAAAGTTTAGACAAACAAAAATCAATAAAGCCCCTGGATGATCTGACTATCGGGCTTGAAGATGATATTGCAGATGCTATTGCCAACGCGGAAGAAGAGAAATCTCTTGAATCCCTTGAAAACGATGAGCTTGATGATCCCCTCAGTGATGAGCTACTTTCAGAGTTGGGTGCCGAACAACCGGACGAGAAAGACCTAGATGTAGAAGAGTTATTATCTGAGCCTTTAGAGGACAGCGAGAAGCAAACTAAATCAGACCGAGATTCTGAAATAGAAGATAGTTTCAACGAGCTTCAAACCGGCACAATCAGCTTTGAAAAGAACGAAGAGCTTGCTGATGTATTAGATGAATCAGAGTTAGGCGACAGTTTAATAGATGATGAGACTTTTGATGCTGATGCTGATGCTGATGCTGATGATGCTGATGATGACGACGGTGTTGATGATGCTGAAGATGCCGACGGTGTTGATGATGCCGATGGTGACGACGGTGTTGATGATGCTGCAGATGCCGACATAGATATCGATGCCGACGAAGCAGAAAATGATGAGCCTGAAGATATTGATATAGATTCAGTCCTTGATGACAGTTTAGATGATTTAATAAACAATCAACTCGACGAAGACCCACTTGATCCAACAGATGATACTAGTGCGGAGCAAGAGCAAGAGCAAGAGCCAAAGCCAGAGCCAGATGATTCGATTGATGGCTTAATTGATGATATTGAGAGTAAGGATGATCAAAGCGCTGAGTTAGATGATATATCTAAGGAAATGCTAGATGAGCTCGATTCAACAGAGCCTCTGGATGAGATTGAACTAGACGATATTGATTTGAGTGCTCTAAAAGATTTAGACATTCAAGATAAGCCATCGCTAGATACGGATTCTAGTGACTTAGAAACAGAAACAGAAACAGAAACAGAAACACAGGGTCGTAATGATTTAGAACTAGAGGATATTCCCAGCCTCACATCAGATTCAATAGACTTAGAGTCCTCAGATGTAGAATCACTAGAAACAGAGCCGCTAGAGTCGGAACCGTTAGAGTCAGAAGAATCGACTATTCAAGATGATTCCAATGAGATTGAATCGAGTGAGCAAGATTCAAGGTCATCCGTTAAAGCAGATAGTGATATTGAAGCGCATGAAGCTGATGATGATTTATTGGACTTGCCCGACCTTGATGATTGGTTAGATGACGATGAACCCAGCTCAGGTAGCGCAATTGAAAGTGACATTGAAAATGAGAGTGATCTTGAACTCGCCAAAGCCTTGGATGAGTTTGATAGAAATGACTCTGAAGATGATGTTTTACGCGAAATTGAAGAAGCTGATTTTGACTCATTATTGGAAGAAATGGGCGCAATATCAGATGAGAAAACAGCCGCTGAAATTGACAAACTTTCACTTGAAGAGCGCGATGAAATTGAACTCGACAGCGATCTTAGTGAATTAGACTCTGATTCCTTAGACAATCCCGACCTGGATTTAACTGCTTTATTTGATGAATCGGCTGACGATAAATCGAAAGGGTACATTGATGTTGATAGCCTCTTAAAAGAAAGTGAAAATTTAACGCCAGCAACGGACGATGAACTTGCTCTTGATTTGGATATGTCTTTAGATAGTTTCTTAAATGATGACGCCGAAATAGATGTTGATTTAGATGCTGATCAAGCAAGTAATCTGGACTTAGCCAGAGTATATATAGACATGGAAGACAATGATGCTGCCATTGAAGCCTTAGAAGACGTAATGGAAAAAGGTACCGATGATCAGAAAGAAGAAGCAAAAGCATTGTTAGAGCAGTTAAAAGGATGATGTAGTTGAGTTCCGACAATAACAAAGTGGATACAAACTCCAGTTACAACCAAGAATTAGATAACTTTCTAAGTCAGTCGACTCTTGTTTTTAAGAAATGGAGCTTGTTTGGTTGTTTGCTTATTTATGTAATGTTCACGGTCATAGATTATTTTCGCTTTCCGCCTGAAACTTATAAAATTACCATTCCACTTAAAATTCTTTTCGTGATTCTGCCTCTTATCGTATCTATGTATCTCCATTGGTTTCGTGATGTAAAATCCATTCGTGCTCACATGAAGTTGCATTTATTTATTTACTTCAATGTTGGTCTGTTGCACATCATGATATTTGCTTTTGCAAAGACACTGTTAGATTCACATTTCTCTGAATTAGGTTTCGTACTTCTAATCCTATTCGGATGCCTGATGATGATGTTGCCAGTTGCTCCAACTTTAATTGTGAGTGCGGTACTATTGTTTACCATGTTCGTCGTGAATGCTCTTAGTGACCAGAACATGATGGAACTAGTGTTTCGGATGACGATTTATTCATTGTTAATGTGTTTGTGTCTTATCGTTAACATAAGCCTACATAGATTACTTATTGCCAATCATAAAATTATACAACAGCTTTATGGCGACTCAATTACCGACCGACTAACGGGATTAAAGAATCGTCGCTACTTTGTGCAACAAACGATCGATTTAATTGAAAAGGCCAAGGCTGAGAAGAAGAAAATATCTTTACTGGTCATTGATATCGATAATTTTAAAGAAATGAATGACAAACACGGGCATTCTTATGGTGATGACCGCTTGACGAACTTAGGTGAAATTCTGAGGTCTGTTTGTATTCGAGAACATGACTTCCCATGCCGTTTGTCCGGAGATGAATTCGCTATTGTTATGTATGATGCAGAGCAAGCAGATGTTAGTAAGGTCTGCCAAGACTTACTCACAGATATACAGCTTTATGATATGGCCGTTTCAATCGGCACTGTGTCAACGAAAGTTGATGAGCTTACGTCTGATTCGCTTCTCAAAGATAAGTTGTTTGAGGAGGCTGACAAAGCCCTTTACAAGGCAAAAGACAGTGGCCGAAATACCTATTACTCGGCCCCTGATTTAATTTAATCTAGTTTAGGCATCAAGTGGAACGTTGAAATCTTCAGATAGCTCAAAGTCACCGGTGACTTTAATTAACTTTCCATCTTTAAAATTGAGAATAAGGTCCTTTTTGAAGTCTTCTCCACGCTTGCTCATACCGCGCTTCATTTCGTACACGTAGTACCATGTGTCTCTATTAAATGAATCTTCAATCACTGGGTTGCCTAAGACAAAAATGACTTGTTCTTTAGTCATACTGATCCTTAGCTTTTTCACGTCTCTATCGTCAAGATAATTCCCCTGAGGGACATCTATTCTATATATCCAGTTTTTACAAGCGGAGGTTGTTAATATCATTGCAGCAATGATCAGTACGTATGTTAACTTCATTTAATAGTCCGAATTAATAATGCTTTTATTTTGTATGGCAAATGCCAACATTTGTGGGCACAGATGCTACCCACTAATATCAGACCATTCAACTCATAATTAGTTCTAATTTACAGTTTTAGTAGGTCTTTTGCATTTGCGATAGCAGTATCGGTTAATTTATCACCAGCAAGCAGCCTTGCAATCTCATTGACACGTTCATTATCAGTTAACTTCAGCATTTTCGTTTCGGTTGAATCGCCATCAGTTAACTTGGTTACAAACACTTGATTATGCCCGTGTGCAGCAACTTGTGGTAAATGTGTTACACATACAACTTGAGAAGCTTCTCCGAGTTTTCTTAATAAACGGCCAACAATTGAAGCTGTAGGGCCACTAATACCAGTATCGACTTCATCAAAAATCATAGTAGGTATCTGATTACCACTTGAGGTGATAACTTGAATAGCAAGACCTATTCGAGAGAGTTCACCACCAGAAACGACTTTGTCTAATGCGTCGGCTGGTTGACCGGGGTTGGTTGTCACTTTTATTAATATATTATCGTTACCATGCGGAGTAGGTGATGCTGATTCATCGTAGTCAACATCAATGAATATCTTTGCGTGAGCCATATTCATGTCTTTTACATGTGATTCGATCTTTTTAGCAAGCACCTGGGCACTTTGTTTTCTTGATTCATGCAGTTTAGCTGCAGAGACTTCATACTCTTTGCGAACCTTTTCACATTCTTTCGTTAGTTCATCGAGGCTATTTTCATCTTTCAGCAATTCAGCATACTCATCGGCAAGTTGCATATGTGTTGTGTATAGATCTTCAGGTTTGACATGATGCTTTCTTGCAAGCTCCATGGCTTCCGCATACCTTTGTTCTACTTGCTGCAATTTCATGGGATCAATTTCTAACTGATCACAATAGTGACGAATTTCTTGAGCTGCTTCCTCAACTTGAATAGCCGCTTCGTTGAGCATATCAACAATAGGACTCAGTGTCGGGTCATGTTCTTGCAATTCACTTAAGTTATCTACGCTGGTCTGTATTGCTGACAATGCGTTAAAATCTTCGCCCTCGTATAATTGATAAAAACTTATTTGCGCCTGTTCTAATAGAGTTTGACTGTTGCTTAGTCGTTTATGCTCTAGTTCAAGTTGTGCGAACTCATCCTCGCCAATGCTGTAGTTATCTAATTCTTCAACTTGGTATTCAAGCAAGTTTTTACGGTCGTTGCGCTGCTGCTGAGCAGAGAGTAATTGTTTTAATAATTGTTGTTTCTTACGCAAACTTTCATAAGCAACAGTCACATTTGTGAGTTGTTCTTTATGCCCCGCAAAGCTATCCAGTAACTTTCGCTGATTATCAGGCTTAAGTAATTGGTAGTGAGCATTTTGTCCGTGGATGCTAACTAAATATTGACCAAGAGATTTAAGTTGATTCAATGATACTGCGACGCCATTGATAAATGCTTTTGAACGTCCTTCCTTGCTTACTAATCGTCTGATGAAGCATTCATGAGGGGCATCTTCTTGAAGTAGCTCGTTGTCTTCAAGCCATGCTTTCGCAAGTGGGACTTTAGAAATATCGAAGTGGACAACAACTTCCGCTTTTTCAGCTCCTTTGCGCACAGATGCGGCATCGGCTCTATCACCAAGACATAGGCTCAAAGCATCTATAGCGATTGATTTTCCTGCGCCGGTTTCACCGGTGATGACAGTTAGACCGTGTGCAACATCAACGCCAATTTGTTTAACAACAGCGAAATTTTTAACTGAAATATGAGCAAGCATTGTAGAATTACCAAATTATTTTAACACTGGTAATATATACAGTGTTTCAAACAGTGTAAAGATCAGTTTTTACGATAATACTAATTTTATTTCGGAAAGGAGATTTTGCCCATACTAACATTCGGCTGGTTTTGCTTATTACTTTGAAATGCGATCTGATTGCCAGCGACACATTCGTTTGCAAGGACAGCAAACAATATCGCTTCTTTAGCGTCTAAGTTCATACCTAGTTGATCAGTAGAATGGATAGGACGTGAAAGAAGCTGATATAAATTATCCACAAGAAGCGGGTTGTGAGCACCGCCACCACTGATATAAACGCTTGTTTCACATGGTAAAGCATTGATTGTTTTCGCAATTGCATTCGCTGTGAATGCATTCAATGTTGCCATCTGGTCAGCGACGCTCATTGATAGTAATTTTGCGTCTTTTAATTGACTTTCAAACCACTCGATATGAAAAGTTTCTGGCCCTGTTGTTTTTGGTAAAGGTAAGTCTAAAAAAGCGTGACTTAATAAACGCGACAAGAGGTTCTCATTCACATTGCCTTGTTTGGCTATGCTCGCGTTCTTATCATAGTTTAAAGACGTATGCCTGCTAGCCAGAGCATCCATAATAGTGTTGCCCGGCCCGATATCAGAGCAGATTACATCTTGAAATACAGAGTTCGAAGGTATGTAGGTAATATTTGCGATACCTCCAATATTGACTAAGCTGCGGTCTTCCTCTGCACTACTAAGCAACAAGTAATCACCATACATTGCAAGAGGCGCACCTTCACCACCATGTGCGATATGTTTTTGTCGAAAATCGCTCACGGTGAGTATGCCCGTAATAGCAGCAATATGATCGCCGTCACCTATTTGTAGAGTACTATTGAGCTGATTTTGATTTCTGTGCAACGATGAAGGCCGATGATAAATGGTTTGTCCATGACTGGCGATCAAATCAACGTTTTGCTTAGGCACATTCCATTCATTCAAGGCTTGATTAACAAGTTCGCCGTGCAAGATGCCAATTTCCGCATTCAATAAACAAAGCGCATCTAATGATACATTTTGCTTAGCAAATACTTGCTGAACTGATTTTTTAAAAGCATTGCTGTATTGCTTAGTGGCGAACTGTTTACATACCAACTTCGTCTCTTTGCCATGGCCTGACACTTTGCATAAGGCAATATCAAGCCCATCAAGCGATGTCCCGCTCATTAAACCAACTATGAGACGCTCATCCGCTTTCGCTAAAGTATGTAGCTTTTCAATGTGGGCTAGCATTAGTAAAGTTTGCTACCCCAATTAAGCTTTGTACGAAGCACATTGAAATAATTATAGTCTGGTGGATGAACCAAATTGAGTTTGTCTGGATTCTTACGAATACGCACTTCGTCCCCAGGTTTCAGAGAAATTACGATGTGGCTATCGCAGCTTACTTGGAGGTTGTCTGTATTAACGCCAGATACTTTTAGTGTGATTTCACTATTAGCGTCTACCACAATTGGTCTGCTGGTTAGCGTATGTGGAAACATTGGAACGAGGGTTAGGGCATTTAACTGCGGCATAAGGATCGGACCGCCACCAGATAAGGAGTATGCTGTCGATCCAGTTGGTGTGGCTATAATTAAGCCATCAGAGCGCTGACTGAACACAAATTGGTTATCGATATATAGCTCAAATTCCATCATATGAGCAACTTTACCGTGATGCAGAACTATCTCATTTACGGCTGCATTGGTATGTTGATGTTCGTCATTTCTAAATACGCTTGCTTCTAATAGGAATCGTCCTTCTCGTTGCACGTTCCCCTTAAATATGTGCGCTAATTGACGACTTATATCTTCAGGGTTAATGTCAGTTAGAAAGCCAAGATTGCCCCTATTTACACCAACAACATCGGTATCATATTTCGCTAGAATACGTGCAGCACCTAGCATGTAGCCATCACCGCCAACAACAATGGCAAGTTCAGCTCGTTCGCCAATGGTGTCGAGATCGCATACCTCGAGAGAACGGTCATCGAGTTCTTCCCCTATGCGTGCTTCTACCAAAATAGTACAGTTGCGCTGCTTTAATTCGGAAACAAGTGCGTTGAGACTTACCCGGCTGCCTTCATGGTCAGTTTTACCAATAAGGCCAACGGTTGAATAACCCATTAATTGTTCTCTGATAATTTAGTATTCAAATGTGACTTAACTTTTACCCAATTGAGACTGAGTTGCAAGCCAAATTTGAAAACTAGATTATCTAGCGGTCCATCCACCATCTAAAATTAATGTTTGTCCGGTAATATTTTTCGCTACACTGCCAATCAAAAACTCTGCCGTTTGTGCTAACTCTTCAATTTCGATAAAGGCTTTTTTAGGCATCGGTTCTAGCATTATTTTGTTGACTACGTCCTCTTCAGACATGTTGTTCTCTTTCGCCTGTGCTGCAATTTGCTGCTCAACTAAAGGAGTTTTAACGTAGGCAGGGCAGAGAGTATTAATTGTCACATCAACGTCACCGGTCTCTAAAGCCATGGTTTTAGCGAAACCTAATAGGCCATGTTTTGCTGCGACATAAGCGGATTTAAACGGTGAAGCTATAACGGAGTGAATTGAGCCGACGTTAATAATACGACCAAAATTTTGCTCACGCATATGGGGTAGGAAAGCTTGTGTGAGCAGAGCTGGGCCGACTAGCATCACATTAATGAGCATCTGCCATTTTTCAGCTGGAAAATCTTCAAGCCTACTAACGTGCTGTATTCCTGCGTTGTTTACTAATATGTCAACAGGTGTGGCGCTCAGTTTTGCGGGCAAGGCTGCTACTTGCTTAGCATCACATACATTAACCTGAACAGCCTGAGCTGAAAACCCTGCGTTATTGAGTGACTGAGCTGCAAGGTTAGCAGCTTCTATATTGATGTCAGCAACGATTATATGGTGGCCCTTCTTCGCTAAATACTCAGCAATACCAAAGCCAATACCACTTGCACCGCCAGTAACGAATATATTTAAAGATTTGGCTTCACTATTCATGCTTGTTCCTTCTTCTTAATTCGGCTCTTCTTAGTGTATTTACATACTGCCAATCCGGCCGTACTAGCTTTCGTTTTTAATAATATGTGGAATATTGTTTACTAAGCTCATCACTGCTTGTATTTGTTTGCCGTTTTTATTTGCGTAGTCTGCTCCTGTGTAACCCCACCAATCCCAACATGCTTGTGGGTTGAGTGGCATAAAGGCTGACTTCTTAGTTTGAGGATATAACACTACAAGGTTATTTGTGTCAGCCCAAGCATTGAACCCAGCATTTTTTGCGTATTCATTGCCAATTGCTTCCGCATTTTGATTGCAACCGTGAAAGCTTACATGAACATCGCAATTGCCATCTGTTTTACAGCTTTCAGGAACAAACAGGAAGGCATCTTCACCGAGTGTTTCAGCGTGCTCGCCCGCATAATTAGCTTGATTGAATGTGACTAAGTCAAGGCTTAAGGTCTCATTGCTTTTTGTTGATTTAGCACTTTCCAATGGTTTAATGAAGTTTAGTAGCTCACCCGCCGCATCATATTGACAATTGCCGATGAAAGGGGCATTGGATTCACTGCATTCTGCGCCACTGCTCAAGGTAGGCATTACATGCGAGAAAGCTTGGTCAGTAACATACTTAGTGTTACTGGGTTTAAAAATGGTTTTGACTTGCTCAGCTAACTTGTCTGCGACTACACGATTAATTCTGGTGTCTAGAGTGCCATGCAGCATCCACACTTTGTCATTTTCATTATGCTCGGGAGACGCAAGATTATTTTCTTGTTGATATTGAGCAATCGTCGCATCAATGGTCTTTAAGTCAATATTTGCATCTGGGTTGGCTACGCAGTTTTCTAACGCTGCTCCAATGCTACCTTGTGCACAATAATATGGACCTCCAGCAATTAGACCAGAGCCAGTCACTTTGTCCGAATGAGATAAGTGAAACTGCATCGCCATATAAGCACCCGAGGAGAGTCCCGAGACAGTGATGTTTGCGTGTTCACTTTTTAAACTAGCTTTCGTATCTGCTTGACTGCTAGGTCCACTGCAAGATGCAATAAAAAGTGCCGTTAAGGATAGAATACTAGCTTGTTTGTGTCTTAAATATTTCATATTAGCCCTATAATTATTCCGCTAAAAATGCCGCAATAGTGTCGCTGTATTTGTCAATGCTGAGCACACCTTCTAAATGTCCTAAAGGCCCATCAATTTCAGCTATTGCAGTGTTTTTATCCATATTCTTTAGTGCCTTGTGGGTATTGCGAGCGTGGTAAGGCATCAGCAATAAATCTTCAGAGGCAGGTAAAAATAGCGTTTTTGCTGTTATATTTTTTAAGCCTGAGCTCAAGTTTTCTTTTTGTCCAGCAAGAAACAATTGGCAAGCTCTGACCAAATATAAAAGGCTGTTCGCATCCATATTTTCTGCTCGCCCTTTAGCGCGTTGATAGAGCCAATCGTTAATAGCGTGCCGTGCATTTATATCGATTAAGGGCGCTGATTCAAGAGGACTGTGGTTTAAGCCTTTACCTACTTGATTGAAATACTCTGGCGTTAACGCGATTTGCGTAATAAACATTAAAGCAGCCGTTAAGCCTTCTGTTGGCGGTGTGCTACCGTAATATTCGCCATTGTTCCAATTTTTATCTAGTTTGATTGGGATTACCCACTGTTCAAGTGCAGCAGTTGTCCATGCATCACTGAATGAAGCTCCAATGACTGATATCAAACGCTCGACTTTATCTGGGTAAGCTGAAGCCCATTCAATTGCCTGCATTGAACCCATCGAGGGCCCTGCGACTGCATGCAGTTTTTTAATACCAAGCTCGTCAAGGAGCGACTTTTGGGTATTTACCATGTCGCGCATCGTTATAACAGGGAAGGTAAGACCATAGGCTTTGCCAGTCGCTGGATTGATACTCGCAGGGCCTGTTGTAATGACCTTAGGATCTTTCACGCTCAGATTGGCTAGACTATCCATGCTGAGAACAAAATACTTATTAGTATCTATCGCTTTACCTGGGCCAATGATGCTATCCCAGTAACCGCTTGTTGTATCTGACGGTGCATATTTTCCAGCAGCGTGAGATGAGCCCGTAAAGTAGTGAGTTATTAAAATTGCATTCGATTTGTCTGCATTTAATTGACCGTAACTTTCCCAGCCCAAATTAACTTCCTCAATTGTCTTACCATTGAATGTTTTAAAATCTTTTATCTGATGGACATTCTTCTTCGTGAGCAAAGGAGCTTGGACAATTTCAGTTTCACTCGCATTTACTAGCGGATTAAAAGCCGATAATCCAATTGTTAATAACAAAAGAAGAGTTAGTTTTAGTGCTGTTTTTTTAGCCTCTCTTTCAAGAGGCATGGTTCTTTGGATGTCAATCTGCATATTTTTGGGATCCTAGAAAATCATGAACAAGGCTATAGCCATTGCTAATCCTATTAGCGGGACGACAACCGTTAGAGCAGCCATTGGTGCATAAGCTCGTTGATGTGTTTCGTGGCATATAGCACGGATTGTAGTTACAACGTAACCATTGTGCGGTAATGAATCTAGAGCACCTGACGAGATTGCGACAATTCTATGAAGTTCTTCTGGATCTACGCCCTGGTCGAGATAGTGAGGCCCAACGAGTGGCAACGCGATAACTTGCCCACCAGATGCTGAGCCGGTCAGGCCTGCAATTACACTCACAGCGATAGCAGCACCAATTAGCTCATTACCTGGTATTTGAGTCATTATTTCAACCGTGTCTTGAAATGCGGTTGTTGTTTTTGCGATGGCCCCAAAACCAACCACTGCAGCAGTGTTACCAATGGCCATTAAGGCACCTGCAGTTCCAAGATTAACTGCTTTTGATAGGTTTTGAAAGTACTTAAAATTGATAAGCATTAGGGTTAGCACACCAGCACCTAGCGCAACAATGAGCGCTAACTGAGCTAGCGATTCATGTAAGAAAAATGATGTTAATAACACAACCAAAAGTGGAATGAATCCAGTGATTGGGTGAGGGTAGTCGCGCTGTTTAATTTCTGGATCTTCAGGTTTTGCCTCAAATACTTCACCTTCAGAAACCGCCTTGCCAACCATACGTTTTAGCCACCAATAGCCAAACGAAGCCATGAATATCGCAACGACTAAACTCACTTCCCAAGCTGCGAATGGAGAGGTGCCCAAATATTTGATTGGGATCCAATTTTGGATTTCTGGCGAACCCGCTGAAGTCATTGTGAAGGTAACGGAACCAAACGCCATCGTAGCGGGTATGAAGCGTCGAGGTAAATTAGCATCTTTAAATAAGCTTAACGCCATAGGGTAAACTGAGAATGCTACGACGAATACGCTGACACCACCGTAAGTTAAGGTGGCACATGCCGCGACCACTGCGAAAACAGCTTGCTTGTAACCTAACTTAGTAATAATCCACTTTGAAAGCGCATCTGCTGCGCCGGTATCTTCCATGAATTTGCCGAATAGTGCGCCCAGCAAAAACATAAAAAACCAGGAAGCTATAAAACTGGTGAATCCAGACATATATGTGGAAACAAAATTATTGTCACCTATAAATACAGGCAAACCACTAGTTAACCCTACAACTAAAGCGCACGCGGGCGCTGCGATGAATAGGTTCATACCACGAATGGTTAACCATATAAGCAAAGCTAAACCACCTACTAAGCCAATTAAACTTATCATTATTTTTTTCCTAATTGCCGAGAGAATAATCTGTGACCGCAGATTGCTTGGCTTGTTGGCAAGTGTGCTGCATTAGTCGCGCAATGCCCATAGTACGATGGTACTAGTTACCTTTTAACATTTTTATAATAAATTAATAACAGACCGCATTTGCTAGCAACCATTTTTACAATAAAAAATGCTATCAACAAAGACAAGTATTCTTAAGGGGACACAATGAAAACTATAATGAATAAAAAGCCTCAACTCGCGCTTTGTGCGCTTGCTGTAGGCGCAGCTCTATCTGTAGGGGCGCAAGTCCAAGCACAAGAAACACAAGAAGCTAAAGAAGGTAAACTTGAGAGAATTCAGGTAACGGCACGTAAGACAACTGAGAACTTGCAAGAAGTTCCAATCGCTGTCACTTCTATCGGTGCTGCGGAATTAAGAGAAAAAGGTATTTCGGTTATTACTGAAATTCAGCAGTTTTCCCCTAACACGACGCTACAAACTAGCCGTGGTACAAACTCAACTCTAACCGCTTTCATTCGTGGTGTTGGTCAACAAGATCCTTTGTGGGGTTATGAGCCAGGTGTTGGTATTTATATTGATGATGTCTATATGGCTCGTCCTCAAGGTGCTGTGCTAGATCTTATTGATGTAGAGCGCATAGAAGTATTGCGTGGTCCACAAGGCACGCTATATGGAAAGAACACGATTGGTGGCGCTATTAAATACGTGACCAAAGAAATGACTGGCGGCACTGAATTTAATGCTGAAGCAACTGTTGGTAGCTATGCGCAGCGAGATATCAAGCTGACAGGTCAACTGCCAGTGATTGATGACAAACTTTATGTTGGCTTTGGATTTGCTGATCTTAACCGAGATGGTTTTGGAGAGTATTTACAATCTGCATTGCCAAATCAAGATCGTGAGAACTATAACAAAGACCTTTGGGCAGCAAGATTCGATGTAGAATTCAGAGCATCTGACGACTTGTTTGTTAAATTCAATTATGACAAAACCAAAGATACCTCAAATGCGAAAGGCGGCTATCGTTTATTACCTAGCTTGCTAACAAACGCGCCAGTGCCAGATAGCGTATATGATTCATATACTAGCTTACCTACTAGTAACTTAGTTGAGTTGGAAGGCTATAGCTTCATGGTTCGCTATGACTATAATGATGCGTTCCAGTTTAAATATATAGCGTCTCATCGCGAAGGTTACTCACCTACGAATATTGACTTTGATAACACTGCTTTGGATATATTCGACGTTCCTGCTGAATATTCAGACGAAAACAGCACTCACGAACTTCAAATGAACTATGTTGGTGAAAGCGTTAATGTTGTCAGTGGTCTGTATATCTATGATGGCGAGTCTTGCGGAAACTTTGACGCGATTCTTGGCTTCCTTGGCCGTGCGGCTTTCGGTACACCTGGTTTAACTCGTGAAGTAACAGGCTGTAATAATTCTGAAAGTACGGCGGTTTATGCACAAGCAACTTTCCAAATGACTGACGAGTTGTCAATGACCGCCGGTGGTAGATATACGGATGAAGAAAAAACAGCCATCGTAAATAATGGTTTAGTATTTGCAAACGTTTACCCATCTTCTGGTTGGATCCCAGGTTATACAAGACCAGACGGTCAATTGGTACCAACGGTATTAGGTAGCGATTTGAGTGGTGATGGCGTTTTAGATGCTCCGAAAAGCCAAGACTGGAGTCGTTTTACTCCTCGTTTAGGTATTGAATATCAAGCGAATGAAAATACGATGTTGTTTGCAAGTTTCTCACAAGGCTTCAAGTCAGGTACATTTAACCCGCGAGCAACTATTAACGAAGAGGGCGTAAATCCTGAAATCGTTGATAGTTATGAAGTAGGTGTGAAAGCTGATTTAACAGACAACTTAAGAACAAATGTTACTTTGTTCTCGCTTGATCACAAAGACCGCCAGTATGTTGGTTTTGGTGAAGGTAATAGCGCGACTGACTTACAACAAGTCTTAAGAAACGTTGCAGCCACTTCAGCGAAAGGTGTTGAGGCTGAAGTCACTTTCGTAGCGACTGATGATCTTACATTTAACCTAGCATATGGTTACATTGACGAGAAAATTAACAAAAACAATTCAATTCCACCGTTAATCGGCTTGGCAAATACACCGAAATCAACCATGAATATGTCAGCAAATTATGTGATTGACTCAGACATGGGAACGTTTGTGTTGAATGCGGGTTATTATCACAGATCAGACTATTTGTTGTTTGAAACAAGTAATTTACTTGAACAAGATGCATATGGTTTAGTTAATGTGAGCGTTAACTGGGAAAGCCAAGATGGCGATTGGTATGCAAGCTTGCATGGCAAGAACCTTACGGATGAAGAATATCTAGTCGGCGGTTATGACTTCGTCGGTATCGCAGATGATGGTTCTTATTTACCAGGTTTAGGTGGTGATTTAACCTTGATTGGTTACTACGGTGACCCAAGAACTGTTCACCTAACAGTTGGTTATAGATTCTAAGTTTCATGTGTCTCTTAGGGGCTTCGGCCCCTTTTTTCGTTTAAAGGCCAACACTTTAGTCACATTATTAACTCAACAATATAATCACAAATAACTAGTAATTCTTGCACAAAACACTAATATTCATCACGACATAATGTACAAGGCATCAATCTCAATATGGACAAAATCAAAGCCTTAATTGCGGATGATCATCCTTTATTTCGGAATGCGCTAAAACAAGCCTTAAGTGACGCACTAGGAGATGGCCTACTAGAATCTGCCGATTTTCATTCAACCATTGAGCAGCTTAATTTACATAACGATATTGACTTAGTTTTTCTCGATTTAAAAATGCCGGGCAACTCTGGATTGACAGGTTTGAGTCAAATTCGCGCGGAATTTCCAAACATTCTCATTGTGGTAGTTTCAGCAGAAGAAAATCCTTCTCTCATCGTAAAAGCTTTGCAGTTAGGTGCTAGTGCATTCATCCCAAAATCAACATCCCTTGAATCGATTAATGATGCGGTTTCACAAGTGTTAAATGGTAATGAGTGGCTTCCTGAAAATCTTACTCATCTTAGCGAACATGCTTCTTCCGATGCTAATGACGCACTGCAACGTATTGAACAATTAACACCACATCAGTTAAAAGTGCTTAAGATGATGGCTGACGGCTTGCTAAATAAGCAAATTGCCTACGAGTTAGACATTTCGGAAAGTACAGTCAAACAGCACGCTTCAGCTTGTTTACGGAAGTTAAACGTTAACAACCGAACACAAGCCGGCGTTATATTTAAACAACTTATGTCCTTGGATTAAGGCGTTTACAGACATTTCAATACTTTGTGTTTACAATAGTGCCGGAAAGCTTAGCAATGCATTCGGCAGGCTCGGCAACGCATAGATATATACATAATCAAGTTGGAATTAACCATTGGGAGATAAATGTGACTGAACTTGTGACTATTCAAGTTGAAAATAAGGTTGCTACCATTACGATTCAAAATGGCAAAGTGAATGCAGTTTCACATCAAGTCATTGACGAAATGAACGAAGCATTAGACCAAGCCGAGCAAGAGCAGGCTGTCGTTGTAATAACGGGTACGCCCGGCATGCTATCGGCAGGCTATGACTTAAAAATAATGAAGGAAAGTATGAGTGCGGCAATGCAGCTTGTAGAGCGCGGTTCTCGCTTATCTCGGCGCTTGCTCTCTTTTCCGTATCCAGTTGTTGTTGCGTGTACAGGCCATGCTGTTGCAAAAGGCGCTTTCTTACTTCTAAGTGCTGATTATAGAATTGGCGTAGAGGGTGATTTTAAAATAGGCCTAAATGAAGTTGCCATTGGCATGAGTATGCACGATGCAGGTGTTGAATTAGCTAGGGGGCGTCTTGCGCCGGTATTTCTGAACCGCAGCGTTGTGTTAGCTGAAATGGTGTCACCACAAGATGCAGTTGCAATGGGCTTTTTAGATAAGGTGGTTGAGCAAGATGACTTTTCAGCAACAGTTAATTTTATTGCTCAAACATTAACGAAACTCGATATGAAAGCTCACTACAATACAAAAATGAAAGTGAGAGCCGAATTGCTGAATAAATTAGACGCGGCAATTGAAAAGGATAAAGGCGGTAGTTTGTAGTACCCGTTTAACTAGGCGGCTCTGCGAGCATGCAAGAAGTCGCGAGCCAGTAAAAGATTCTATGAAACTGCGGTTTTAGCCTTCAGTTCAGATGTACTTGGCGTGTAAGTTGTATTAATCAGCTATGATAGTGCGGTCTTTGCCCAGTTTTTTAGCTTTATACATACTGATATCAGCACGTTTTATAGTTTCTTCGAATTGCTCACTTTCTTTAGCTTTAGCCACGCCAAAGCTCAGTGTGGTTATATAATCATTTAAACCGTCAGCCTTAATTTGATAACGGACGTTTTTGCGTATTTTCTCAATTAGAATTTGTGCATCGTCCGGTTCAATATTCATTAATATAATTAAAAATTGCTCTCCGCCCCAGCGTGCGACAATATCCGATTCTCTAACGGCTGAATGCAAGTAATCGGCGACCGATGTAATGACACTATCCGCAGCTTGATGACCAATTAATTCATTTATGTTTTTAAAGTTATCGATGTCGGTAAGTACTAGAGTGTAATCTAAAGACTTCAAATTACGACGTTCGCTATAGGTTTGTTTCATCCATTCATAAACAAACTGACGATTTACCGCTCCGGTTAGAGGGTCTTGGTTTGTGAGTTCGTAAAGTTTCCTTTCACTTTGACTGCTGTTTGTCTGAGCGCTCATTAGAACAATGACGAACGCAAGTGCTGCCCAACTAATATTAGCAAATAGGACAAATGGCGTCAGCGTCGGAAAGGCGTATTGATATGTGATATCAGCTGCTAATATATTTAAGGCGGCAAACTTCAATATGATCGTGAAACCAATGATTCTCGATTTAAGCGGTGGAAACAAATTACTTACAATAATCAACGCGGCTACTGGCCAAAGAAAATATTGAAAGCCCATATCTAAACCAAGGAATAGCGTTACTACAATGGCGTGAACAATAACTTCGACACTACCTATTAACGTCGCTAAAACGTAGCGACCTCTTTGATTTTCGTACATAGCAACTAACCAAGTTAGTACACTTAGAACGTTCAAAACCGACAAATAAATTGAGCCAATGCTGAGGAAAAAGAAGATAAAAAGGATATGAATCACGGCACCTAAAAAACAAACACGTTTAAGTGAATTATAAAGGTGGCTATTTTCTTGTTCATTTTCCAAAAGTGCGAACCCAGTATCTAATGGGCTCGCACTTTTTTCGTGCTCAAATTTTTGCGGTGAGGGACACACAATACGACTCGATTCTGTACTTTTGACGACTCGATCATACCCTAAAATTTAACACTGGTAAGTAATCTTAAGTTTTAGTTTTTTGTAACAGTCGTTTTAATGCAACGGGTTTTAATGGTTTTGGTAAATAAATCATGTCACAAACATCAGCTTGCTCTCGAATTGACTGACTTCGGTCTGCCGTACTGAGTAATAAAATAGGCTTATTCAATGCATGGTTTTTTCGGTATTCAATAATGCTTTTACAAACATCGATACCATTGTCACCATTATTTAAATGGTAATCTGCGATAATGTAGTCAACCGTTGTAAGTGCTTGGTACTTTTGCGCAGAGATGGCGTCCTGGGCTAAATGCACTTCTGCCCCCCAATTTGCCAATAAAGTTGTCATTGCGCTAGCAATTAAGGCTTCATTCTCAATTAAGAGAATTGTTTTGTCTTGCATGAATGTTTGATTATTAGCACTCTCGTCTTTCTCAACTTTTGGTGCAGTCCCAGGCTGGCTGCGCTGAAGGCTAATAGAAAATTGCGTGCCTAGGTTAACAATCGACTGAACTCTAACATCATGATTCAAAAGTTGACTCATTTTCTCGACAATAGTTAAACCAAGCCCAATACCTTCATTGTTGCCTTTATTGTCGAGCTGCTTAAATTCATCAAATATCAGCGCTTTCTGTTCATCATTGATACCTCTCCCTGTATCCAATACACAAATTTCAACTCTTTCATTTTTTCTTCTACGAACACCGACTAAAATGCGTCCAGACTCTGTGTATCTGACTGCGTTACTAATTAAGTTTTGCACGATTCGATTCAATAAACGGCGATCGCTGTGAACCCAAACAGAAGTCTCGACATAGTCAATGCTCAGCTCTTTTTGCTTGGCAACCACGGCGTATTCGTTAACTAGATTTTTGAGTAAGGGATTCAAACTAAAAGCGTGAAGGTTGGGCTTAAATAAGCCTGATTCTAATTTTGTCATATCGAGCAGCATGGAGAGTAACTGGTCAGCATTTTCCAGAGCATTCACTAAGCCCTGAGTAAGTTCTCTGTCTTCAACATTTTTTAACCTTTGGTGCAACATTGATGCAAAGAGTGAGGCTGCATTAAATGGCTGCATTAAATCATGGCCAGCGGCGGCTAAGAATTTAGTCTTACTAGTATTTGCCATCTCCGCTTCTAATTTTGCTGTGTTTAATTCGGCAGTTCGTTCTTCAACCCTTGATTCTAGGTCTACTTTGGCTTCTTCTAATTGGCGTTGAATATGAATATATTCGCTAATATCGTTATAGGTTGTTACATAGCCACCGCCAGGAAGTGGACTCCCAGCTATCTCTATTACTCTGCCGTTTTGATTATCACGCATGAATTTATATGCACTCCCAGAGAGAAAATAGGCGATGCGCCTATCTATCCGTTCATTAATAGATTCAGAAGAATCATTCTTGCCAAGTAATCCTCGAGAGGCGTTAAATTTTAGGATCTCACGCAGATGCATCCCCACTCTTAAAAAGTTCTTTGGATAATTGAATAGTTCAACATATTTTTGATTCCATGCAATAAGGCTCATATCAGAGCTTATAACACTTATGCCTTGGGGGATGTGCGCAACCGAGGATTGCAAGAGTTCATGATTGAATTGGAAATTCTGTGAGGCTTGTTCTACCCACTCGGTCAGCTCTTTTATATCTTCTTTTTTATTAATAGAAATGGCAGCGAGAAGTATTCGAGCACTGGCATTTCCGACATGAGAAGACAGCAGTCTCTCAGCATGTGCAAGCACAGCTGGTTCTGCGTATGCTAGGTTGGCCGCATCTGACAACGAGACTCGGTCTGAAAATGCTTTGGCCAATTGCGCAGGAATCACTCTATTAATTAAAGCTAATAGCTCAGTTGTGGGTATTTGAAAATTCGATCGTTTACTCACTAAGTTATCGTCTAATGTTGTTGCGTTAACGCCTCTGGTAACTTGCCCTCTAGATTGATTGCGTTTACGAATGACAATAGTCATCCAAGATATGAGAACGAAAACAAACGCGTTGCTAAAGAATGAGATATAAAAACCGGAAGCTAAATCAGCGTCGTCAAGTATTTCGGCAAAGTAGTAACTCGATAAAATACTTGGATACAATATAAAGTAAACCCAACATGCTGCACCAACCAATGTGCCTATAAGTGCACTTAACTTCGTCGCGTCGCGCCAGTAAATTCCCAAAATAATTGCAGGAAATATTTGTGCCAACAATGAGAGTGCAATAAAGCCACTTTTCACTAATGGCGCCGATTGACTAATATTGAGGTGGTACCAATAAGCAATGCTCAAAACTAATATAACGGTAAATTGTCTGATTCTGAGTATATTTGAAGGCGCCAAATTCTTTTTAAGATGTGGAGACACTTGGGTCGATAACCAGAGAGGCGTCACAAAGCTGTTGGCCACCATAATGCCCATGGTTAAGGTTGCCACAATTACCATACTCGTTGCGCCGCTCAAGCCTCCGATATAGGAAGTGACAGATACCCACTCATTACCCATACTGACGGGAATGGATAGAGCGAAACTATCGGTTGAGAACTGAGAAGTGTCTAATAAGATATTTCCAGCCAAGGCAATGGGTAAAACAAAAATAGTCATACACACAAGAAATAAAGGGAATAACCATCGTGCTAACAGTAATTCGTTTTCATTGTTGTTTTCAATGAAGGCAATATGAAATTGACGGGGTAAGCAAAACATGGAGCAAACACCGAGCAGCATGTGACTGACAAATACCCATATTGAAAAATCAGATTGCAAAATTTTAATGCTGGACTCATGTTCCGTAGCCTGAATGAATAAGTCGAAAACCCCATCAAATAAACTGTAACAAACATACACACCGACTATGACAAGGCCAGCAAGCTTGGCCAATGACTCAAATGCAATGGTATACATTAAACCCGTGTGCTTTTCAGTCAAATCCAGTGTTCTTGTTCCAAAAATGATAGCGAATAAAGCCATCAGGCCCACAACGTAAAAACCAATGCTGGGCGTCAGACTTTGGCTATCTTTGGTCATTAAGTTAAGCATGAGTGTGATAGCGTCGAGTTGCAATGCGATATAAGGCACAACGCCGATGAAGCAGATAAGAGTAATCATGCCAGCAATCACATGACTATGTTGATAGCGCATGCCAATAAAATCAGCAATTGAACTTATATTGTGTTGACGGCATAACTTAGCAATTTTGCAAATAACAGGAAAGGCAAAGAGCATCACAACAATCACGCCTAAATACGTGGGCACGAATGCCCAACCAAATTGAGATGCTTGCGTGGTCGTGCCAAAAAAGGCCCAAGAAGTACAATGAATGCCAAGTGCAAGGGAATAAACAATAGGAGAGGCGGCTCGCTTTTTATTTCCGTAAAATGCAATGGCAAATAAAACGCCTAGATAAATGAGCGTGATTAAGCCTACGGTGTAAATTGAAAACAAACAAAACCCCTGTAAATTCAATAATTATAGTTCGTAACGTCCAGCTTCTAGCCTAATGCCTTTTTAAGTAAAAAGGTATCAGACTTTCGTTATCTTCACCTATTAATGAAAAAAAATTAAATTAAATCTGCAATTATCCCTTGAAGCCGCTAAAAGCAGCCCCATTAAAAGGCCATGCATAAATTTTGGTGTACTTATTTTGGTGCACTTATTTAGGTGAACTTGGCCGAATTAAGTTAGCTAGTAAAGATCCGCGGAGAATGTAATGAGCGACGAACAGAATAAACCATCAAACGAAGACGAAATAGAAGCTGAGTTGGTGAATGATGAAGATCAAACAATGACAGCAGATGAGCTGGAACAAGCAATGAACGAAGACGATAACATCGCTCGCATTGCTCAGCTTGAAGCTGCATTAGAAGTTGCCAATGGCACAATTGAGAGTCAAAAGGACTCAGTATTGCGTGCTAGAGCTGATATGGAAAATGCAAAACGCCGTGCTGAACAAGAAATTGACAAAGCACGAAAGTTTGCCTTAGAGCGCTTTGCTGGTGAACTGTTACCTGTTATCGACAACTTAGAGCGCGCTGTTCAAGTTGCGGATGCAGAGAATGAGGCAATCAAACCGATTATTGAAGGAGTTGACCTTACGCACAAGTCATTCATCAACGCGGTTCAGAAATATGGAATGGAAATTGTTGACCCAGAAGGCGAGGCATTTAATCCAGAACTACATCAAGCCATGTCAATGCAAGAGTCTGCAGATGTCGCACCAAACACGGTGATGGCAGTTATGCAGAAGGGCTATACCTTGAACGGTCGTTTGTTACGTCCAGCAATGGTGATGGTATCGCGCGCTGCAAGTGACGGTGTAGACACACAAGTTTAGATAATCATAAAAAAATTAAATTTTTTTTAAATCACATATTGAAAACAGGGGTATTAGCCCCATTTATTATTGCATAACGTAATAAATCATATTTTGGAGAGACACAGATGGGTAGAATCATTGGTATCGATTTAGGTACAACAAATTCATGTGTCGCAGTACTAGACGGCGACAAAGCAAAAGTAATTGAAAACGCAGAGGGTGATCGTACTACACCCTCCATTATCGCTTATAGTTCAGAGGGTGAAACTCTGGTTGGCCAACCTGCAAAACGTCAAGCAGTAACTAACCCAGAAAATACACTTTTCGCAATCAAGCGCCTAATTGGTCGTCGCTTTGAAGACGAAGAAGTTCAGCGTGACATCGACATCATGCCTTTCAAAATTGTTAAAGCTGACAACGGTGACGCTTGGGTTCAAGCCAACGGCGAGAAAATGGCACCACCGCAAATTTCTGCTGAAGTTTTGAAAAAAATGAAGAAAACGGCGGAAGACTATTTAGGTGAAGAAGTTACAGCTGCTGTTATTACAGTTCCTGCTTATTTCAATGATGCGCAGCGTCAAGCAACTAAAGATGCAGGTCGAATCGCTGGATTAGAAGTAAAACGTATTATCAACGAACCGACAGCTGCTGCACTTGCCTATGGTATGGACAAGAAGAAAGGCGACAGTGTTGTTGCAGTATACGATTTAGGTGGTGGTACATTCGATATTTCTATCATCGAAATTGACGAAGCTGACGGTGAGCATACTTTCGAAGTACTTGCGACCAACGGTGATACTCACTTAGGTGGTGAAGATTTCGATAACAGAATGATCAACTACTTAGTGGAAGAATTTAAGAAAGACCAAGGTTTTGACTTACGCAAAGACCCTTTAGCTATGCAACGCTTAAAAGAAGCGGGTGAGAAAGCGAAAATCGAACTTTCTTCTGCACAACAAACAGAAGTTAACTTGCCGTACATTACTGCCGATGCCTCTGGTCCTAAGCATTTAGCTATTAAAGTAACACGTGCAAAACTTGAGTCTCTTGTTGAAGACTTAGTGAAAAAATCACTAGAGCCTTTGAAACAAGCATTGGCCGATTCTGACCTATCAGTAAGCGATATCAACGACATTATCCTTGTTGGTGGCCAAACTCGCATGCCATTAGTACAGAAGTATGTAACTGAGTTCTTCGGTAAAGAGCCACGTAAAGACGTTAACCCAGATGAAGCAGTTGCTGTGGGTGCTGCGATTCAAGGTGGTGTATTGTCAGGTGAAGTAAAAGACGTACTACTTCTTGATGTTTCACCTTTATCATTGGGTATTGAAACAATGGGCGGTGTGATGACAACGCTAATTGAAAAGAATACAACTGTACCAACTAAGAAGTCTCAAACCTTCTCTACAGCTGAAGATAATCAAGCTGCGGTAACAGTGCATGTTCTTCAAGGTGAGCGTAAACAAGCACAAGGTAATAAATCGCTAGGTCAATTCAACCTAGAAGGTATTCGCCCAGCTTCACGTGGTACACCTCAAATTGAAGTGACGTTTGATATTGATGCTGACGGTATCCTACACGTATCTGCGAAAGACAAAGATACTGGTAAGGAACAGAAGATCACGATCAAAGCAAACTCAGGTTTGAGCGATGATGAAATCGAGCAAATGGTACAAGATGCTGAAGCTAACAAAGAAGCCGATGCTAAGTTTGAAGAGTTAGTTCAAGCACGTAACCAAGCTGATGGCATGATTCATGGCACACGCACGCAAATTGAAGAAGCTGGCGATGCATTACCAGAAGACGATAAAAAAGCAATTGAAGAAGCGTTAGAAGCTTTGGAAACTGCGCGTAAAGGTGATGACAAAGCAGAAATCGAAGCGAAAACTCAAGCCTTGATGGAAGCTTCAAGCAAGTTGATGGAAATTGCCCAAGCTAAAGCAGCTGCTGAAGGCCAAGGCGCTCCAGAAGATGCTGAAGCTAAATCAGCTCAAACAGACGATGATGTTGTCGATGCTGAGTTTGAAGAAGTGAAAGACGACAAAAAATAATTGTTGTTGATTCATTGAGCAAATATATGGGCGCAACTGATAAGATCAGATTGCGCCCTGTTTGTATTCGCGCTGAACAACTCAGTATTTACTAATTTATTGTTTTATAAGAACTTTTAAGCAATAAGCTAAATGATGGCTAGAAGAGCCTTTATAAAACAAAGCTAAACAATGCAGGAATTTTTAATCTTATGTCCAAACGAGACTATTACGAAGTATTAGGCGTAGAGCGCGGTGCCGATGAACGCTCCATAAAGAAAGCCTATAAGAAGCTCGCCATGAAATACCACCCTGATCGTACTCAGGGCGATAAGGGCATGGAAGAAAAGTTTAAAGAAGTACAAGAAGCTTATGAAATCTTAACTGATTCTCAAAAGCGTGCCGCATATGACCAATATGGTCATGCTGGCGTTGATCCAAATCGTGGCGGTGGTCATGGTCAGGGTGCTGATTTTGGTGATATATTTGGCGATGTGTTTGGAGACATATTTGGTGGCGGTCGTGGTCGTCAATCGCGCGCTCGTCAGGGTTCAGATTTACGTTACAACCTTGAGATGTCGCTTGAAGAGGCGGTGCGTGGCAAGGAAGTTGAAATTCGTGTACCGACGCTGGTCGAATGTGATATCTGTCATGGTTCAGGTGCTAAGAAAGGTTCAACTCCTACTACTTGCCCAACCTGTAAAGGAAACGGCCAAGTGCAAATGCGCCAAGGTTTCTTTGCAGTACAACAGACGTGCCCAACATGTTCTGGTAAAGGGAAGATCATCGGTGACCCATGTAATCCATGCCGCGGTCAAGGGCGCACTGAAAAAACCAAGACTCTATCAGTTAAAGTGCCAGCTGGCGTTGATACGGGTGATAGAATTCGTCTTACTGGTGAAGGTGAAGCGGGCGAGAATGGCGCACCGGCAGGTGACCTATATGTTCAGGTAAATATTCGCGAACATGATATTTTTGCACGTGATGGAAACAACCTATACTGTGAAGTGCCTCTTGGTTTCGCAACAGCTGCGCTAGGCGGTGAAATTGAAGTGCCGACGCTCGATGGTAAAGTTAAACTTAAGATAACGCCTGAAACGCAAACTGGGAAGATGTTCCGTTTACGTGGAAAAGGTGTTAAATCCGTTCGTAGTGGAAGCGTTGGTGACTTAATGTGCAAAGTCGTGATAGAGACACCGGTTAACTTATCAGCCAAGCAAAGAGAAATGCTAGAGGAATTTGATGCCTCACTTGGTGGTGGTAAACACCGTCCAAAGGAGCAGGGATTCTTTGATGGTGTGAAGAAGTTTTTCGATGATCTAACCAAGTAATGTGTACAGTTCTTCGATGCTTTTAACAAAGCGTCCTATGCGGTAATTTTAGAAAACGCTCAATTTATTGGGCGTTTTTTTTGTTAAACACATTAAAAGGTGGTTAATTCTCCGTATCAAATAGACGAGATAATTTTATTCTTGCGAATTAAAAGGGAATTAATACCGACTTTCAAGGAGACTTTATTGAACTTTGTGCAAAGTGTTTGTATCTTATCAACAAGTACTGTACACCTCTAATCGAACTATAATTAAATATACTATGCTTATACAGGAATATAACATGAAAAAAGTACTCATCTCATTGGTTTTGGCTGCTAGCTTAACGGTTCCCTCAGCTTTCGCGAAAGAAGCAAACTCACAGAAACAGGCTGATACTGCTGTACAATTCAGGCAAGCAGTTTTGCAACTTGTGCGCAGTAATATGGGGCCTTTAGGTGCTATGGCGAAAGGGCAAATAGAATATGACGCGGAAGTAATGAATAAAAATGCACTACGCATCGAACAGTTAGCAACAATGATGGATGACTATTTTGCGTTAGACACACGAAAGTTTGAAGTAAAAACAGAAGCGTCTGACAAAATTTGGGAAGAAATGGAAGACTTCAGTAGTAAGAGCCATGACATGATTAATGCTGCAGCTAACTTACAGAAAGTGGCAGCAGCTAAAGATGTAGATAATTATCGAAAAGCGATAGGCGACTTAGGTGCAACATGCAAAGCATGTCACGATAAATTTAAGATTGATTAATCTATCTAAGTCAGATGTAGATGCAACGAAATTGTAAATTTGTATAAAAAACAAACACTCAAAGCCGGTCATTTAAATTTATTTATGTGACCGGATTTTTTGTAAGATGATGAAAATGAATGACAATTTATCACTAGCGTCAAATTAATTAACTTAATGCGTCAAATATTTGAAAACTTAGGTTTAAAACTTGTAATTATTATGTATTATTTATGTTAACAGTAAGGTGCATTGCGAGTCACACTTTACTGATACCGGTGCTATCATTGCTTTAACAGCAGTTACAATGATTGTAGAGAAGGGCTCTCAGTACCCATTGAGATCTCTATGGAAACAACGGAAGTTAGTAGCGCTTAATCCTAAAAATAAAAAAAACAGGATGGGCCCAAATGTCAAAAGATGCATTGAAACAAACTGCGGTTGCTGTTGGACTAACTATTCTTTACGGTTTAACAATTTCACAAGCGAACGCATTCTTTTAAATTAGATTGCTCGTATTAAAAATAAAATTAAAAAAAGCTAAGATATTATATCTTGGCTCTTTTTTATGTATTTCACTATAAGTTCAAGCGTCCTTAGTAGTAAAAATCTTCAACGACCTCAGGTGCAAAAACAACCACCACCAAATAAACGATAAAAGCAGCCATGCAGGCGAAAGCAATAAATTTGAACCAGTGATTTTTAGCGTTAATAGCCGAGGTTTCTGGATCCTGCTTTTTATATCCGGTTATCATACTTTTTACTAAATTCTGATGCTTGGCGAATTTATAAACCAGCATTGCAGATATATGCAATGCTAGAAACAACCATACGGCGATAAAGCCTTGGTGATGCACCCAATTCATAATCTGCCTAGTTTCTTCGCTTAAAACACTATAGTAAGGACCGTCATGAAAAATATCATCTGTGATGAAAAGTCCACTAATGGCCTGTGTGAAAAGAATGGTCATAATAAACAGTACAGAATAGGCTCCTAGCGGGTTGTGACCAACAACAGGCTGGTATGCAGAGCTATTAAAAAGACGAGCATAGTTCCAAACTTTACGTGGTGAAACTACAAATTGAGAAAAACGCGCGTAATATGCGCCAAAAACACCCCACAAAACTCTAAAAATTAATAGTCCTAGAATGAAGTAGCCACCGTAAAAGTGCCAGGTCATAGCATCATCGAGCAACTCAGCCGTAAGATATTGAGAGCAAATTGCAATAACTAAAAGCCAGTGAAATATTCGTGTCGGGAAGTCCCATATATAAACCTGTTGCATTAAGTCCTCACCGTAGAGTGGATCCCTTTGATCAATTGCTCTGATGTAAATGGCTTGGAAATGTGTTTTGCAAAACCACTTTCAAGGTAAGTATTAACATCATCTTCTAATGCATTCGCTGTAACAGCAATAACTGGAATTTTGGACAATACTTCGTCCTTTTTAATTTCCCGCATAGCTTCTAAGCCATCCATTACAGGCATTTGAATATCCATTAGAATAATATCAAAGTCTTGTCGTAGCTTCAGCGCTCTCATACACTCTTCACCATTGTTTGCGACTACAATATCTTTACTATATGGCATGAGCATATTCAGCATTAGCTCTTGATTTAATAAGTTGTCTTCAACAAGCAAAATGCGGAACTGCTTTTCCTCGCTAGTTTGTTTCGCAGCAAGGTCAGCGAAAATGCAACTTGTAATTGAATAT
Organism: Glaciecola sp. MF2-115; assembly: GCF_047250385.1. Classification (NCBI taxonomy): domain Bacteria; kingdom Pseudomonadati; phylum Pseudomonadota; class Gammaproteobacteria; order Alteromonadales; family Alteromonadaceae; genus Glaciecola; species Glaciecola sp. MF2-115. The sequence continues at coordinate 297,182 of NZ_JBLBVM010000055.1, forward strand.
AAACTCGTTGGTAGAGAAAGAATTTCATCGGCCTCTGCTGGTTCAATAAGCGCCTTAGCTTCCGTCTCAGCATAATTAGACGTAATAAGAACTTTAAGGTGTTTATTTTGACTTCTATCGCGAGCGGAAATGATAAAGCCGGGTAAATTAACCGCCTGATCAAATAAACCAAATAACACGATGTCAACGCTATGTTCTGACAGATGTTTGAGTGCATTTTCTGCAGAGTGTTGCATGGCAATCTTTAAACCGCTTTTTGAAAGCGCAACAGCTCTTCTTCGCACTTCCGCAGTATCGTTGCTCACTAGCAATAATGTGATGGGAGCGGCAATATGTGGATCCTTTTCGTGAGACTGAAGAAACGCCTTGCTCAAATTTAGCGTCATTGAAATGGAAACGCTCGTGCCTTGATTTAACGCGCTTTCGATTTTAATCGACGCATTCATTAACTGACACAATTGATAAGTAATACTAAGACCTAGCCCACTTCCTTCAAAATTTCGATTATCTTCTGATTCAAGTTGTTCAAACGCGTTGAACAAACGTTTTTGTTTTGCGTCGGAGATACCAATACCCGTATCTTTTATAATAAAGCTGACATTATATTTATCGCTCTCAGTGCTGGGGGTAATCCTGATGGAAACTATTACACCTCCTTTTACTGTGAACTTAATTGCGTTTGAACATATGTTTTGTATAACTTGCTTTATTCGTTGTGGATCCCCCAATAATTCATCAGGTGCTTCTGGATTAATATGAACTTCGAACCCTATATTTTTCTCTGCTGCTAACAATTCATATTGCTTACTTATATCGTTTAGTAAACTGCGAATAGAGAAGGGCAAACATTTTATGCTTAGCATCCCGCCTGTAATCTTTGAATAATCCAAAATATCGTTAACAATGCCACCTAAATGATGAGTTGTTCGACGGAGCAGAGTGACGTATTTACGCTGTTTCTCTTCCAACTCGTCGGTGTCTAGTAATTCTGTTAACGCGGTAATGCCAAACAGTGGTGTTCTAATTTCATGACTCATGTTTGACAAAAAGCGAGATTTAACAAGTACAGCTTGTTCGGCGCTGCGTTTGGCTTGCTCTAGCTCTTCGTTCTGATTCTCAATAAGTGCAACTTTTTCGTCTAATTCTATGGTTCTCTTGCGCACCCGGCTCGATAATATTTTGTTGTTAATGACTAGCAAAATGCTGATGAGCAGCAATACGCCGACTATGATGAAAACCTGAAGATGCTGCTCAGCAGAGAAAGCTTTGGATTCACTAATATAATCTCTAATTTGATATTTACCGAGCAATGCATTTTCGTCAACTAAACCTAATTCCTTATAAATATTCGCGATATTCTTAAATCGCTCATGAAACATGCTTCCAATTGGTAAAATTTCCCTAGCAATTAATTCTCTTAATTTTTCAAGTTCGAAGCGTAATGCCTCTTGTGTTTTATTTGACGTATAACTAGAGTGAATATGAGAAACCGTTTCTTCTGGATTGTCTAACGCGTAATGCCAGCCTTTGATGCTCGCATCGACAAATTTATTCACTAAATCGGGTTGGTTCTCGACAGTTTCAACCGCAGTAAATATAAGATCACCGTAAAAGTCGATGCCATAATCTCTGGGTTCTATAGTTACTACGGGAATATCAGAGCTTTCATACCAATATGGAAGGTTAGTAATATAACCAGCCGAAACGTCCACTAAATCATCTTTCAATAGAAGTTTGTTAAAGCTAGTTTGAGGAACAATCTCATAATCTGTAGGAGCAATCTTTAATTTTGACAGTACCGCATATAATGAGGCTTGGTCTTGCACCATTCGAAGTGACAGCTTTTTCCCTTTGAATTGGTAGGGACTGTATATTTCTGATTCTTTTTTAGTGATAAAAGCTAAAGGACTATGCTGATAAATCGTTGAAACGATTACCAATGGTTCACCATTCATTATGGGGATCAGTATTGACGAGTTGGCAATGCCAAATGTTGCCACATTATCAAGCACTGGCTGAACATCATTACTGTTAATGTTTTTTTCTACGAGAGTTAGTTTTATGCCTACATCGGCATAAAAGCCTTTCTCAATTGCCATATAGTAGCCGGCAAATTGCGATTGATGCTCCCATTTTAATTGCAAAGTGACAGGCGTTAAAGGCTCTTCTGCCATAGCAAACGAGGGGCTTAGAAATACTCCAAAAAAAATTAGTAAAACAGTGATTCTATCCATAAAATTGTTTCTACTAAACTCAGCATTATTTATTGGCATTTATGCTATATTTCTCTTTATCTAGCCAAAACCGGCTATGAGTGATTCAACGCTTAGTTGGGTTAACTGCAAATCCATTGCAAGCTTTAGCTTTTTGATTTGCCTGAATAATATATCATAGACTAAGTATCATAAAATAAAAATCGAAAGAGTACATATGACTAAAATTGGTGTTTTAGGCGCAAATGGGCGCATGGGAAGAGTTCTAATTGATGCGTGTTATCAACATACAGAAGTTTCACTTGGTTTTGCGAGTGTGCGCGAAGGCTCTTCTCTAGTTGGAATAGACGCAGGTGAATTAGCTGGGATTGCTAAACAATACATCACAGTTTGCAGCGTGAATCAGCAACCAACAGATATCGCGGACGTCATCATTGATTTCACTTTGCCAGAAGCCTTAAAAGCCAATTTAGAGTGGTGTGTAAAAAACAAAAAAGCAATCGTTATAGGAACCACGGGACTGTCATCTGAATATTTAGGCTTGATTGATGAAGCCGCAAAATCTATTCCGGTTGTGTTCGCTGCCAATTATAGTGTTGGAGTAAACTTATTATTGAGTTTAGCGAGAAAAACAAGTGCAGTGATGGGGCAGGACGCAGACATCGAAATAGTAGAAGCGCATCACCGCTATAAGAAAGACGCGCCATCTGGCACTGCAGTGGCAATTGGCGAAGTGATTGCTGAAGAATTGGGTCGCGACCTTTCTAAATGTGCGGTTTATGGAAGGCAAGGTGATACTGGAGAACGAGATCAGCAAACTATCGGTTTTAGCACTATTCGTGCTGGTGACATTGTCGGTGAGCACACCGCTATATTTGCAACCATTGGTGAGCGAATTGAATTAACTCACAAAGCATCAAGTCGTCTAACATTCGCAAATGGTGCATTAACGGCTGCTATATGGCTTAAAAATAAACCGGCAGGCTTGTATAGCATGCAACAAGTACTGAATTTACAATAACTTATTTTGTGGAACTTGAGAATGCATGATCTACATGATTCGATGCGCTTATTTGTAATTTTTAGTGCTTTCAGTCGATTAGTAATGCGTAGCGTGCATTTTTATATATTTCCTCGTTTAGTTTAAGAAACAAATAGATCATTACTGAGCATTAATATATAATCAGCGGAATTTGCCACAAATTTGCAATTTCGCTCTAGGCGCAAGCAGTTATCAATGGCAAGAAAAGCCCTGTGATTGAGCTCGCGCTGATGTGTTGGAAATGTGAAGATTCGCGAAGAAGCTACTGAAAAGCCTGTTTTTTAACTGCTTTTTACGTATTTTTCGGAAATATTAGCATTTCGCTGCTATTTCCCTTGTTACCTTTAATTTTAGGAGGTTGACTTGGCTATTTCTGCTCTGTTAGTGCTAGAAGATGGTTCTGTTTTCAATGGTACTGCAATTGGTGCCTCTGGTCATAGTGTTGGAGAAGTTGTCTTTAATACTTCAATGACTGGTTATCAAGAAATTCTCACCGATCCATCATACGCTGAACAAATCATCACATTGACATACCCTCATATTGGTAACACCGGAGTTAATTCCGAGGATGTTGAATCCAATAAAATTTGGGCTAAAGGTCTTGTGATTCGTGATCTACCTCTTATCGCTAGTAATTTCAGAAGCGAACAAAGCCTATCAGATTACCTAGTTGAAAATAATATTGTTGCCATTGCCGATATTGATACGCGGCGTTTAACTCGTATATTGAGAGACAAAGGTGCTCAACGCGGGTGCATCGTCACTGCCGACGATTTAACGCAAGAGCAAGCTGCAAAATTAGCGAATGATTTTCCTGGCTTGAAGGGCATGGATTTGGCGAAGGTTGTATCCCGATCTGAATTAGCTACATGGAATGATGGTTCTTGGGAACTTGGCAAAGGCTATCATACAGATAAGCAAAACTTGCCCTATCATGTTGTTGCCTATGATTTTGGTGCTAAAAATAATATTCTAAGAATGTTAGTGGACAGAGGTTGCAGATTAACCTTAGTACCAGCTCAGACTGCCGCTGAAGACGTTCTTGCTCTAAACCCTGACGGCATCTTTTTATCAAATGGCCCTGGCGACCCTGAGCCTTGTACCTATGCCATCGACGCAATTAAAGTTTTTTTAGAAAAATCGCTTCCTATCTTTGGTATCTGTCTTGGTCATCAACTCTTAGCTCTAGCTAGCGGCGCAAAAACTGAAAAAATGAAATTCGGTCATCACGGTGCTAACCACCCCGTTAAAGACTTGGCTCGAAATGTCGTTATGATTACCAGTCAAAATCACGGCTTTGCGGTAGATGAATCTTCATTGCCAGACAACCTGAAAGTGACTCATGTCTCGTTATTTGATAAGTCCTTGCAAGGCATTGAGCGCACTGACAAGCCGGCTTTTAGCTTTCAAGGTCACCCTGAAGCTAGCCCAGGTCCACATGACGCTGCGCCATTATTTGATAAATTCATTGAACTCATCGTTCAGTCTCAAAAACAAGCTTAAGAGTAGGAAATTAGACTATGCCAAAACGTACCGACCTCAAGAGTATACTGATTCTTGGTGCTGGACCTATTGTGATCGGTCAAGCTTGTGAGTTTGACTATTCCGGCGCGCAAGCTTGCAAAGCATTACGTGAAGAGGGTTACCGAGTCATTCTTGTTAACTCAAACCCAGCTACCATAATGACAGACCCAGAAATGGCTGATGCTACTTACATTGAGCCTATTCAATGGGAAGTAGTACGCAATATCATTGCTAAAGAACGCCCAGATGCAGTTTTGCCAACAATGGGTGGGCAAACAGCGCTTAACTGCGCTCTAGACTTGAATAAATATGGTGTCCTAGAAGAATTTAATGTTGAGCTCATAGGCGCTTCAGCCGATGCGATTGACAAAGCTGAAGATAGAGAACGCTTTGACAAAGCCATGAAGTCGATTGGTTTAGAATGTCCCAGAGCTGAAATTGCCCATAGTTTAGAACAAGCTTACGATGTGTCTACTCGAATCGGCTTTCCCTGCATTATTCGTCCTTCATTTACTATGGGTGGCAGCGGTGGTGGTATCGCGTACAACAAAGACGAGTTCACTGAAATTTGTACGAGAGGCTTAGATTTATCACCAACATCTGAGCTACTCATCGACGAATCATTGATTGGTTGGAAAGAGTACGAAATGGAAGTTGTGCGCGATAAAGCTGACAACTGTATTATCGTTTGTACGATTGAAAACTTTGATCCAATGGGCGTGCACACCGGTGATTCAATTACCGTAGCTCCTGCGCAAACTCTAACAGACAAAGAATTCCAAATTATGCGTAATGCGGCTATGGCTGTACTACGAGAAATTGGCGTTGAAACTGGCGGTTCAAACGTTCAATTCGGCGTCTGTCCTGACACGGGTAGACTCGTTATCATTGAAATGAACCCGCGTGTATCGCGCTCTTCAGCCTTAGCATCAAAAGCGACTGGTTTCCCAATTGCAAAAATCGCTGCGAAATTAGCGGTAGGTTATACTCTTGATGAACTAGCTAATGACATCACGGGCGGTTTAACGCCAGCGTCATTTGAACCTGCAATTGACTATGTTGTTACAAAAATACCACGCTTCAACTTTGAAAAATTTGCTGGTGCAAATGACCGTTTAACTACCCAAATGAAGTCGGTAGGTGAAGTTATGGCAATAGGCCGTAACCAGCAAGAGTCGCTTCAAAAAGCTCTTCGTGGATTAGAAGTTGGCGCATCAGGGTTGAATCCGATACTCGATTTAAAAGACCCAGAAGCTAAGAACAAACTCATCTACGAACTACGTGAACCAGGTGCAGAGCGCATTTGGTACATAGGCGATGCTTTCCGCATGGGCATGTCAGTTGAAGAAATTTTCGCATTAACCAACATTGATCGTTGGTACTTAGTGCAGTTAGAAGAAATTGTACAACTTGAGCAACTCGTCGAACGCATAGGATTGTCTGAAATTGACGAGACCCTTATGAGGACTCTTAAACGAAAAGGTTTTGCTGACGCGAGGCTGGCAGAATTAACTAACGTTGCTGAAGATGACGTGCGTGACATGCGCAACAAGTTTAAGGTACTACCTGTTTATAAACGCGTAGATACTTGTGCTGCTGAATTCAGCACTTCGACTGCTTATATGTATAGTACATATGACGAAGAGTGTGAATCCAATCCTTCAGATAAAGATAAAATCATGGTACTTGGTGGCGGTCCAAACCGCATCGGGCAGGGCATTGAGTTTGACTATTGCTGTGTACACGCAGCGCTAGCAATGCGCGAAGATGGTTATGAGACCATCATGGTTAATTGCAACCCAGAAACTGTCTCTACTGATTATGATACTTCAGACCGCTTGTATTTTGAGCCAGTAACCTTGGAAGATGTCCTAGAAATCGTACGCATTGAAAAACCAAAAGGTGTGATTGTACAGTACGGTGGTCAAACTCCGCTTAAGCTTGCAAGAGCACTAAAAGCGAATGGGGTTAACATTATCGGGACCTCTCCTGATGCAATTGACCGTGCAGAAGATCGTGAGCGCTTCCAACATATGGTGAATAAGCTTGGTTTGAAACAGCCAGCGAATGCCACTGTTAGCAATATGGAAGAAGCATTAGAGCAAGCTGAAATTATTGGCTTCCCATTAGTTGTTCGCCCTTCATATGTGCTAGGTGGGCGAGCGATGGAAATCGTTTATGATTTGCAAGATTTGCGTCGATATTTGAATGAAGCTGTGAGTGTTTCTAACGACAGCCCAGTGCTACTTGACCGCTTCCTAGATGATGCCATCGAAGTTGATGTTGATGCAGTGTGTGATGGTCAACAAGTCGTTATTGGCGGTATTATGGAGCATATTGAACAAGCAGGCGTGCACTCTGGCGACTCCGCTTGTAGTTTACCTCCTTACACCTTGTCTCAAGAAATTCAAGATGTGATGCGCAAACAAGTTACTGAAATGGCTCTTGAACTTGAGGTCGTTGGCTTGATGAATACTCAGTTTGCGATAAAAGACAATGAAGTTTATCTAATTGAAGTAAACCCTCGAGCAGCAAGAACGATCCCATTTGTTTCGAAAGCAACTGGCGTACCCTTGGCTAAAATCGCAGCGCGAGCAATGGCAGGTGTTAGTTTAGCTGAACAAGGCTTCACTCAAGAAGTAATACCACCTTTCTTCTCAGTTAAAGAAGTTGTCTTACCATTCGCTAAGTTCCAAGGAGTCGATCCTTTACTTGGACCAGAAATGCGCTCTACAGGCGAAGTGATGGGTGTTGGTAATGGTTTCGATGAAGCTTATGCTAAAGCTAATTTAGGCGCATCAGCTCCATTACCAAGTGAAGGAAAAGTACTTCTTTCGGTGCGTAATAACGATAAGCAACGTTTGATTGGCTTGGCGAAGGAAATGATTGAGCACGGCTTTACTGTCGAAGCTACGAAAGGTACGGCTCGCTTTTTGTCTGAACACGGTGTTGAATGTGCGACAGTGAATAAACTGTCAGAAGGTCGCCCAAATATCGTTGATGCGATTAAGAATGGCGAGTATAGCTATGTGGTTAATACAACTGAAGGTAGACAAGCAATCAATGATTCAGTGTATATTAGACGAGAAGCCTTGCTTAATAAAACCAGCTACACAACGACTTTGAATGCCGCATTTGCCACAATCCGAGCGATTAGCGCAGATCCTAAAGTTAATGTCTCGTCAGTTCAAGAATTGCACAAGCGAATAAAAGGGTAAGGACTGTTTGCTAAAAAGTATGCTGAAGTCCATTAAGGGACTTTAGCATAAGCAAAAATAGTATATAATCCGAAGATTGATTGAACTTGAAATGCGCCTAAAATGGCGCATTTTTGTCTAGTATGAGTAGATAGCCTATTGTTTTCACCTTTTGTGAATGCAAAATGACTCTAACTTTCATTACCAGATAACTAAAATAATTAAAGAGTAGATAGATGACTACATATCCGATGACGGCACATGGCGCAGACATGTTGCAAAAAGAACTACATGAATTAAAAACGGTAAAACGTCCTGAGATTATTAAATCAATTGCGACAGCTCGTGAGCACGGTGATCTAAAAGAAAATGCTGAGTATCATGCTGCGCGCGAGCAACAGAGCTTTTGCGAAGGGCGTATTCAAGATATTGAAGGTAAGTTATCAAACGCACAAATTATTGATGTCACTAAAATGCCAAATACTGGGAAAGTGATCTTCGGAACAACTGTTACAGTGATGAATTGTAAGACTGAAGAAGAAATTACTTATAAAATTGTAGGTGATGATGAATCTGATATTAAGAACTTATTAATTTCTGTTAACTCGCCAATTGCTCGCGGTTTAATTGGCAAAATGATAGACGATGTCGTCAATATTCAAACACCTGCTGGAAGTATTGAATTTGAAATCATCGAAGTTGAGTATATATAGTAAAATTAGTTAGTTAAACTAAAGTGATAGGGCTAAGCAGTTTTATGCCTGCCCTTTCAAGTCGTCGTTTTTCAGCCAATCTGAGGCTTTAGTCAGAGCTTCAGTTCTGTCTTTCACAAAGGCTTCTGCCATCAGTATTTTAGCAAAACCCATTTTTTGAAGCTTTTCTCTCGAACTTTCCTGTTGCACTAACATTAAGATATGCTTGTTTAGTTGATTAGCATCTTTTATCAGGTTTTCAATTGCCAGAGCGATGGTATCGTCCAAGTACGAGACGTCACTTAAGTCGATGATAATCACTTTGTGCTCGGTCATACTGCTTAACTCTCTTGAAAGCGCCTTCGATACACCAAAAATCATTGTCCCACTTAAGTAGAAAAATAGGATTTGGCCATTAGCTTTGTTCAATAGTTGCCTTTGTTCTCTAGTCAATGGAAGGCTGCCATCAACGTCACTTATTGCCTTGATATTCTTTTCTTGTGAGGCACTCAGTTTTTCAATCGTAATAATGTTAGCAATAAAAACGCCAATACCAACTGCCACAACTAGGTCGACAAACACAGTTAGCAACAGCACAGAATACATGATGATAGTCGATTGCTTCGATACTTTGTGTGCGCGCTTAATAAAGCTCCAATCGAGGATATCGATACCCACTTTGACTGCGATAGCTGCTAGCACAGCGATGGGGATTACCGATATGAGTTCGGATGCACCGAAAACTGCAATAACGAGGACTAATACGCGGATCAAGCCAGATAATGCGGTTGTTGCTCCGGCTTGTATATTGACGACCGTTCCCATTGTTGCACCAGCGCCAGGCAGTCCACCAAACATGCCCGAGAAAATGTTACCTATGCCTTGCCCGATCAACTCTTTGTCAGATTTATGCTCACTTCGTGTAAGATTGTCTGCTATGACAGAAGTTAGCATGGAATCAATACAACCGAGCATGCCCAACACGATGCCGTCCAAGACCATGGTCTTTATTTGATCTGGCGTGAATTCAGGCAAAACCATTGATGGCAAACTTACGTTGATTTCACCAATCCGTTTAATATCGAAACTTTGAAAGAGTAATACTGACACCAAGGAGATCATGATTAATGCAATGAGTTGGGGTGGCACTATATTTTTGAGTTTTTTGGGTGTCATGTAGAGTATGGCAATTGTCGCAATCGCCATACCTAATTCGATGGGGTTTATGTTGCTAAGAATACTTGGTAAGGCGCTTATTGTTCCCATTACGCCGCCACTTGGGGCAACAGAGCCGAACGCGGGTGCTAACTGCATGACAATTAATATGCAGCCGATGCCGGACATAAAGCCACTAATCACACTGTATGGCATAAGGGTAATGTATTTACCCAACTTCATGACACCAAAAAGTACCTGTGTGAGGCCCGCAATCATGACTACCGTAAAGGCCATTGCAAGACCGTTATCTGGATTATCCGCGATTAGAGTGGTGACAACAGCTGCCATAATAACTGTCATTGGGCCTGTTGGCTCAGAGATAAGCGTGGGGGTACCACCAAATAACGCGGCAAATAGACCAATGATGATTGCTCCATATAAACCGGCTTCAGGTCCAACGCCAGAGGCAACACCAAAAGTTAAGGCTAGTGGAAGAGATACAATTGCCGCTGTGACACCACCAAGAATGTCCCCTCGTAAATTACTTCTATTGATGGTATTAAAAATTTGCACTGTTACTACCTCTTCGAACGTCTCAAAAATAAGGCGCTCATTGAGAGCGCCTCACAAGTTTTGCGCATTATACGCATTAAGTCCTAAGCAGTGGTTTGAGCTCTCAATTTAGCTCTAGTATCAAAACTTTTTGAAGACCGGGATATGACTATTCCACCCAATATGGCAGATAAAATAGAACCGGCAAGAACACCAACTTTCACACTATTTAAATAATCAGCACTCATATTCTCGAATGCGAGGCTGCCTATAAATAAACTCATTGTGAATCCGATACCACATAATATCGATGCTCCATAAAGCTGTCCCCAAGTAACATAGTCAGGCAACTTCGCGAATCCAAGTTTGACGGCTAGCCAACAAGCACCGAATATACCCACTTGCTTACCGACAAATAAACCAGCCATTACTCCAATCACAATAGGATTGAAAATCTGTTCTTGAGTTGTACCCAGCAGCTGAACACCGGCGTTAGCAAAAGCGAATATTGGCAAGATTGCAAAAGCCACCCATGGGTGTAGCTTGTGCTCAATATGAGGAAGCATTTCCAAACCACTTCGGTTTTTTCCTCTTAATGGTATAAACCAAGCCAAGGCGAAGCCAGCTAAAGTTGCATGCACACCGGATTTCAGAACTGCCGCCCAAATCACAATACCTACTAAAATATACATCGCTTCAGAACGAACTTTTAAACGATTAAATACGAACATGATACACATACCAATTGCGGCAATGATCAGTGATAGTGTTGAGAGTTCTGCAGAGTAAAATAGCGCAATAATAATTATTGCACCTATATCGTCAAATATTGCAACGGATAATAAAAAGAGCTTCAGAGTAACAGGTAAGGACTTGCCAAATAGACTATAAACCCCAAGCGCGAATGCGATATCGGTAGCAGCAGGGATAGCCCAACCGTCAATGCTAACTGGCTCATCGTAATTAAAGTATACGTATATCAGGGCTGGCACAACAATACCGGCGATAGCCCCGACGGCTGGTAACATGACTTGATCTCTTGATTTTAAATGACCATCAAGCACTTCACGTTTCACTTCTAATCCAACTAGAAAGAAGAATATAGCCATTAATCCGTCGTTAACCCATAAAATAAGGGGTTTGTTGACTTCAAATGCGCCAAACTTCACAACTACTTGTGTATTAAATAAGTCGTTGTAGAAGCCATTTAGCGGAGTATTTGCCATTATCATTGCAAGCAAAGCAGCAAACACTAGCAGTACTCCACTAGCAGCGTCGTGCTTAAAAACCTGATTTAATTTACTTAACATATTAACTCCTAAAAATGATTGAGGGTGTTATACATGATATTTAAGTTAAGGAAAAGTCGATTATATATTGTTTTACGTTCGTATTTTTCGATGTATAAAAAAGCCAACTATAAATAAAGCAAAGAAAAATAGATAAGTAGGTGAATTTCCAAATATTCTATAAGGGGTATCGCCTTTTACTAATTGGATGTCTTGAGTAAGCGTCGTGTCCTCAAACTGTGATGCGATAGACACTATTTTTCCAGTATGGTCGATGAATGCAGTAATTCCCGTATTTGTTGACCTAATTACAGGCAGACCAAACTCCTTTGCGCGCATCTGAGCAATTTCCAAGTGTTGATGGGGGCCATGTGAATCACCAAACCAAGCATCATTGCTCACAGTTATAATGGCATCAGTGTCTTGATTTAGGTTGGCACGTATTTGATTTGGAAAGGCAATTTCGAAACAGATAGCAGGCGCCAATAACATGCCATTGGCTTTAAGGTTCGGCTGCACATAGTCTCCGCGACTAAAAGATGACATGGGTAAATCAAATATAGGCGCCAATGTCCTAAGTACGGACTCAAAAGGTACAAATTCACCTATCGGGAGTAAGTGGTGTTTTGAAAATCGATTTTCATGTCCATATTGATAGGGTATCGCGTTTAGTGCCAATTCATCGTTACCCAGGCTAAGCAGATTGTTGTAAATCATCTTTGTTTCGTAGTTAACATCAACAATACCGGTTATCAAAGCTGTGTTGGTCTCAGTCGCTTTTTCATCTAATAGTTCTAGAAACGACGTTGCAGCTATTTCTAATTTGGGAATAGCGGCTTCAGGCCAAACAATAAGATCTGAATTCCAGTGTGGCTCAGTCAAGTTCCAGTATTTTTGCATTGTTGGACGGTCTTGTTCTGGTACCCATCTTACAGTTTGCTCAATATTACCTTGGACGATAGTGACTTTCTTGGTTTCACCTGTTGGCTGGCTCCAATTAATATCATTTAATACGTAGCCTGAGATACTAAAAACAAGTGCAACAAATACTGATTGAATTCCATGTAAATGCCATGTGTTGTCATCACGTTTAAGCCTTAGGTTTAAACCAAGATTAACCGTAATCATTATCAATATAGCACTCAGACCAATTTCACCCACTAGTGGGATCCAGGCACTTAAAGGCCCGTCAATTTGACTGTACGCAACTGATAACCAAGGAAAGCCCGTCATGAAATTGGCTCTTAACCACTCTAGAATAAGCCAAATAAAGGGCAGGGTAAGTGGCCATACTCGTTTATTGGAGAAACGGTTACATAGATACATCGAGATAGCCGGGAAAAGTGCTAAATAAGCTGAAAGTACTGCCATCATTGCAATTGAAACAATAAGTGGAAGGCCACCGTGCTCAGCTATGCTGACATGTATCCAACTAATACCTGCGGCAAAGTAAGCAAAACTAAAGCACCAAGCAAGTTTAAAAGAATGCTCTCGTGTGCCTGCTTGAATGTAAAACCAAATGGGAAATACGACAAACGGAAGCCACCAGGCATTAAAAGGGGCGAATGCAAAGGTGACACTTGCTCCTAAAACGAATAATAAAATACAGCTTCGCCAGATGCTCAGAACTTATTCCTCAGAATCCGGCAGCATGACTTTTAATTGCACTATCCGTCGCTTATCCGAGTTTGTGACTTTAAAGCCAACGTTTTCTATCGTAATCTCGTCGTCGGTTTCAGGCATATGTCCAAAAGCGCGCAGAACAACACCTCCAATAGTATCGGATTCTTCCTCGTTAAATTTTGTTTCGAAGAAACGGTTGAAGTCCTCAACAGATGTGAGAGCCTTAACAGAATATGTGTGTTTGTTTAGAGGACGAATTTCATCCGTTTCGTTGATCTCATCGTCATACTCGTCTTCAATTTCACCCACTATAAGTTCGAGTATGTCTTCAATTGTAATTAAACCAGAAACACCGCCGTATTCGTCAACCACAATTGCCATGTGATAGCGTTGTTGGCGAAATTCTTTTAGCAGTACATCAACACGTTTGCTCTCAGGGACGATGATAGCCTCGCGTAATACTTCCTTTAATTTAAATTCCTTACCAGGTAAAAAAGCATAGGGAAGTAAGTCCTTAGCAAGCAAAATGCCCTCTATATGGTCTTTGTCTTCTGATATGACAGGGTATCTTGAGTGAGCGTGGTCGAGCATGATAGGGAGAAACTGCTCAACATCTTGTTCGATATCGATAGTAACCATTTGTGCTCTGGGGATCATAATGTCTCTAACGCGAATTTCGCTGACAGTCATTACGCCCTCAATCATTTCCTTCGTTTGAGGATCAATTAGTTCACGTTGCTCAGCATCTGAAATTACTTCAGATAATTCTTCTCTACTTCTCGGTTCCCCCTTAAAAGTCGAGGCTAATTGCTTTAGCCAGCTTCTAGTTGGAGAACCGTTGGTAGAGTGTGGGTTGTCATCGCTCATGATATTTTCGTTATTTTCCTAAAGTCATAAAGTTGAGTGATATTGATAAGGATCGTCAATGTTGAATCTCGCCAAAATGGCGGTTTCAATCCCTTCCATTTCTTGTGCTTCACTTTCTTCTATATGGTCGTAACCCAGAAGATGCAACAAACCATGAATACATAAATGCGCCCAATGATTTATTGTTAATTTATTTTGTTCATTTGCTTCTTTTTCAACAAGCGCTGCGCAAACAACTAAATCACCCAAGAACGGCATGTCTATGTGTTCCGGTGCTTCAAAAGGGAACGAAAGGACATTAGTGGGTTTATTTTTGTCACGATAATCAGCATTTAATTGCTGGGACTCCTCAGAGTCTACAATGCGAAGTGTCAGTTCATATGTTTGCTGTTGAATGCGAACGGTATCAAGCTCTTTGCTGTCACTTTGCTGTACCGAAAGTGCTTCACTTATTGAACGTAACTCTTCAATCGTTCGATTAAACCATTGTTCAATTTGCTCATTGCTGGGCAAAACGTGATTGAGCTTATCTTGCTCAAGCACGTTTTGTAAATCAACTTTGATTGTCATTGCTGGGCGTATTACTTAAATGAGATTGTTTAAGATTTTGTTCGTCAATATGTTGACCTGAGTTGCGAATTTGCTCTTCTCTTAAGCGCCTCTTCTCCATCGACTCAATTTCTTTCTTAGCTTCAAACTCTTCATAGGCTTGCACAATGCGAGCAACAACAGGGTGTCTTACAACATCTTGCGCCATAAAGAAATTAAACGAAATATCATTCACATCACTTAAGACTTCGATTGCATGACGCAGACCAGACTTGGCGCCTCGAGGTAAGTCAATTTGTGTAATATCGCCAGTAATAACTGCTTGAGAATTAAAACCGATACGGGTCAGGAACATCTTCATTTGTTCTACCGTTGTATTCTGGCTTTCGTCTAGAATAATGAATGCGTCATTCAGCGTTCGACCGCGCATGTAAGCTAAAGGCGCAACTTCGATTACGTTTCGCTCAATGAGTTTTTCAACTTTCTCAAAGCCTAGCATCTCAAACAATGCGTCGTATAGTGGACGCAAGTAGGGATCAACTTTCTGTGATAAATCACCGGGTAAAAAGCCAAGCTTCTCACCCGCTTCCACGGCAGGGCGTGTTAGCAGAATTCTGCGTACTTCCTGACGCTCAAGTGCATCAACTGCACAGGCAACAGCTAGGTAAGTTTTACCTGTACCAGCAGGGCCAACACCGAAGGTAATATCATGCGTGAGTACGTTTGCAACATACTTTGATTGATTTGGATTTCGTGGCTTGATAACACCGCGTTTGGTTTTGATATGGACTTCTTTGCCATAGTCACCGGCTTCAGCGCGTTCTAAGCATTTCACTTCTTGAATGGCTAAATGCACTTGATTCGGTTCAAGTACAGGGACGCTTCCTTTTATTGGCTGGGTTTCGATATACAGCAACTTCAAAAGTTCGCTAGCGCCATTGGCTTGTTGTTGGTCGCCGAGCACTTTGAATTCGTTTGAACGATAGGTAATCTCGACACCTAAGCGACGCTCAATCTGTTTGATATTGTCGTCAAATGGACCACAAAGACTCGACAAACGTTTGTTGTCTTCGGGTTGCAGTAAAATTTCGTTACTAACTAACTTACTCAATATAATCTCTTTTGTTTGGGGTTATTACTCATTCTGAACATATAAATAAGGCTTAAAGCTAGATATTCAATACCTAGCTCATGCCACTATTTACACAGGAACGAATTGAGTCACACCATTGTCATCAGCTTGTGGCTGTTTGGCTAAAATACTTTGCGGCGACACAGCAACACGTAAACCCATGTCTTTTTCACGCAAAGTCACTTTTCCTCGTAAAGAATTACTGTAAACCGCAGTTATTTCAACGTCAACAAATTCACCAATCATGTCGTGTGAACCTTCGAAATTTACTACCCGGTTATTTTCTGTTCTACCCGTTAATTCCATCAAATCTTTTTTCGATGGACCTTCAACCAATATACGTTGAGTCGTCCCTAACATATTACGTGCTATGCGCAGAGCATTCTGATTTATGCGTTGTTGTAATATTTGTAAACGTTGTTTTTTAGTTTCTTCCGTCACGTCGTCAACAATATCAGCCGCAGGCGTACCAGGACGAGAGCTATAAATAAAGCTGAAGCTCATGTCATAGCCAATGGCGTTTATTAAATCCATTGTAGCTTCAAAGTCTGCGTCTGTTTCGCCTGGAAAACCAATAATAAAGTCAGAGGACATGCAAAGGTTAGGGCGCACTTTCTTTAATTTACGAATTGTTGATTTATATTCAATCGCTGTGTGGCCACGTTTCATTTGATTAAGAATGCGATCAGAACCACTTTGTACCGGTAAATGTAAGTGGTCAACTAACTCTGGAATATTTTTGTAAGCGTCGACGATATCATCAGTAAACTCAACCGGGTGAGATGTTGTGTATCTAATTCTATCAATACCATCGATTGAAGCGATGAGTTCTAGTAATTCTGCAAAACGACAGACATTTCCATCGTAATGTGGGCCTCTAAACGCATTAACGTTTTGACCTAATAGGTTAACTTCACGCACACCTTGCGCAGCCAGTTGGGCAACTTCAAGCAATACGTCATCAACGGGGCGGCTGACTTCTTCGCCTCGCGTATATGGAACCACGCAAAAACTGCAATACTTAGAGCAACCTTCCATAATCGAAACAAAGGCTGTGGGGCCTTCAGCTCTTGGCTCAGGTAAGCGGTCAAATTTTTCTATTTCTGGGAAGCTGACATCAACGACTGATTTATCACCACCTTTGATTTGTTGGATCATTTCAGGCAAACGGTGCAATGTTTGCGGACCAAAAACGATATCAACATATGGCGCACGTTTTCTGATCTCAGCACCTTCTTGTGAAGCAACACAGCCACCCACACCGATAATCAGTTCAGGCTTATCGTTCTTTAGGTTTTTCCAACGGCCTAACTGATGAAATACTTTTTCCTGGGCCTTTTCGCGTATAGAACAGGTGTTAAGCAAAATGACATCAGCGTCTTCAGCTTCATCTGCAAGAGTATAACCATGCGTTGAATCAAGTAGATCTGCCATTTTCTCAGAGTCATACTCGTTCATCTGGCAGCCCCAGGTTTTTATAAATAACTTTTTGTTCATAATTGCTATATTTCGTCTTTTATTAGGTCGATACGGTTCTAAAGAACGATTTTCTCGTTATCAGGTCGATTAATTATCCCAATTAGGATTTATCGTTGAACCCGTCATTTTAAACTGAAACAGTTATCGACGCTAGTTTAAACAGGCTTATGCTGCATCTTTTCTCGTTATTAGATAAACCAACGTTGTCTAATCGTTACATTTGCTGCCCATAACAACAGAATTCCGCCAAATAGCATGCTGAGCGTTAGCGGTTCATCCCAAAAAATATAACCAATTAGGGCTGCAAACAAAACACTCGAGTAGCCCAACAAACCTATCTTTACTGGCGATGCAAAACGAAAAGCCTGAGTCATTAAAAGCTGCCCGCAAACAGCTAGCGCACTCAGGATAACTAAAAGTAGCCAGTCCGTTGCAATGATTGGCCGCCAGTCAGCAATGGCTAAAGGAAAGGTAACTAGGGTTGAAACACTAATAAAATAAAACACGATGCGCACAGCAGGTTCAGTGTCTGACATCTTTCTGATGGTGCAAGTTGTTGTTGCGACCAAAAGCGCACAAAGCAAAGAAATCATTAAATGACTAAGCTCTATGCCTTCTTGAGGGTTTAGAATAAATGCGACGCCTATAAATCCAATCGCAATGGCAATACTTGTTTTGAATGGGATCTGTTCTTTCAGCCAAAGCTTCGCAATGATTGGGATAAAGAAAGGTGCCATCTTTAAAGCCATAATGGCAGACGTCAGTGACATAGCTCCAAGCACGAAGAAAAAGCAGTACATGCCGGCTAGACCAGTGGCGGCACGGAATAAGTGCAAGTATATTCGCTTAGTGTAGATTGCTTCGCGCCCTTGCTTTAAACAAAATGGGCCAAGAAAAAACAAAGCAAATAAATTGCGGAAAAAAACCAGTTGAGATTCAGTCAGGCTGTCGCTTAACTGTTTTACAATTGCGCCGACACCGGCAAAGAATGCTTCAGCAACTAACAGCGCTATTGCGCCCAACAAGACTTTATTCTTCATTATTTATCATTTCGTTGAGTTGGCGCATGACTATATTCAGGATATTATGTTAGCTTCAAGATAATGTGAGTATTGTATTATATCAGTATGTTAAAGATAAGTAGGGATAAATGAAGTTATCAGTCGATTACTGTATTTTAGGTGGTGGAATGGTTGGGTGCGCTACGGCCATTGGGCTTAGCAAGCTTGGCTACAAAGTGGCTATCGTCGAAGCTCACAAACCAAAAGCATACAACGCTAAGGACCTTCCTGATCTGAGAGTGTCCGCTTTAAATCGTTACACTCAATCCTTACTACAAAGTTATAAGGTGTGGGACAAGGTTGTTTCCATGCGCTGTAAACAATATCAGCGTCTCTCCGTGTGGGAAGATATCTCCCGTCCACTGCATTTCGATGCTTCAGAGATAGGCGAGTCTTATTTAGGGTATTTTGTTGAGAATAGAATCTTACAGTTAGCTTTGTTAGACACAATTGAACAAGAGCATTCAAACAGTATTCAGGTTTTCTATGCAAAAGCCGCAGATATCCAGTTAAGTAAGTCATCTGTTCTACTAGATAACGATACTCAAATTAGCGCTAACATATTTGTGGGTGCTGATGGAGGACATTCACAGTTACGCCAGGCTGCTAACATTGGTACAACAGGCTGGCAATATGAGCAACAAGCGAATGTTTTGTTGGTCAAAATGCATTCTGATTTTGAGGCTGCGACATGGCAGCAGTTTACACCAAGTGGGCCAGTTGCTTTTTTACCATTGTTTGATAACTATGCGAGTTTAGTTTGGTATGCTGATTCGCCGATCAGTCAGGATATTCGACTTGCTTCAAATGAAGAGATTCGAAAGCAGGTCATAACGCGTTTCCCTTCCATCCTAGGCGACTTTGAAGTTATCGATAAAACCGGATTTCCTTTGCGCAGAATGCATGCAAATCAGTATTGGCGTAATAATGTTGTGTTAGTTGGTGACGCAGCACATCAAATAAACCCCTTGGCTGGGCAGGGTGTCAATCTTGGGTTTAAAGATGTCGGTGCACTAGTTGAATCTATTAAAAACAACCCCATTTATGAAACAAATAAGCAAGCGTTTATCGATTACGAAAACGAGAGGCGGTCGCCGAATTTATTGATGATGAGTGCGATGGATGTTTTTTATCAAACCTTTAGCAATAATATAGGGCCGCTTAGAGTGATTCGAAATGCTGGGATACAAATTGCTAACTTGGCAGGCCCAATTAAACAAAAAGCCTTGAAATACGCTATGGGTTTCGAATAAGTTAAGACGTATAAAGCTCTCTATCAAATAGCATCAAAGTATTGCAAGATAAAATCAGCTTTTCGTCTTTATAAACCAGCGTTACAGTCTTGAAAGATAGAATTAGCATTAATTTAAAAAAAGGAAAGTAAATGGCAGTTTTAGCTATTTTAGCAGTATTGTTTATTTCGTTGATTGTGATCATCCCAATGCTTGAAAAATCGAGTGTTAGAATTTCACCGGAAACACAGGCTAAGTTTGCCAAGTGGATAATACCACTGGTATTGATTGTCTTAGTGATTCAATTATTTATGTATATGTAGAGCAATAAATAGAGGTATCGCTTATAGAGCGGGCGATACCTCAAGAGCTAGTCAATTTCCTTATTTCCAAATATTATCTTCAGTTTTCCCTTGAATATTGCAATCTTCTTCAATGAAGCCCATTTTAGTTTGGTTCTTGCGCTTTTCGTTGTAATCCTTTGTTACGGCAACAATGGTAGGAGTTAGTAGTACAATGGCAATAATATTCACGACTGTCATTAAGCCTAAAGCCATATCTGCCATTGCCCAAACCTGCGGTACGGCAGCCATTGAACCCCATAAAATCATCAATAAATAACCTGTAGTGTAAAACGCACGCCCAAACTTATTGTCGAGTTTAAACATATGCAGGTTACTCTCGCCATACGCATAGTTCGCTACTACCGAGGTGAAAGCAAACAAGCTTATCGCTGCGGCCACAAAATCGCCGCCATATGCACCCAAGTGGCTTTCCATAGAGGTTTGAGTTAGGCGAATACCTTCCATTTGACCAATATCATTACCATGACCCGCTAACAAAATAATAAATGCCGTACAGGTACAAAGTATCATTGTGTCGATAAACACACCGAGCATCTGAATATATCCTTGAGATACTGGGTGATTAGGGTGGGGAGTAGCACTGGCTGCTGCGTGAGGAACACTGCCTGAACCGGCTTCATTAGAATATAAGCCTCGCTGAATACCATTTTTAACGGCTGCTGCAAACGCGCCCGCACCGGCTTCCTGTAAACCAAACGCCGATTTCACAATATCGATAATGACATCAGGTAATAATTGAATGTTAATGATAGTAATAACTAAGGCAACTATCATGTATGCAATGCCCATGAATGGCACTATCCATTCCGCAAAGCGGGCGATGGCGCGCAAGCCGCCGATAACGATCAAACCAGCTAAAATAATAATCACTAAGCCAGAATGGAATGTTTCAAAACCATAACTATTACTGAGCGCATCGGTGATGGTGTTGGCCTGTACGGCAGAAAATACGAATCCATAGCCAAAAAATAGACACAAGGCGAACAATATGGCAAACCATGAATTATTCAACCCTTGCTTAATATAATAAGCTGGGCCGCCTCGGTATTCGCCGTTCTCGTCTTTGATTTTATAAACTTGGCCCAGAACACTCTCTGCATAACCGGTCGCCATACCAAGTAAGGCAATTACCCACATCCAAAAAATAGCACCTGCACCACCCAGTGATATCGCAACCGCAACGCCAGCTAAATTACCGGTACCAACACGAGCGGATAAACTCGTGCATAAGGCTTGGAATGAACTTATACCGGCAGCATCACTTTTGCCACTACCTTTGAGTAAGGAAAACATATGCTTGAAGTTAAGCAACTGAATGAACTTTAATTTAACGGTAAACCAAACACCCGCAATTAGAAGCATGTAGATTAATACTTGCCCATCGCCCCATAAAATCATGTTCACGAAGCTAACAATAGCGTTGACACCATCGCCTAGTGTGTTCAGTAATTCAGAGAAAAAGTGCGGGGATTCCGTAACAGAGCTTTGAAGTGAAGTGACTGAGTCAAATAACAAAATTTCATTCCTTAAAAACGCAAAACGCCGGATAAACCGGCGTTTGTAGAATTTGGCTGGGGTAGCAGGACTTGAACCTACGAATGGCGGGATCAAAACCCGCTGCCTTACCAACTTGGCTATACCCCAAGAGTAATCAAGGATGCTCTAAATTACAACTCATATTAATGAGCTTTTAAAAAACTGAGATGGCTGGGGTAGCAGGACTTGAACCTACGAATGGCGGGATCAAAACCCGCTGCCTTACCAACTTGGCTATACCCCAACAATGTATGGTGCGGAAGGAGAGACTTGAACTCTCACGCCGTGAAGCACTGGAACCTAAATCCAGCGTGTCTACCAATTCCACCACTCCCGCATATCTCAGTCACCTATTATTGCTAATAAGTGAATTGGTGGCTACGGCGGGACTCGAACCTGCGACCCCATCATTATGAGTGATGTGCTCTAACCAGCTGAGCTACGTAGCCATCCTGTCACTCCAAACAGCGCTTGTCTGTTTCAGAGTGGCGCGTATTATGCTTAGTTGAAGAGTGGTCGTCAACCCCTTTTTTGCATGAAATAACTACTTGGACATTAAATAATCAAGAAAGCCAAATATTAGACAAGTCTATTGCATTTTTTAACTCGATTTATTCGGCAATATCCCGCCACCAATCTTAAATTTCTGCAATTGCGATGAAAGTTTCTTCCCTAAATTGGAATCGAACAATCTAGGCACTCTGGTTTCATCGGTTTGATAGTTACTTTGTTGGTAGCTCAAAGCAAAATCAGCATTGCTTTCCGTTAAGCCTTTATGCCTAGTCTTTGCCGATAAAGCGCTTATTTTGGCGATGCTGTTTTGTCTTGAGAAGCGGGCGAAGGATTTGAATTTAAAATTCTCTTCAACATGTCGGTTGCTTAAATGAAGCAAGCAATCCATTAAGCTGAACAAAAGTGCATTTTCGGTTGCTTCTTCTACTATTAGATTTATTTCGGGCTGACAGAGCAATTCGGGTAGTTTGGTGGTTATGCCAGGCTGAAAGGTAAGGGAAACTAGCTGTTGTGACGAATTAAGCTCAATACGCCTAGTAAATGTAAAGTATCCGCCATCGTATTCAAGTTTCGCAATTGTATTTTTAATCGCATCTTCGTCGATAGCCGTGCTCTCGTCTTGCGTATCAGTACTTCGTGACATGGCCATTAAAGGTAAGTCATGGTGGCAACTGAAGGGACTCGTCATTTTATCATCTTGTTTGAATTTAATGAGCTCTCGAATCTCATGTTCTCTTGCTTTCATTAACGCTAAAAAAGCGGTTTGAATGATTTCAGAGGAGGGTAATTGAGGTTCTACGCGCCATCTGCGCCCATAAACGATTTTTTGATTGTCTTGTGATTGTGGGGAAACATAGTTGTCTAATCCTATTATACCCACTTGAATAAAGATCCCTCCGTTATCTTCATCAACAAAGAGTAAGTAATTAGGCTCATAAGTAATATTCGCGACAATATCACCCACTGATCCTATCGTATGATGGTAGGACAAATAATGCTGAGGAATACAGTTCGTGCCATCGTCCAAAAGTACATTAGGCGCACTCGGAAGGGCTTTTTCACCTGGTAACAAAGGGGCTTGCGTTTTCATTGTAATAAACCGCCAAAGATCTTTAATTCAACTGACCCCATCGAAGCCAGCGTTTTTTTGTGATTTTATATATACGGTGCTTTTTTTCTTTGGGATTTTTATTGATAAAAATAATTGCTTATTTTTAGTTAATAGTCGGCCTAGCCAATAACTTTAGCCTTGGGTAATTTTTAATAATCGAGAGTTTGGAAATAAAACTGAGAGGAACTGGCTGGGGTAAATAAAGCGAACAGCGAGATAAAAGCTCACATTAGATTAAGCGCTAATGTGAGCCTTAAATGACTCATTAAACGTTGAAGCGGAAGTGGATAACGTCACCGTCTTTTAGCACATAGTCCTTGCCTTCAAGACGCCATTTACCCGCGTCTTTTGCTCCGGCTTCACCTTTGCAAGTGATATAATCGTCGTAGCCGATGATTTCTGCACGAATAAAGCCCTTTTCGAAATCAGTGTGTATTTTACCAGCGCCTTGTGGAGCTGTTGAACCTGTAGGGTAAGTCCATGCACGCACTTCTTTTACGCCTGCAGTAAAGTATGTTTCTAAGGTTAGAAGACTGTAGCCTGCACGAATAACACGATTAAGACCTGGCTCTTTCAAACCAAGCTCTTCCATAAATTCAGCTTTTTCTTCTTCGTCTAATTCTGCAATGTCTGACTCAATGGCTGCGCAGACACTCACTACGATAGCGCCTTCTGATTCAGCAATTGCACGCACTTTGTCTAATAGAGGATTGTTCTCGAAACCATCTTCGTCAACATTGGCAATATACATTGTTGGTTTCAAGGTTAGGAAGTTCATATAGGCAATAGCTGCATGCTCTTCTTTGCTTAATTCAACAGAGCGCAACAATGTGCCTTCATTCAAATGTGGCAGCAGTTTCTCTAATACTTTTACTTCAAACTTAGCCTCTGCGTCACCGCTTTTGGCGCGTTTACCTAAACGTAGAACCGCTTTCTCTGCTGTTTCTAGATCAGATAACGCTAATTCTGTATTGATAACATCGATGTCTTCTTGAGGATCTACTTTGCCTGCAACGTGCACTATATTCTCGTCATTGAAACAACGAACAACATGGCCAATGGCATCAGTTTCTCTAATGTTTGCTAAAAACTTATTACCTAAGCCTTCACCTTTGGAAGCGCCGGCAACCAGTCCTGCAATATCCACGAATTCCATAGTGGTAGGGATCACGCGCTGTGGTTTTACTATTTCAGCTAGAGCATCTAGTCTCTCATCAGGAACCGGTACTACGCCAGTGTTAGGCTCAATAGTACAAAACGGAAAGTTCGCTGCTTCAATACCTGCTTTTGTGAGTGCATTAAAAAGGGTTGATTTACCTACGTTCGGTAGGCCAACAATGCCGCATTTAAAACCCATATTCGTGGTCCTTTAATATCTAATTCTTGAAAAGTGATGTGTCAAAACTTTGTTATTACACATTACCAAATAATGTTTATTCTGCTTTAAATGAATGCAAGCGCTGTGTGGCGGATACCAAATCTTGTTTGATCAGGATCTCTATACAACGAATTGCCTCGTCTATAGCTGCATCAATTTTTTCTTGTTCTTCTCTCGGAGCCTTACCCAAAACATGTCCGGTTACTTTTCCTTTGTGGCCGGGGTGGCCAATACCTATTCTCAAACGCAAGAACTCTCGTTGATTGGCTAACTTTGCCACGATGTCGCGAATTCCATTTTGAGTTGAGCTTCCACCAATTTTAAATTTAGCGATACCGGGTTCAAAGTCGAGTTCATCGAACGCAACTAATAACTGGGTGTAGTCTATCTTATAGAAATTGGCTAAGGCAGCGACCGCTTGGCCACTTTTATTCATGAAGGTAGTCGGGATGAGTAAACGGATGTCTTGGCCATGCAATGTAAAACGACCAGTAAAACCAAAAAACTTACTTTCAAACTTTAATGGGCAATTAAACCTTGAAGCTAAGCTTTCAACGAACATAGCACCAGCATTGTGGCGAGTGTTTTGATATTCGGGGCCTGGATTACCCAGGCCCACGATTAGACGAATGTCAGACAAACTGATTATTCCTCAGTTGCGCCTTCATCACCTTCAGCAGCGGCATCTTCAGCTTCTTCTTCTACACTTGGGCCTCTAGCTGTTTTAACAGTAACTACTGCTAAATCATGCTCTTCGCCTTTGCCTAGCTCAACAGACTCAACACCTTTAGGGAATTTAACGTCTGATAAGTGAATTGTTTGACCAATTTCGATGTTAAGCAAGTCAACTTCAATGAATTCAGGCAAGTTCTTAGGCATACATGTAATTTCGATATCATTCATGTGATGCTCAGCGTGACCGCCATTCAATTTAATTGCGTCAGATTCTTCTTCATTAATGAAGTGAATTGGAACGTTAGTTGTCAAAGCTTGACCAGCAACAACACGTTGGAAATCAATGTGCGTTACTTTAGGCTTGAACGGGTGGCGTTGCATATCTTTCACAAGCGCTTCAACTTTTTTACCGTCAACGTTGATAGTTAGAACGTGCGAGTAAAAAGCTTCGAATTCTTGAGCTTGTTGTACTTTATTGTGCTCAAGTGTGATAGATACAGGGGCTTCATCACCACCGTAAATGATTGCAGGTACTTTATCCTGATGACGAAGGCGGCGGCTCGCACCTTTCCCTAGGTCAGTTCGGACAGTAGCATCCAATTTGAAAATTGCGTCAGACATTTTATGTCTCCAAATATATAAAATTAATGAGCTCGATTCTGCGACCAAATCGAGCAAGTTGTTGCTATTTATCTAGTTACTTATTACTCAACTACTCGCCAAGTAATTAAAACTTTATTTCAATTAATCGAAATTGATAAAAAACAAAAGCCCGTACTAAAACGGGCGGCGCATTCTATCACTGTGATTGTCAACAAACAACGTAAATGTGTCTAGTATTCGCTTATTTTAAGCTAGCTTACCGTTTGTTCATTAGATTTTCGTGTGTCCGTCTATAGTTCTTCAGAGTTTAGCTTGGGGCGACCCGCTTTTAAGGCTTTTGATTCGTCAAGGATAACTACGTTGCTAACCTTAATGACTTCGCCAAATTGAGTGATTGTCATCATGTTAGGTAGTGGTGTGCCAGTGAGTTCAATAACTAAACCATGCCTTAGATATTCTTTATTCATACCCATAGGAGTATATTTTTTACCATTCTCGTCAATGAAGCCAAAAAAGCCACCTTCCATTTCTTGGAATAGCACTTGGCCTTTTAAGGTGATTTCTTCAGATTCTTTTGGCCCTGTTTCATTCACATCGTTCACCTCTTTCATATCGTTCACTATTTTTAGCTCCGACACTTTTACCTGCTGTTGTGTGTCACTTTTATTTGTGTCTTCAGTTTGAGGGGCTTGCTCTGCGTTACAAGCAGATAAGCTGGCACTGAGTAAAACGATACTCGCGATTGTTCTGGTCGAAATAGACATTCAATATTCCTATAAGTTTTTATTATCAGCAGGTATAAGCAAATTGTAGAAAAAAACATTCTTAATAGTTTTTAAGCAGAGTGCTGTTTGTGCATTGTTAACGCATACTAGCATTAGCTTATTTACTTAGAATACGAATTTATGAAAAAGTTTCGATACAAAAAAGCCGGCTCTTTCGAAGCCGGCTTACTTTGGAATTAAAATTTCTAATTGCTTTTTTGTATCTTAATACTCAAACATGGCTGAAATTGATTCTTCGTTACTAATACGGCGAATAGTTTCAGCAAGCATTTCAGATAGCGTTAATTGCTTCACTTTCTTCAATGCTTTAATTTCATCACTCAAAGGAATACTGTCGGTGATGATAATTTCATCGATAACAGAATCGCGCAGGTTAGCTGCAGCATTTCCTGAGAAAATAGCATGTGTTGCGTAGGCGAATACTCTTGCAGCACCGTGAGCTTTTAGCGCTTCTGCGGCTTTAGCCAAAGTACCACCAGTATCAATCATGTCATCAACAATAATACAATCGCGGCCTTTAACATCACCAATAATATTCATTACTTGAGCAACGTTAGCTTTAGGACGACGTTTATCGATGATTGCCAAGTCACAGTCGTTCAACAGTTTTGCCGTGGCTCTTGCACGAACAACACCGCCAATATCTGGAGATACAACAATTGGTTTTACAAAATCACGTTGAAACATGTCATCAAGTAAAATAGGAGTACCAAAGGCGTTATCAACTGGTACGTCGAAGAAGCCTTGAATTTGCTCTGCGTGCAAATCAATTGTAAGAACGCGGTCAACGCCTACATTTGATAAGAAGTCAGCTACAACTTTCGCTGTAATTGGAACCCTTGCTGAACGTACACGTCGATCTTGGCGAGCATATCCAAAGTAGGGGATAACGGCGGTGATTCTGCCAGCAGACGCTCGGCGGAATGCATCAATCATTACGATTAATTCCATTAAGTTATCATTTGTTGGTGCACACGTTGATTGGATAATAAATACATCAGAACCACGAACGTTTTCGTGAATTTCGACGCATATTTCACCATCACTAAAACGACCAACACTGGCATTCCCTAATTTAGTGTATAAACGTTCGGCGACTTTCTGGGCGAGTTCAGGTACGGCGTTTCCTGCAAAAAGCTTCATATCAGGCACAAGAATATTCCTCAGTGCGTTGTTTAGATGGTGGCTGGGGTAGCAGGACTTGAACCTACGAATGGCGGGATCAAAACCCGCTGCCTTACCAACTTGGCTATACCCCAAAAAGGTTTTAACTTGTCTGGTGCTGGGGTTTAGCTTGTTTCAATGCCAAGGGCAGTATGTAAACCTGAATGGTTAACACCTTTAGCAACAAAACCAGCGTAACTTTCGGGTAGCAAGCGGAGAACCTTATCTGCGTTTTCTTTCGCATCGAAAACTGCAAAAACACTTGCACCTGTTCCAGTCATCCTAGACGGAGCGTAGTTTACCAACCACTGTAATAAATATGCAACTTCCTTATGCATATTCTCGACTAAAGTTT
This sequence comes from Glaciecola sp. MF2-115, assembly GCF_047250385.1. Taxonomy (NCBI): domain Bacteria; kingdom Pseudomonadati; phylum Pseudomonadota; class Gammaproteobacteria; order Alteromonadales; family Alteromonadaceae; genus Glaciecola; species Glaciecola sp. MF2-115. Next base: position 325,277 of record NZ_JBLBVM010000055.1, read on the forward strand.
GACAATCATTGTGTGTTTTTTCGAAACAGTATGTTTTAAAGTCGATTTTAGGCGTGTTCCGAGGCAGTTCGGGAGAATTAAAAATATCTTTGGTCGAAACAGATATTTGTGGTGTCGCGACCAAATACCACTTTTCAGGTGTTGAAGTAGCTTCGAGTAATTCACCAACGCCCTCCGCAAATGCTGTATTGCCATGCACGAATATTGGTACATCTGCACCCAATTTCAGTCCAATCTTTGCGAGTTCATCAAGACCTAAATGGCAGTTCCATAATTGATTCAACGCTACTAGTACGGTTGCTGCATTAGATGAACCTCCGCCAATACCGCCCCCCATAGGTAAGCGTTTTTTAATGTGGAGTCGGCAACCGGACTTTTCAGATGCATAAGGCTTCAATGCAATGGCTGCTTTATAGACTAAGTTATCTTTTTCTGGCACTCCAGGGATTTGCTCTGCTATTTCAATGTTGCCACTGTTATTAATTTCGAAACCGATATCATCGCCCTTGTCTAGTATTTGAAATAGGCTTTGTAATTGGTGGTAGCCATTTTCATATCTACCATTGATATGCAAAAACAAATTGAGTTTTGCTGGGCTCGGGTACCAATCTATTTTCGCTGCCACTGACTAACCTTAAATTTTAATCGAGTTTGTTTTAGAGGATTATTGACTTCAACGGAAAACGGAAGCCATACGCCTTGTACTTTTTTATATTGAGAATAGGAGATTTCCCATCCGGTACATGAGTCACATATAGGCTGAATCTTTTGGGGTAAATTCTGCGTGTTGAGGGTGACGATATCTTGCTCGCTTGCCGCGCCTTTTATCCAGCGAGGTAAATTATCCAGTGGTAGGACCCAGCCAGTAGTTCTATAAATTAAAGCTTCTGTTGAAAAGTCTTCATATTCTTCGCCGTCAGCTTCTAGGCGCGCAATTTCACCGTCATAGCTTAAGTTGAGTAAAGAAACACCAATCAGATTGCTTAAACGAAAGTCGATATCTTCATTCGCTTGCTGCCAATTTAAATAGGCACTTTTGCGCTCATCGGGTGTAATGACGGCAATTTTTCCAGTTAATTCCCAATGGCTTAACAATGCGAGTTTCGCTTGATTTGATAACTGCATATATTCAGCTGACATATCAATTTTTCGTCGTTCTTCAATATCGTGTGTATTTTTGCAGCTACTTAACAGCGCGATGAAAAGAACGATACCGAAAAACCTATAGGGTGAAGAGATAAGCACAAATGAACCTTAAGTAATACTAAACGGTGAGAGCCTAGCATTTTTAGTGATGAAGTTAAATTAGCGAATAAAACGGATAAAAGTACAGAAATCATCCAAGTAGGACGTAATATAAGGAATTCTTTAAATTCAATTTCTTTCAATCATATGCGCTTTTTCGTACAATGCCGCGAACAAATCATATATGGCACTATTACCTTTTTTAAATGACCATCATTGCGCTCGGGATTAATCATAAGTCTGCACCAGTTAATTTGCGGGAGAAAGTGGCCTTTTCTCCTGATAAGTTGGCGCATGCATTACAGTCATGCCCGCAGTTTACCGACGCTGAGCAGGTAGTGATCCTATCTACATGCAATAGAACTGAAGTCTACGTAAAGGCGAATGCACCTGAAGATGCTGAAAAGCTCTCCCGATGGTTAGCCGATTTTCACCAGACCGATTATGAAGTCATTAATAAGCATAGCTACATTAAACGCGGTGACGATGCTATTAATCATTTAATGCGAGTTGCATGTGGTTTAGATTCCTTGATTGTTGGTGAACCGCAGATTTTAGGGCAAGTAAAGCAAGCATATACTGAATCTAAAAACGCGGGTAAAATAAACACTGAATTTGAAAAACTATTTCAGTCAACATTTTCAGTGGCGAAGAAGGTACGAACAGATACTGAAATAGGTGCGAATGCGGTGTCTGTTGCATTTGCCGCGGTGCAGTTGGCGAAGCAAATATTTTCAAAGTTAACGCACAGTAACGTTCTGTTAATAGGTGCAGGCGAAACGATTGAGTTGGTTGCTAAACATCTTGTGGATGCTGAAACTAAATCCATCACGGTGGCAAACAGAACATTGTCGAGAGCGAGCAAACTGGCTGAAGAATTGAATGGCAATGCCATTACGATTAGTCAAATTCCTGAGCATTTGTCGCAAGCTGATATAGTAATCAGTTCAACTGCTAGCTCATTGCCATTGATTAGCAGAGGCACGGTATCGACAGCATTGAAATTACGAAAGCATAAACCCATGTTGTTGATTGACTTAGCGGTGCCAAGAGATATCGAAGACCAAGTAGGGGATTTAGATGATGCCTACTTGTATACCGTTGATGATTTACAGAACATCGTAGAGCAAAATGTAGCGAATAGAGAAATTGCAGCGCAGCAAGCTGAACAAATGATAGCTACAATGGTCAGCAGTTACGGTAGTTGGCAGCAGCACTATCAGAACGTCGATTTGATTAAAAATTACCGTGAGAAAGCGGCTCAAACTCGCGATGACGCTTTGCAAAAGGCACTCAAACAAATTGAAGATGGCGCAGCGCCAGATGAGGCTATGAAAGAGTTAGCCTTCAAGTTAACCCAAGCTATGTTGCATGGCCCTACGAAGGCTTTACAGCAGGCAAGCAAACTGTCCAATGATGAACATTTAAATTTCTTAGCAAAAGCCTTAGGTGTTGATGGAACAGAAAAACGAGAAACAGGAAAAGAATGAAACAGTCAGTAATCCAAAAGTTAGAATCCTTAGTAGAACGCTTCGAAGAAGTGCAAGCCTTGCTGGGCGATCCTGGTGTTATTGGAGATCAAGAAAAATTCCGAAATCTGTCCAAAGAATATAAGCAACTTGAAGAAGTTGTAAAACAATTTGGCGCTTTTCAATCTGCACAACAAGATGTGGAATCTGCCCTTGAAATGTTGCAGGAAAACGATCCTGAAATGAAAGAGATGGCACAAGAAGAGTTGAAAGAAAGCAAAGCTCTCGTTGAAGAGTTAGAAAGCAGCCTACAAATATTGTTACTCCCAAGGGATCCAAAAGATGACAACAGTTGTTTCTTGGAAATTCGAGCTGGAGCTGGTGGTGATGAAGCTGCAATCTTCGCAGGTGATTTGTTCCGTATGTACACTCGCTATGCTGAAACCAAGGGTTGGAAGCTAGAGCTCATGAGCGCAAATGAAGGCGACCATGGTGGCTATAAAGAAATCATTGTTAATATCAGCGGTGATGGTGCATATGGCGTGATGAAATTTGAATCTGGTGGGCATAGAGTACAACGAGTTCCTGAGACTGAATCGCAAGGCCGTATTCATACATCTGCTTGCACCGTGGCCGTATTGCCAGAAATTCCAGAGTCTGAAGCAATTGAAATAAACCCAGCGGATCTGCGTGTAGATACTTTCAGAGCATCCGGTGCAGGTGGTCAGCACGTTAACAAAACAGATTCAGCTATTCGCTTAACTCACATACCAACGGGCGTGGTTGTTGAATGTCAGGACGAGCGTTCACAACATAAAAACAGAGCACGAGCGATGTCTGTATTACAAGCTCGCTTGAATCAAATTGAAGAAGACAAGCGTAACGCTGAAGAAGCGAGCACGAGAAAAACCTTAGTGGGAAGTGGTGATCGTTCAGAGCGTATTCGCACATATAACTTCCCTCAAGGGCGAGTAACAGACCACAGGATCAACCTAACACTTTACAAACTTGATGATGTCATTGCCGGTGATTTAGGCGCATTGATGGAGCCAATTCGTCAAGAGCACCAAGCGGACATGCTCGCTTCATTATCTGAAGAGTATTAGTTAGAGCGTGATGCTGAAAAACAATGAAACATTAACGGCAAATGCCAGCATTAAAGACGCCAGTATAAAAGACGCCAAAAGTGAAGGAGCCAGAATAGAAGGTGCCAGAAGTGGAGGTGCCAGAAGTGGAGGTGTTAGCGCTGATAATTCCAGTGTCACCGGTGTTAACACTGAAGGTACAAATGCTAAAGGTGCAAACGCTAAAGGCACTAACGGTAAGGATGTTACTCCTGAAATAGCTAACACCATAAAAGAGCAAGTCTCCTTATGTAAAACGGTTGCAGACGCATGCAGTGTGTGTCGCGACCTGCTGGCACAAAATCAAACTAATCTCAGCTTTAACGACCCAAGCTTAGAGGCTAAAATTTTCGTTGAACATGCGCTGTCAAAAACGTCTTTGCAACTTATTACTCAAAGCGAAGAATTACTCAGCGACAATGATAAACAATCGTTAGTAAACACTCTCATTAAGCGTATTTCAGGTTATCCCGTTGCCTATATTGTTGGTCATCAGCCGTTTTGGACACTTGATTTGAATGTGTCTGAGGATACTTTGATACCACGTGCTGATTCGGAAGTGGTCGTTGAAACAGCTATTTCACTTCCTTTACAAGAGCGTGCAAAAGTACTCGACTTAGGTACGGGCACTGGCGCCATTGCCTTAGCGATTAAAGCTGAGCGCCCGCATTGGAATGTCTTAGCTTGTGATTATAAGAATGATATTATTAAGTTAGCGAAATCTAATGCCGAGCTCAATAAACTTGATGTAAATTTTGTTTTAAGTAATTGGTTTTCTAATATTGAAGATCAAGCTTATGATTTAATCGTATCTAACCCACCATATGTAGAATCGGATTCCGTGTGGCTTCAGCAAGGTGATGTTAGATTCGAACCTCTTAGCGCGCTAACGTCTGGTATAGACGGCTTGGATGATATCAGGCATATTATTTGTCAAGCGCTTGGTTTTTTAAATAGTGGCGGGTACTTGCTGTTAGAACATGGGGAGCAACAAGCTTCTGCTATTCAGCAAATCTTGAAAGAAAACGGGTATGAAAATATCAAAACGATTCAAGATCTTAATGCTTTAGATAGGGCCACAATAGGTCAATTTAATCGCTAACAACGAGCCATAAAAAATCAATTTAAAAGTAACAATAAATAGTTAACACCATAATTATAATAAAGGAAAACACTATGTATCAGGCAGCAATGCACCTTCACGTAACGGCCGTCGTCATTAGCTTGGCGCTTTTCTCTTTCAGATTTGCATTACTTCTTAAAAGTAGCGACATATTGCAAAAGAAGTGGCTGAAAATAACTCCGCATGTTGTTGATACTATTTTATTGGCTTCAGCTTTGTTTATGCTCTTTTATCCCGACAGAGAGTTTGCAAATGCTTGGGTAGCAAGCAAAGTCATTGGTGTGACTTTATATATTTTATCGGGCTTCTTCGCTTTGAAGTGGGCTAAAAATAACAGGTCTCGCGTTATCGGTTTCCTTTGTGCTGTTATTTGGATAATGTTGACAGCATCTGTCGCAACCAGCAAATTGCCATTTTCGTTTTTAATGTAAAGAAATTTTATACACTGAAGCAGTGCGATAGTTTTTGTTGGGCTGCTTCTGTATTACAACTTTATTTACGACAGTGATTTGATGACTGCTCCTTTATAATAGCTTTGCTATGCGTCTACAAGAATTACGAATTAACATACAGACTATAGGATTACTAAGCTGTGATTAAACAAGTAAAAGTACAAGATTTAATGGTTGATAATAATGCACCCTTCGTGCTTTTTGGCGGAATGAATGTATTAGAGTCACGTGACTTAGCAATGCAAATTGCTGAAACGTATAAAGAAATTACCACTAAGTTAGGTATTCCTTATGTGTTTAAAGCATCTTTCGATAAAGCCAATAGGAGTTCGGTCAATTCTTATCGAGGCCCCGGTTTGGAAGAAGGCTTAAAGATTTTTGAAGAAATTAAAAGCCAATTTCATGTACCTATCATCACAGACGTGCATGAACCATATCAAGCTGCACCAGTTGCAGAAGTTGTTGATGTAATTCAATTACCCGCCTTTTTAGCTCGCCAAACAGATCTAGTCGTGGCGATGGCAAAAACAGATGCCGTGATAAACGTCAAAAAGCCACAATTTTTAGCTCCACACGAAATGCGCCATATCATTAAAAAATTTGGCGAAGCGGGAAATGAAAAAATCCTGCTATGTGAGCGTGGTTCATGCTACGGCTACAATAACCTGGTAGTAGATATGCTGGGTATGGATGAGATGAAGACCATGGCACCAGTGATATTTGATGCAACTCATGCTCTACAAAAGCCTGGCGGACGCTCTGATTCTGCAGGTGGTCGCAGACAACAAGCCGCTGAGTTAGCGCGAAGTGGTATGGCTTTAGGAATTGCAGGCTTGTTTATTGAATCTCACCCGAATCCAGATGAAGCGCTATGTGATGGACCATGTGCCTTGCCTCTGGACAAGCTTGAGGGCTATTTGTCACAAATGAAAGCGGTAGATGACTTAGTAAAAAGCTTCGCTCCACTTGATATTAAGTAAATTACAATATTAAGTAAAAAAGCAAGCTAATTTGGAGTGCAATTGCGTTTGTTCGTAACCCTGCTAGCACTCCAATGTTTCTATGTTTATAAGGACTGTAAGTATGCTCGAAATTAGAACTCCTGAGCTAACCAATGGTGCTAAAGCAAAAGTCATTCGTGTGAATTTTGCTGAAGGTGATCGTGTTGAGTCGGGAGATTGTTTGTTTTTTTCATTATCGTTGTGTTTTTGTGAGTATTGATCTTATGGAATTGGCTTTTATAAGGACTGCTTCATTTAATCAAGCAGCTGCAAATCATGACTAAGAAACAAACCGTCATCTTATTACATGGTCTGGCACGCAAAGCCACGTCTATGAATAAACTCGAAACAGCGCTTAAAGAGCAAGGCTTTACAGCCGTCAATGTCGACTATCCTTCTACTAAACATGATATTGAATCACTCGCAGAATCAAGTATAGGTGATGCCATTGACAAAGTTGAAAGAGGTTCCACAATAAATTTTGTCACTCACTCAATGGGGGGAATACTTGTTAGGCAGTATTTGCGTCGGCACAAGATTGAAAACCTAGGAAGAGTTGTTATGTTGGGACCACCTAATTCAGGCAGTGAAGTTGTAGATATCTTAAAAAATATGCCGGGCTTTAAAGCTGTCAATGGACCCGCCGGTATACAGTTATCGGCGAAGGAACATGGATTGCCAAATCAACTAGGGCCAGCCAATTTTGAACTCGGTGTAATTGCAGGTTCACGCAGCATAAACTTAGTTTTATCAACCATGCTACCAATGCCCAATGACGGAAAAGTGTCAGTAGAAAGCACAAAGTTAGAAGGCATGACTGATCACGTAACATTGCCAGTTACGCATACATTTATGATGCGAAATCCAAGTGTGATTGAGCAGGTAATTACTTTCATACAACAAGGTAAGTTTAAGCCTGTAGAGAAATAGAACTGAGCCTTAAGTTCGACAACACTTCTTATATTTTTTGCCGCTCCCACAAGGGCAAGGCTCATTCCTATTAGGCAAAAACTGCCCCGTTTGTTCTTTCATTTCACCTGTCGTGTAAAACCATCGTTCGTCTTGTTTGATAAAGTTTGATAGTTCATGCATTTTGAAAAACTCACCATCTACAGAATATGTCGCAATGAATTCGACAGTTCCTTGTTGACCCGTCCCTTCCTCGTCAGATACTGCAGAGTTAAGAACTTTAAGTTGCAGCCATACGGTATCAGCCGCCGATTCTTTCAGAGATTTAACCGACAATGCTTTAGCCTGGGTTGGCGCGTAGCTTGCCAAAATATATTCATAGTTCTTCAGAACATAAGCACTGAACCTTGAGCGCATTAGTTGCTCAGGATTTGACGCGCTCATATTCGCAATAATGGGTTGGCAGCAATCAGCGAAATCAAGTTCACTGCAACAATAACAAAGCATAGTTTTCTCTAAGACCAAAGTTGGTGATTTGAAAGATACTGAAAATTGCTGAACTGTGCCACTTAAAGAGAATTTATTTTATTTCAAACTTGTAGTATTTTTACGAACTATGCAAAAACGGCAGTATAAGTTGTAATCGCAAAGAGAAGGCTCATATAAACGCCTTGTCTCATCGGATGAGTTGCCAGATCAAGCTCAATTGATCCTATTTCTATATAAAAATAGTTTAAATTCCTTTAAAATACGCGTCGCTGAATTGCATGCGTACATGAATTAATTCATTTTTGAAGCAATTTGTTTGTTATTTAACTACATTGCATACAAATTGGTCCATTCGAAATGAGCACATTATTTTATTTTACAGTTAACAAGCATTAGGAATTTTAATGACTACTGATACATCCAAGATTATTTACACCATTACCGATGAAGCTCCAGCTTTAGCAACGCAATCTTTATTGCCGATCATCAAGGCATTTACTGCATCCTCTGGTATTGATGTTGAAACTCGCGATATTTCTTTAGCTGGTAGAATCATTGCAAACTTCCCTGATTACTTGACTGAAGAGCAGCGCATCGGAGATGCCCTTGCTGAGCTTGGTGAAATGGCCAAGACACCTGAAGCAAACATCATCAAATTGCCTAATATCAGTGCATCTATTCCACAGCTTCAAGCTGTTATTAAAGAGCTTCAAGCAAAAGGCTATGCCTTACCAAATTATCCTGAAGATGCGAAGACCGAAGAAGAAAAGATAATTAAAGCGACTTATGCCAAAGTACTTGGTTCAGCCGTGAATCCAGTTTTACGTGAAGGTAACTCAGACCGCCGTGCGCCAAGTTCTGTAAAGCAGTACGCACGCAACAACCCACATTCAATGGGTGCATGGTCAACTGACTCAAAGTCTCATGTTGCACATATGGAATCTGGTGACTTCTACGGTAGTGAGCAATCAACGACAGTTTCAGGCGGCCAAGATGTTCGTATCGAATTTGTTGCTGGCGATGGTTCGGTAACTACATTAAAAGAAAAAGTATCATTGCTTGATAAAGAAGTGATTGACGCTTCAGTGATGAGCAAATCAGCTTTGGTTGATTTCTTTGATAAAGAAATTAACTCAGCAAAAGAACAAGATGTTTTACTTTCATTACATATGAAAGCAACCATGATGAAAGTATCAGACCCAGTCATTTTTGGTCATGCTGTTGAAGTATTCTACAAAGACGTTTTTGCTAAACATGCGGCTACCTTTGCCGAGCTTGGTGTTGATGTTAAAAACGGTTTAGGTGATGTTTACGCTAAAATCGCTTCTTTGCCAGCAGACAAAAAAGCTGAAATTGAAGCTGATATCCAAGCGGTTTATGCAACTCGTCCAGATATGGCAATGGTTGATTCAGATCGTGGCATCACTAACTTGCATGTTCCAAGTGACGTGATCATTGATGCCTCTATGCCTGCGGCAATTAGAGCGTCTGGTCAAATGTGGGGACCAGATGGTAAACAAAAAGACACCAAATTTATGATCCCAGATCGTAACTATGCGGGTGTTTTTGACTCAGTTGTTGAATTTTGTAAGAAACACGGTGCATTTGATCCAACAACAATGGGTACTGTACCTAACGTTGGACTGATGGCTCAAAAAGCTGAAGAGTATGGTTCACATGATAAGACCTTTATTCAATCTGAAGCTGGTCTTGTCCGCGTTGTAAACGGTGCAGGTGACGTATTACTTTCTCACGCGGTTGAAGAAGGTGATATTTGGAGAATGTGCCAAGCGAAAGATGCACCTATCCAAGATTGGGTAAAGCTTGCAGTTACTCGCGCAAGAGCCACTAATACACCAGCTGTTTTCTGGTTAGATGAAAACCGTGCTCACGACGCCCAGATGATTAAGAAAGTGAACACCTATCTGAAAGACCATGATACCTCTGGTTTAGACATCCAAATCATGAGTCCTGTAGAAGCTACAGAGTTTACATTACAACGCTGTGCAAAAGGTGAAGATACAATCTCAGTTACTGGTAACGTGTTACGTGATTACTTAACGGATTTGTTCCCAATCTTAGAATTAGGAACAAGTGCGAAAATGTTGTCTATTGTGCCACTAATGAATGGCGGTGGATTGTTTGAAACAGGCGCGGGTGGTTCAGCCCCTAAGCACGTTCAACAGTTCGAAAAAGAAAACCACTTACGTTGGGACTCATTAGGTGAGTTTTTGGCATTGGCGGCTTCTTTGGAGCATTTGAGTGTGACTCGTGGTAAGCCAAAAGCGAAAGTTCTAGCGGATACCTTAGATAAAGCGACAGCGAAGTTCTTACAAGAAAACAAATCACCATCACGTAAAGTAAATGAACTTGATAACCGTGGTTCGCACTTTTATCTAGGCACTTATTGGGCACAAGAATTAGCGGCTCAATCTGACGATGCAGATTTGAAAGCGCAGTTTACTCCAGTTGCTGAAAAACTGACTGCAAATGAAGCGACGATTGTAAACGAGTTAAATAGTGCGCAAGGCGTTCCTGTTGATATCAATGGTTACTATTTCGCTGACAATGATTTAGCAGCAAAAGCAATGCGCCCAAGTGCAACATTAAATGAAATTTTAGCGTCAGTTTAAGTGTAGTTAATTGATAAGTTATTAAAACTATCAACTAATTTTATTTGAGAAATACGTTTGAAAATGAAAGGCTAGGTGAGGAATCATCTAGCCTTTTTCTTATGTTACTAAGCAACAAGAAAAACTTTAGACAGTAAGTCTAGTGCTCAATTATTAGGTACGTTCATTTTTACACGATCGCTTTTACACGTTCACTGTATTGCAGTCTCTACCATCCTATTAGAGCCCAGTGTAGCGTTTAACAAGTTACCAAAGTCAAATAGATAATAGATAAGCAAATTCAATTAAGCTAAAACCAATAATAATAAGGAAAGTTGAAAAATGAGATTCTTTGATTCACAACGGAAGCGAACTGCAAGAATAAATACAAGAATAAATACAAGAGTATGTCGCGCAACCGTATTAAGCCTCATGTGCCTTCTGCTAGTAAATTGCAGTGAAGCCAATAGCCATCAAGAAAATACAATCACCGAATCACTTAATAAGCCTAGTAAAGCAAAAGGTTCGGTACTAGTACTAGAAAATGCGGTCAAATTAAGCCGCACAGGCCGGGCTAGGACCTTGCGCATCTACTTGCCCCCCACTTACAACAAAGATATCAACAAACGTTATGCCGTGCTCTACATGCTTGATGCTCAAAATCTATTTGACGATGAAACATCGTATGCTGGTGAGTGGGGTGTTGATGAAAGTATGGATGAACTGGCTGCAAAACATGGTTTAGAGCTTATCGTCGTAGGCATAGACAATCACCCTGAATTTAGACTCAATGAGTACAGCGCTTGGTCAAATGAAAAATATGGAGTGGGTGAGGCCGATGACTTCATAAAAGATGTCGTTGAGGTAGTGAAGGCCTTCGTTGATAAGAATTATAGAACTCAGCCAGATCGCAAGCACACTGGCATGATGGGTAGCTCTCTTGGTGGTTTAGCAAGTCATTATGCCTTGGTTGAACATAAGGATGTATTCGCAATTGGCGGAGTATTTTCACCTTCATATTGGTACGCACCAGCTGCATACGAATTTACCCAAAACAGTCACTTAGCCAAAGACACAAAGTGGTACTTTCTAGCAGGTGAAAAAGAAGGTGAGGGTACAGTTGAAAATATGCAAAGAATGATTCAACAAATTCACATGCAAGGGATCCCTGCTAAGAATATTAAATCAAAAGTCTCTGCTGAAGGTGAGCATAACGAAAGGTTTTGGCGCTCGGAGTTTTCTGATGCGTTGTTGTGGTTGTACAAAGAGCTGTAATAATGATGGAATTTAATAAGCACACTTATACTGTTTAGAAGGTTTAAGTTTAAGGATTCTAATAGCATCACTGGTAAGCTAGCTGTAGACAATCGGTCTGTACTCACCGCTACTTTTTCAAATCTGTGCTCACTAACGTTTGTTTCAACGCTTCTATAGAATTGTTAAGTGCTCCGTAAAAGCGGAATTTGATAGTTAAACGAGGTTTAGAACAAAAGTCACCTTTATACGTTAAGTGAACAGCGTTCATATTAGGTGTACGAAAATAGCACTAGTGATGGTAATGCATATGCAGGCACGATACTATGATCCAGTGATTGAATTCCAAAGTGTCCATACTCTCAAACACTATGCATTCCTAACCAATAATCCATATAAGTACCATCTAAAAAATCTCAGGAGTAAAGCCTGCCAATTCTTGAGGCAAGTGCGGATTAGTTAAGGTAATCAATTTACGCGAAGACAAATTTAGTCGCTCAACTACATCCCCATGATGCTTATCAAACAAGGTTTGATGTTTTCCGCTTTGAATAAGCTCGTTCAATCCAAGTTTTAATTTCTCAGCTAATTCATGGCGCTTTGGATTGACGTAAAAAATCAAAGGAAGTGGGTAGTAGAGTAATATCGATGACTGTATCGCAAGCGTTCCTAGAGGCTCGGCTAGTTGAGTGTACAATGATTCAATTTCGTTTGCCCCTAAAGCAAGGTAATCAAATTGCTTGTTTTGCAAACGCAAAAACAAATCGTCGAGTCTACCCTGTTCCACAACCTTATAATCATTCAGCCTGAACAACTCTGCATCGGCCCATGTTGCCGGTATGCCAATAGACAATTCTTGAAGTTGTTCTTTAGAGCTCAGGCTTTCAAATTTGTATGAAGAACTTCGGCGTATAATTAGCAAGCGATAGCCTAATAAGCCCTTACAAATTGGCTGATTAATGACGATTTTATCTTTATTAGAAAACTTTACATTACCAGCGACAGTCACTAAAACGTCGCAGCCAGTTGTGAAAATGTTACCTTCATCTTCGGCAGAAGGATAATCAGTATTATCCACCTCTATTTCGCTTGGAAGACAATGGGAGAGCAGTTCTAGTTCATAACTTTGTCGAGCTGCTGACTTGTTACCATTCCAAAATTTAATGCTATTCATTAATCCTCACCATGCAATGTGCTGAAATAACTTAAATTATGCTTCGTCTATTCGTCTATTCGTCTATTCGTCTATTAGTCTAACAATACCCAATAGCCAAGGTTTACTAGTTGCATGACAAGCGCAATAAAGTCGGGCTGTTCTAACACCGACACATCTACAGAGGTGTCACTACCTTCACCAATTCGTACTTCCTTAACATTCAGCATGAGTTCTAAAACTGCACGAAGTGTTTTGCTTGCCTTAAATTCATTGCCATCTATGTAAAATATAAACTGCTCATTGGATTGCTCTTGTGCATAAACCGGTTTTACTCCCGTCATTCTTGCTAAGGTAGCGCCTTCTAATAAAGCTGCTTTTATTTCGTCGCTGTCATAATCAGCATTTAAAGCCTCATCACTTGGCAAGCTTTGGCGACTCAAGAATTGTAGTAGAGCATTATCTGCTGATTCAGAATCGAGAAAAGCTTGCAGCAGTTGTTTTATTTTCTGAATTTCGTTTGAACTTACGGCAGAGCTATTATTTGTATTTTTATCTTTTGTATTTCTTAGACGAGAAATGTCTGGATCGGTGTAGCGTAATGATTCTGCAGGCTCGATGCGATTTTCATCAATTAGACCGCTTAACATTTCAAGTGATGTTGGCGCTCTAAAACCAATGCTGTAGTTAAGGCAGTCACTCAATGCGACACCATTGTGCGGGTGCTTTGGCGGTATGTATACAACATCGCCGGGCAGGAGAACTTCGTCTATAACCGCTTCGAAGCCATCAATTTGCCTAAGCAAAGGGTGGGGAATTGACTCAGCGTAATCTCCCGGTAGACCAACCTGCCAGCGTCTTTTTCCTTTCCCTTGAATGATAAATACATCGTATTGGTCAGTATGTGGGCCAACGCCGGCCCCTTCGTTTGAAAAACTAATCATGACATCGTCTAATCGCCAGTTTGGAATGAAATTAACTAAATCTGTCAATTCGTCTACTTCATCGATATAACGATCAACTCCTTGAACAAGCAAAGACCAAGCGCCAACACATAGCTCTTCAAAGTCTTCAATTGGCCCTTGTGTGGCAATCCATTGTTGATTTGAATACGAGACAATGCGACTGTCAATGTCAGGCTCCTGCGCTAAACCGGCTAATTCATGTTCGTCAATGGGATCGACAAACGACTTTATAAAACCTCTTATGACACACGGTTTTTTCTGCCAGTATTCGGCTAAAAAGAGAGATTGGTCGAATTCAGTAATGATCATTTAATACCTAACAATTTATATACGGTAAGCTGTCCCAAACCTTTCAATTGCGCTGAAAAACCGGAACAAAATTGATAATACTGCATACTATACAGCATGGTCTGTTGGCATACTTGAATTTCTCTGTTCGCGGCACTGGATTCAAGCCTTGAAGCTAGGTTCATAGTATTACCCCAAACATCAAAAGCTGGCCTTGATTGGCCTATTATTCCTGAAATTGCGTTGCCAGACGCGATACCTATTTTTATGCCAATATTTCCTCCAGCCTCAAGTTCGAACTCCTTGCTAATACTCAGTGCAAATTCACAGCATCGCTGACAGGTTTCATAGGCACTCATTTTTTCACTTTCCAGTCCGATGGCGGCAATGTATTGATCACCATTTGTTTTAATTTTAGTGACATTGTACTGCTCTGAAATAGTATCGAAAACAGAATAAATGCGGTGTAAAAACAAGACCAAGTTTCTATCAGACGTTTGCCGACTAAATGGTGTAAATTGAGTGAAATCGATAAATATGATGCTACAAAATGCGTGTTCGTTTATGCAGTCTTCAATCTGTAAGCGCTTTGCAGATATTAAGTAATTAGCCAGGTGGCTTGGGATGACCTTGAGTAACAGTTCTCTAGTTTTTTGTTCGTTCGCCTGCATTGCTTGCCAACTTCGATTCATTTGGCGGCGGATCCATGTTGCCAGCAGAAAGCAAGCCGCGCAGAGTGCTAGTGTATTTACCTTAATGAGTTCAATCTGCCAAGCGTAGGTTTCTTGAGAAAAGGCAAAAACGTTTTGAAAGTAGATAAATAACCCACAAAATACACACAAGGTTATCCACAGTTGTTTCTTCTCATGTTGATGGAAGAAGTTTAGGCTCGCGAACATTCCCAATAGAAAATAGAACTGAATATTTACGTCGCTTTTCCACAGCAAAATGGCGATGATCAGATAGCTAATATAGGCCAATATTAGTAACCATCTAGCGAGCTCAAAATAGCGTAATTTAGTAAGAAAGAAGGCTGTCGAAAAACAAGCCATATGCACTAAGACGTTAATGACATGCAGCGGCGTATTAGTATTGTGAGTAAACCAGATAAGTTTAAACGATTGAATAAACAGGATTAGGCACAAGCAAAGACAAACACCAGCTAGAATGTTGGCTCGTTTGCTTGCTTTAGAAGCTGACGTAAATGGCTTGTGTTTTAAATGCTCAAAATACTGCTTGAGCGCAGGAATAGGGGTAAACATGACACACATCCTTGTGAGTCTTTAATATATTTACCCTCAAGTGTTGCAGGAAGTTAATCAGCTAACAACTGATCGACTAGCCTGATTGCGTCACCTATGTAAGTTTCGGGTGACAATTGTTTCAATTCTACTTTTACTTCTTCAGGCAGTTCTAGTTTATCTATGAATTCAGCCATTACTAATGCATTTACTTTTTTGCCTCGAGTCAGTTCTTTTAGCTTCTCATAAGGCTTTTCAATACCGTAGCGACGCATAACTGTTTGAATTGGCTCTGCTAGCAACTCCCAGTTATTATCAAGTTCCGCTCGTAAGCTTGCTTCGTTAACTTGTAACTTACTAATGCCTTTCAATGTAGCTTGATAAGCAATAACTGCATAGCCCAAGCCTACACCTAAGTTTCTTAGTACGGTTGAATCTGTTAGATCTCGTTGCCAGCGGCTAACAGGAAGCTTTGTGGCTAAATGACCCAGAATTGCGTTGGCGATGCCTAAATTACCCTCTGAGTTTTCGAAATCAATTGGATTAACTTTATGCGGCATGGTTGAAGAACCAATTTCGCCAGCAATGGTTCTTTGTTTAAAGTGACCTAATGCTATGTAACCCCAAATATCTCTGTCAAAATCAATTAGGATCGTATTAAAGCGTGCGATTGCATCATACAACTCGGCAATGTAATCATGTGGTTCAATTTGTGTTGTAAACGGATTCCAAGTAATACCAAGACCACTCACAAATTGCTCTGCGAATGCATGCCAATCAGTGTTTGGATAAGCACTTAGGTGAGCATTGTAGTTACCTACGGCACCATTTATTTTACCTAGTAATTCAACACCCGCAATTTGCGCTCTTTGGCGTTTTAAGCGCATTGCGACGTTTGCCATTTCTTTGCCCATCGTAGTAGGTGAAGCAGGCTGACCGTGTGTTCTGGCCATCATTGGGATAGATTTATATTCTTTGGCTAAGCGCGTTAACTCGGAAATGAGTTTGTCACAATAAGGAAGTAACACTTCATCACGACCGCCCTTAAGCATTAAAGCGTGAGACAGGTTGTTAATGTCTTCGGACGTACATGCAAAATGAATGAATTCATTAATGGCTTGTATTTCAGCATTATCTGCAACACGTTCTTTTAAAAAGTATTCAACGGCTTTCACATCGTGATTTGTTGTTGCTTCGATATCTTTAATACGCTGAGCATCGCCTTCACTAAAGTTATCGACAATATTATTCAAGACTTGGTCAGCGCTTTCACTAAAGGCTGGCACTTCAACAATGTCTTGATGTTTTGCAAGCGCTTGTAACCATCTTACTTCAACGATAACGCGTTGTTTGATCAAACCATATTCGCTGAAATATTCTCTTAACTCTTTGGTTTTACTGCCATAACGGCCATCCACAGGTGAAAGTGCGGAAAGTGCGGATAGGTTCATTGTGAGTCCTTAATAAATATAAATTACGAATAAATTTGTGTACTGAACTGCAAGCAGTCCGTCATAGCTCCGTCAAAATCATTGCTTTAAGAAATGACTCTGACAGCTTGTTTTGCCGCTTTCAAAATTTGACTTTTTCTAAACAATATATGTCTACGTTTGCCACCCATTTGTCGCCAAAGCACTGCCGAGCGTACACCCGCTAGCAATAGGGCACGCACTTTATGTTGGTTCGTTTCCTGGCTAAGGTGCTGTTGATTGCCGGCAATTTGAATTTTGGGTGCAAGAGGGCTGACTACATCTGTATAGACGCTGGCTAATGATGACATAATTTGGCTGTGCTCAAAATCGACATGTGCTAACTGACGCTGTACATGTGAAATGCGGTCTGCCAATTTGTCTAATGCTGTTGGGTGCTTACTAAGTTTGCGTTCTAGACTCAGGATAGAAGCAATGTAACGGGTAATTTCAGCATCTTTATGGCGGCTCTCATTATCCAATTGAGCCACTAATGTAACAAAACCAGTTTTCAGGTTGGGTAAGGCGCCATAGACTTGCTGTGGGCTATCTGGGTTTGTCACCAAAATACTTGAAACACTGGTTTCAATCGCTTGAGGATCTGCACTGCCTTTGCGCGCTACACTCTGCACTAGCGCTGCCGCTTGGCATACACCCGCTAACGCTATGTGACGTTCTATATCAGGGCTTATCATATGTTTATACCCTTATTTATCATTCGCAATTGGCGGAAAGGTTTTTAGTTCATTGTTAACTAAATAGCCATCTATGATGCCACCACCTAGACAAATGTCATCGATATAAAATACAGCCGATTGGCCTGGAGTGACTGCTTTTTGTGGTTCATCAAAGACGACTTTCACGCTGCCATCGTTTTGAGGTGTGACGGTACATGGAATGTCAGATTGACGATAGCGTGTTTTTACCATCATTTTTGTTGTTTCTAGTGGGCCGACTCTATCTACCCAATGTAGCTGATTTGCAATCAATCCCTCCGAATATAGGCGAGGGTGATCGGCACCTTGGCCAACAATGAGTACGTTACGAGCAACATCTTTATCGACCACATACCAAGGCTCATCGCCGTGCTCTTTTTTACCACCAATCAGCAAGCCTTTGCGCTGCCCTAACGTATGGTACATAAGGCCATCATGCTTGCCAATTTCTTCACCTTCGGTAGTTTCAATAATGCCCGGTTTAGCGGGTAAGTATTGCCCTAGAAAGTCTTTGAACTTTCTTTCGCCTATGAAGCAAATGCCGGTACTGTCTTTTTTGTTGTGAGTTACGAGGCCTTGTTCTTCCGCAATTTCACGTACCTTTGGCTTTTCAATGTCGCCTACTGGAAAGAGTGTTTTGGCTATATGTTCATGGCTCAAGGTATATAAAAAGTAACTTTGATCTTTGTTGCTATCATGTCCGCGCACCATCTTCCACTTGCCGTCTTCAAAGCGGCGCTGCACGTAATGTCCAGTAGCGATGTAGTCTGCGCCTAAATCTTCAGCAGCAAACTCTAAGAAAGCTTTAAACTTGATTTCCTTGTTACACATGATATCAGGGTTTGGTGTGCGACCCGCTTTGTATTCTTCAAGGAAATATTCAAATACGTTGTCCCAATATTCGGCAGCAAAATTAATTTGGTGTAAGTAAATTCCTAATTTGTCAGCAACAGCTTGTGCATCCGCTAAATCCTCTGCGGCTGCGCAATATTCATCATTGTCATCTTCCTCCCAGTTTTTCATGAACAAACCTTCAACTTGATAACCTTCCTGTTGAAGAAGATAGGCAGACACTGAAGAGTCTACACCGCCGGACATGCCTACGATTACCTTAATTTCAGAATTGGATTTAGATGAGCTGGGCGAATTGTTGTCAGTCAACGAAGAGCTACCTTATGTGTTTATTATTTGAACTGCTAGCGAATGAGGGCGCAGATAATAGCAATTTTTGCGGCACTTTTATAGTTTCAGATGAAGCAAAATCAACTAAATTATTCCGATTTTTTAGTCTTCAATTCGACATACTCACCGTTTGCAATATTATCTAAAGTCCACTTTCCAATTCGATATCTAATTAAACGCAGAGTGGGGTAGCCAATGTGAGCTGTCATCCGACGAACTTGTCTGTTGCGCCCTTCAGTAATTGTAATGGATAGCCAGGTGGTTGGAATGTTTGCTCGGAATCTAACTGGGGGAGTGCGTTCCCAAACATCGGGTGCTGGCATTACTTCGACTAAGGCAGGAACGGTTGGCCCATCGTTAAGGGTGATGCCTGTTCGAAGCTTGTCTAAGTCACTTTCTGTAGGTTGGCCTTCAACTTGAACCCAGTAGGTTTTACTTGTTTTATTCTTGGGCGATGAAATCTTATTCGCGAGTTTGCCATCATTGGTCAATACCAAAAGCCCTTCACTGTCGCGGTCGAGTCTACCTGCTGCATATACATTTGGAATTGGAATGAAGTCTTTGAGGGTTTTACGCCCGTCCTGATCGGTAAATTGGGTTAGCACCAAGTAAGGCTTGTTAAAAAGCACAGTTTTACTGGGCTCTGTGGGCTTTTGCTCTTGTTTCTTTCTGCGGCGACTAAAATACGTTGATTGCGAGTTTTTCACGACAAGATTCCGCCAGAGCGTTTTATTCAGAAATTAATGAAAATAATTATGCCATGAAGAGGAGGGATTCGTAAGGTTCTTTTTACGTTTTAGCTTAGCCCATGAGCAACAGACACAAAAAAGCAGGACGTTATCCCGCTTTTTATGTCTATTTAAATGCTTTCGTTTATTTCTCGATTATCTTTCTGGCTCTTCGCCGCTCAAACCGATATTTTCCGCATGTAAACCTTTGGGACCTTGTTGGACTTCATAAGTCACTTCTTGGCCCGCTTTAAGAGATCGATATCCATCCATTTTGATTGTCGAATAATGCGCAAAGATATCTTCGCCGCCATCTTCCGGCACGATGAAACCAAATCCCTTAGCATTGTTAAACCATTTAACTTTGCCGACTGCCATACCACTACTTCCTTTTCTTGATCCTTGAATTACCGCAAATATGCCCCCACAATAAAGAAGACAACAGGAGTGTGACTCACAACAAAAGCATCACATAGTAAAACTGTAGTTTTTTTAACCAGCAATTGTCAAGTAGAAATTACATATAATGACGATTTGATAAAAAAACTGTTCCTGTTACCACTTTTGACACTATTATAGTATCAAGGCGAAAAGAATAAGTAACTATGACAAAAGAAAATATCATCAGTATTGACGGCGAAAAGCAAATTGATACCGTTAAGAAGAAAGTTGAGCCACCACCAATGTATAAAGTGATGCTCAATAATGACGACTATACGCCTATGGATTTTGTGATTGAAGTGCTAATGACCTTCTTTAACATTGATTCCGAGAAGGCAAACCAGCTTATGCTTACGGTTCATTATCAAGGCAAAGCAGTTTGTGGCATATATACTGCAGAGATTGCAGAAACGAAAGTGATGCAGGTGAATCAATATTCACGCAAAAACCATCATCCATTAATGTGCACGATGGAACCGGCGCAATAGTAAGGGGAAGTAATGTTAAATAAAGATTTAGAACAAACATTGAATGAAGCCTTTGTTTTCGCGCGTCAGCATCGTCATGAGTTTATGACCGTTGAGCATTTATTGCTTATGCTGCTCGATAACTCAGCCGCTCAAGAGGCTTTAAAAGCGTGTGGAGCGAGTATCGAAACGCTGCGCACAGAACTGACTGACTTCGTCAATGAAACGACACCTCTAATGTCAGAGCAACAGAGTACTGAGCGTGAAACACAACCTACGCTCGGCTTTCAACGTGTGCTTCAACGAGCTGTATTCCACGTGCAATCATCTGGAAAAGGCGAAGTTACGGGTGCCAATGTATTGGTAGCTATTTTTAGCGAACAAGAATCGCAAGCCGTTTACATTCTTAAGAAAGCTGATGTAACACGCTTAGATGTGGTCAATTATATCTCGCACGGTGTTAGCAAAGCCGATGACGACTCGCACACGCCTGAAGAAGTACAAGAAGAAGGGGCTGAAAACGAAGAAGATCAGTCAATGCTGTCAAAATATGCCAGCAACCTAAATGTTGCCGCTAAAGATGGCAAGATTGACCCGCTTATTGGTCGTGACCAAGAATTAGAAAGAACGATTCAAATACTATGTCGTCGTCGCAAAAACAATCCTTTGTTGGTAGGTGAAGCTGGTGTTGGTAAAACGGCTATTGCTGAAGGACTTGCATATAGGATTGTGCAGGAAGATGTACCAGATGTTATTGCATCTTCGACTGTTTACTCTCTGGATTTAGGTGGCTTGCTAGCTGGAACTAAATATCGTGGTGACTTCGAAAAACGTTTGAAAGGCATCTTGAAAGAGCTTAGTAAAGATCCTGATGCGATTTTATTTATCGATGAAATTCATACCATCATTGGTGCCGGTGCGGCATCAGGTGGCGTAATGGATGCGTCGAATTTATTGAAGCCTAAGTTAAGTAGCGGTGAATTGCGTTGCATAGGGTCTACAACCTACCAAGAATATCAAGGTATTTTCGAAAAAGATCGTGCGCTTGCTCGTCGTTTCCAAAAAGTGGATGTAGTTGAGCCTAGCGTTCATGATACAACGAAGATATTGATGGGGCTGAAATCCCGTTATGAAGAACACCACAGTGTGCGCTTTACGCAAAAAGCGCTAGCTGCGGCCGCTGAGCTTTCTGCAAAGTATATCAACGAGCGTTTCTTACCAGATAAAGCCATTGATGTGATGGATGAAGCTGGCGCCAGCCAACGTCTATTGCCAGCATCTAAGCGCAAGAAAACGATCAATGTGGGTGATATTGAGCAGATCATAGCCAAGATAGCTCGTATTCCTGAGAAGTCCGTTTCAGCCTCTGATAAGGATGTTCTGAAGAATCTGGGGCGTAACCTTAAAATGGTTGTGTTCGGTCAAGACGAAGCTATCGATACGCTCTCAGATGCAATTCAGCTATCTCGTTCAGGTTTAGGCAACGAAGCGAAACCGATTGGTAATTTCCTATTTGCAGGCCCAACAGGTGTCGGTAAAACAGAAGTTACTCAACAACTTGCCAAAATTATGGGCGTTGAATTAGCACGTTTCGACATGTCTGAGTATATGGAACGTCATGCAGTTTCCCGTTTAATCGGTGCTCCTCCAGGTTATGTGGGTTATGACCAAGGTGGATTATTAACTGACGCTGTCATCAAAAATCCATATTGCGTGGTCTTGCTTGATGAGATGGAAAAAGCGCATTCGGATATTTACAATATTTTGTTGCAAGTCATGGACCACGGTACATTGACAGACAACAATGGTCGTAAAGTTGACTTTAGAAATGTGGTCTTAGTAATGACGACTAACGCAGGTGTGCAGCAAACTGTGCGCAAATCGATTGGCTTTAAAGAGCAAGATCATAGCCATGATGCAATGTCTGAAATTAATAAAACCTTTTCACCAGAATTCAGAAACAGATTGGACGGTATCGTTTGGTTTAATCATCTGAATGAAGATGTGATTCTGCAAGTTGTTGATAAATTCATTATTGAATTACAAGCGCAACTTGATCAGAAAGGTGTTTCTTTAGAAGTGTCAGAAAAAGCCCGTAATTGGTTAGCGAAGAAAGGCTATGATAAGTCGATGGGAGCAAGACCGATGGCTCGCATTATTCAGGAAAAACTGAAAAAAGAACTGGCGTCTGAGCTATTGTTCGGGAAATTAAGCAATGGTGGGGAAGTGAAAGTCGACTTCAGCAAAGATGCTTTAACCTTTGACTATGTGCCGGTAACTAAGGCGAAGACGGAAGCTTAGTTTTCGTTTTCAATGAAAATAAAAAAGCTTCCATCAAAGCTATATTAAAAAACCGCCGAAAGGCGGTTTTTTGTTGAAACTTTTTTCTTGTTTACTTCACAACATAAGGTTATGACAAGAGAGAGTCGTTTTAGACCAAGCGTTTTAATTGCGGTAGCGTCACGAAAAAGTTGCAAACCATTCAGTTGGTGAATCAGAGTGCGAATTATTCATAGTGCAAATGATATTAAGTATATACCCGACAGCTAAACGTCTTAGTTAGTCTATTAACGCGCTCTGTAGATGATACGGCCTTTACTTAGGTCGTATGGAGTCATCTCAACGGTAACTTTGTCACCAGTTAATATACGGATATAGTTTTTACGCATTTTACCTGAAATATGCGCAGTCACTACGTGACCATTTTCCAATTCAACTCGGAACATGGTGTTTGGAAGTGTATCTAACACAGTACCTTCCATTTCAATACAATCTTCTTTTGCCATCTAAAGCAATAACCTCAATTTGTTAGTCAATATTTTGCCGCGCAGAAGTTAACTCATATGCATTGGTATGTAAAGAGTTTCATGCTTTTTTTACAGATAAATGCCACTTATTATCGAAGAATCGCTCATGCGGGTAAAAGTTCTGTTTGTAATTCATTTTCTTACACGCATCAACTTGGTAGCCTAGATACAAGTAAGGTAGATTTTCATCTGCTGTTAGTTGAATTTGCTTTAGTATAAAAAAGATACCAAGAGAGCGTTTGCTCAAGCTTGGTTCAAAAAACGTATAAAGGGCAGAGTAGCCTTGATTGAGTTTATCTGTGACAGCTACGCCGATGAGTTCATCATCCAGATAAGCTTCTAAAAATAAGGGGCGTTGCCATTCGCAATCAACAAAACCATAGTATTGCTCCGGTGAAGCGGGAAACATACTGCCGTCAGAATGGATTTCGTTTACATACTTTTCGTAAAGCAAATAATACTCAGGCTTGTTTTCATCACTGATTTTTAATTCAATATCACTGTTTTTGGACAATACGCGTTTTTGACTTTTGCTTGGTTTGTGTGCCCGAGCCAAAACTCTAATCGATTGGCATTCATTGCAACTGACACACTGCGGGCGGTATATCTGTTCACCACTGCGGCGAAATCCATGCTCCGTTAAATCGGAAAAAGTACTTTTAAGAACGATGGCGGGTTCGACACAAACTAAGAGCTGCTCTTGTCGATCATCTAAGTAGTTGCAGTCGAATTGTTGGGTAATACCGAATTTCAAATTAACTCACTTAAAGATTGAGGTCGCCATACTTCATTGGCTACATGGAGGTTTTTACTGACTTCTAAACGTGAGATAAATTTTTCTCTCGGCATTGTTTCACAGCCTAAACTGCTTAAGTGAGGGGTTTCCATTTGGCAGTCTATAAACGCCATCTCATACTTACGCATATGTTGGACTAAAGCAAATAATGCTACTTTTGAGGCATCCGTTTTTGTGTGGAACATTGACTCTCCACAGAAGACGCCACCAATTGTGACACCATAGAGTCCACCAATGAGTGCTTCTTTATGCCAAACCTCGATTGATTGGGCGTAGCCAGCTTCGTGCAGTTTGATATACGCGTTAATCATCTCTTCAGTAATCCACGTGAGATGACTCGTTTCGCCAACGTGCCCAAGACCTGTTGCTTTTCTCGGTATTTTTGCGCATTGGTGAATGACGCCTAAAAAGTTGTTATTAAGCGTGACATGATATTGCGCGTTTTTAATAGTTTTAAGTAGACTTTTTGAAGCGTGAAATTTTTCAAGCTCTAATATGCCTCTTGGATCAGGTGACCACCAAAGATAGGGATCATCTTCGCCAAACCATGGGAAAATACCCGATTCGTAGGCGTTTATTAGACGAGTTGGTGAGAGATCCCCACCATAAGCTAATAAGCCGTTAGGCTCTATTAATGCGAAGTCGACGGTGGGGAAGCGATTGGTATGATCAAGTTTGAACAGTTCAAGCATACGGCAACTCTCTTTGAGTTACCGCATATATAAACTGACAAAGACGACTACTGGGCATCCAAGAACTTTTCTGCATCAAGTGCGGCCATGCAGCCTGTACCAGCTGAAGTAATGGCTTGTCTATAAACATGATCACTAACGTCACCTGCAGCAAAAACGCCTTCAACACTTGTTTGTGTTGCATTGCCTTCCAAGCCACTTTTAACTTTAATATAGCCATCTTTCATTTCTAACTGGCCTTCAAAGATACCGGTGTTTGGTGAATGACCGATTGCGATGAATAAGCCCATCACATCTACTTTAGAAATATCGCCAGTTTGCGTATCTTTTATGTTGATGCCAGTTACGCCCATGTCGTCACCAAGAACTTCATCAAGCTCTTTATTTAGGTGTAAAACGACGTTGCCATTCTTGGCTTTTTCCATTAATCGATCGGCAAGAATTTTTTCACTTCTAAATGATTCTCTGCGATGAATAACATGCACTTCAGAAGCAATATTAGATAGATAAAGCGCTTCTTCAACCGCTGTATTACCACCACCAACAACTGCGACTTTCTGATTTCTATAGAAGAAGCCATCACAAGTAGCGCAAGCTGAAACGCCTTTACCCATAAACGCTGTTTCAGATGGCAAACCAAGGTATTTGGCTGATGCACCTGTGCATATGATTAAGGAATCACATGTATAAGTGCCTTGATCACCCGTTAGAGTGAAAGGACGTTTAGTCAAATCGGTGGTATTGATATGATCGAAAATAATCTCAGTATCAAACTTTTCAGCATGCTTTTGCATACGGTCCATCAATGCTGGGCCGGTTAGGCCTTCAGGATCGCCTGGCCAGTTTTCAACATCAGTTGTTGTTGTTAGTTGACCGCCTTGTTGAATGCCTGTCAATAATACTGGATTTAAATTTGCTCTCGCGGCGTACACAGCTGCTGAATAGCCTGCTGGTCCAGACCCTAGTATTAGCAAGGGTACGTGTCTGGTTTCTGACATGTAAATCTCCGAAAAACTTCTTTTTAGTTGTAATCAATATTGGGACGCTTTAATTCAATTCAACATTGATCTTTGTGTATATGAGCAGGAGTATAAACTTAACTTAGGAAAGCCTCCATGCTTAATGACAATATCTGTCATTGTTTTCATCTGGTTTTCTTACTTTAAGAACGAATTGGTTCTTTTTTATGCTACTATACGCAGTAGGTCGGATTTAGTTTTAAATCGGTGAGAGACATGACGAAGCAAGTTCCTCAAATTATTCAGCAAGGCCAGAGATATATGGACTCTTGGCCTATGCAAAAGCAACTGTATGGCCTTTTTCCTGAGTGCCGAATTATTGCTGCAACTAAATTTGGCTTTAAGGTAATGCCTGCTCTCGCGGTTTTAACGGTTGCTGTGCAACTTCATTTCATCGGAACTTCACAACTTCCACAGGCCCTCACGCTTGGGATTTTCTTTTTGAGTTTACCAGTGCAAGGTCTTTTATGGCTCGGTTTTCGCTCGCAAAAAATACTTCCGCCTGCGATGAAAGCTTGGTATCAAGAGATTTACCAAAAAATGCAACAGCAGGGTTGTGCACTAGAGAGCCAAAAGAGGGAACCTCGTTTTCAAGAATTGGCAATGTTACTACGCACTGCATTTTCTGAATTAGATAAAGCGTTTACGAAGCATTTATTCTAGGGCTATGAACTAGTTTTATTATCTACTTTTAGAAATAGTCAAGCGCAAGTACTTATTGAGAGTTGCTGGTCATGTTTAAGCATTGCTAATAATTTAACTCTGTTATTCAGCAAACTTTGCTACTCACCGAACTCTGCCATTCACCAAGCTCTGCTACTCACCAAGCTCTGCCATTAACCAAGCTCTGCCATTCACTAAACGCTATTGCTCATTAGGTGATGAAGCACCTTAAGCAGTTGTCATTTCAACTTGGTAATAAGACAGTCTTGCATTTTTGGCAACGATACTGTTGTTTGCCTTTTTTTACTTTGTTGTGCCGTACTGCGCTGAGTTTAATGAGCTCAGGGCATTCACATTGATATGAAAACTCCCTCATACCAACACTGGCAACATCGAGCTTGTGAGTCACCGCAGCATCTAGTTTAAAGACGGCACGCATGACACTTTTCCATTCTGAGCCATGTGGTTTTACCTTTCCAAATTTTTGAAAGCAAACTAAGTGTGCAACTTCATGGGGGATGACTTGGCGCTTAAACTCTTCAATATTTTCAATGAAAAGCTGTTTATTTAGTTTAATAAGATTCTTTTGCAGATGGGCACTTCCAGCAATTTTGCCTCTTTGATTTAGAGCAATTGTGGGGAGTGTGAAGGCGGTCTTAAAGTAGTCTTCCGCAAGTTTAAAACTTGCGACCGTCACCGCATTAGCTGTATCAAATAGTTCTGTTTCAGTCATATTGATATTTTACGTTAGGTATAAAAAAATGGACAGTCGAAACTGTCCATTTATTCTCACTATTTTAAGTTCTCTTGCAACGAGCCACAACTAGCAAAAGCGGCTTGATAAGAAAAACAGAATATTAATTAACACTGCACTCAAGACACATGGCGTAAGATGCCATTGGGTCATTTAGTTGAGTGAATTGCTTTAAATCTGCATCGACTTTCGACAAGATTTCTTGGAACGCACTTGTTTTTGGCTCGATATCTAAACCAGAAAGCATCGACGCTGAACTGTTTAACAAATTCTGCCAGAACAATTCTTTTTCCGATAACTCTCTTACAATATATTTAGTGTCGTAGTCTTCCAACTCAGCTAGTGCAGCCGCAGACTCAATAGCGTCCTGCAGATCACCAAGTTTATCAACTAAACCTAATTCTAATGCTTGCGTGCCGATCCAAACTCTACCTTGAGCAATCTTATCAACGTCCTCAGTACTCATGCCACGCTCAGTCGCAACTAAGTTGATAAAACGCTCATATCCGCGCTCAATATTCATTTGAATAATCTGTTTAACACCGTCAGATAATCCAGTGGTAGGACCGATACCTGTCAACTCGGTTGTACCCACACCATCAGTTCTAACTCCAATATACTCTAAGGAATTCTCAAAGGTAGTCATCATACCGAATATACCAATTGAGCCTGTAACGGTGCTTGGCTCAGCAAAGATTTCATCTGCACTCGCAGATATCCAATAGCCGCCTGATGCCGCATAGGTTGCCATTGATGCAACAACCGGTTTACCAGCGGCTTTAATCAAGTCAATTTCTTTACGAATCACCTCAGAAGCAAATGCACTGCCGCCACCAGAATCAACTTGTAATACAACGGCTTTCACCTTGTCGTTCAATCGTGCATCACGCAACAAGGCTGCTGTGCTATCACCACCAATCGTACCAGCCTTTTGATTACCATCTAAAATAGTTCCTTTGGCAACGACGATAGCGACTTTATCTTTTGAAGATTCAGGTAATGCAATTTTAGGCGTAATTAAATCCAAATATTTGTTATAGCTGATTGTGTTGTAACCATCTTTATTATCTGCAGAGCCTAGAAGTTCAATCATTTCTTCTCTAAATTCATCTCGAGATTTTAGTCCGTCTATCCAACCATTTTGTAGCGCATATTCTGCAAAATCGCCCTTCACGGCAGCAAACTTTGGAATAAGTTGGTCTAATTTTTCATCGAAATTATTCATATCCATGTTACGAGCAGTAGCAACATCAGTTTTATACTGTGACCAGAGTTCATTCAGCCATACTTCATTCGCTAATCTCGCTTCTGGGGACATATCATTGCGCAAAAAAGGTTCTACAGCCGATTTAAATTTACCCACTTTAAATACATGTACAGAAGCACGTAATTTTTCTAAACCTTCTTTATAGTACATATTGTAACGACCATAACCTTCAATGATTAAACCGCCCATTGGGTTTAAGTAAAGGTTATCTGCGTAAGCAGCCAAGTAGTACTGGTTTTGACCGTAGTAGTCACCCATTGCATAAACAGGTTTACCGGCTGTTTTAAAGTCAGTTATCGCTTCAGCGACTAAACGCATTTTGTCCAAGCCGCCACCAGTTAAGCCTCCAAGCTTTAATACGATCGCTTTAATGCGCTTATCTTCTTTCGCGTTATTGATGACTTTAACTAAATCTCTGACAAGAATTTCAGGATTATCATTTCCTTGACCAAAAGCTTCGGCCGCAAATTTTTCAGCTGGGTCGATATAGGTTTGTTCAATCACTAAATTACCATTCAAATTTAGCACTAGCGCGCTGCTATTTGGTACGACTGCTTTTTCGCCACCTGAATTACTTATTCCGATTAGAATTGCAATGAGGATTATGAAGAAGATGACGTTCAAAATGAACTTGCGAGTAAAGTTGAGAACGTTCCAAGAACCCACGAAAAACGACTTAGTCCAACTCTTTTTTTCTGACATATGATTAATTTACCTTATAGTTTCCTTCATTTTCGATAATATCGAATCAAGATGAAAAACGAAAATGTTTAAATGTAATTGTTTGTTACCGACTAAAACTAACTAAATAATTTCCCTCTCAATGTGCTTGTTCAAAGTGCTTACTCAATACGCTTACTCAGCGTGTTTGTTCAATTTCTTCACTTATCCATGTTTGTAACAACTCAGCGATACGTTTGTGATCGTTTTCGGCAAAGCACATCAACAACGCACTTTGGCGCCTTTGAATCGACTCCGCCTTGGCATGTTTACGCATGATATTTTGAAGTGGTCTACTTTTTGTTTGCTTCTGCATTGATATTGTCTACATAGCTTGTTCCAGCATACTACCTTTTTTTCTGGTCGATGTTTATCGTGAGGGTGTACATTGCATTGAAGAACATCAATGTATAGTATCTGCTTAATTATATAGTAACTGTTTTTAATTACATGTAGAACTGTGCTTTAGGCTATTAATCTAGCCTTCAATTACTTACTTTTTCTATGTGTTTGTCGTTTTTTTAGGAGCCCATTATGCAAGCTTTAGATCTGCTATTAAATAGAAGTTCTCAGCCACGACTAACTGAGCCAGCGCCAGAAGGGGATGTGTTGGAGAATATAATGCAAGCAGCATTACGAGCCCCCGATCATCGATGCCTAACTCCGTGGAAATTTGTCGTCTGCAAAGGCAAAGGGCTTGTTAAGTTAGGTGAAGTTTTTGAACAAGCTGCTATTAATGCGGGTTATGAGCAAGCAGTCGTCGACCGAGCCGTGCAACTGCCTCTTAGAGCACCGATGGTGATTGTTGCTATATGTAAATACAAAGAAAATGACAAAGTGCCATGGGTTGAGCAAGTCGCATCAACAGCCTGTGCGGTTCATAGCATGCAAATGGCAGCTGTCGCTCAAGGTTTTCAGGGCGTTTGGCGTACTGGAAGTTATGCACAAGATAAGGTCGTGAAAGAAGCTTTTTCATGTTTTGATCAAGATGAAATTCTTGGCTTCCTTTACTTAGGTAGCAGCAAACTTAAAACCATGCCGAAACCTCAGCGAGAGAGTGCTGAGTATTTCGACGTTTGGGAATAAATATTGATTTAAATGTCTTGTGGGCGTGAAACGCCCACTGGGTAAATGTCTTATCACTCAAACTTGTTGCTAATCCAGAGTGACAATTTTGCAGGCGTTTGTCGCACCAACAGTTTCCATTCGATCGCCATAGGTCAATATAACTTGATCGCCACTTTGTAAAAGACCAGATTCTTTTAGTACATTGATAACATCCGTTGTAAGTGAACCCGGTAGGCTTTTAGTCGAATCAAAGTACAGTGGAATGACACCGCGATAAAGCGCCATCATATTAAGAGTGGCAGCGTGTCGTGACATCGCAATGATTGGCAGTGAAGTTGTTATTCTCGACATTAGTTTTGGCGTCGTGCCGCTTTCTGTTAAGCCAACAATCGCTTTAATCGTCGGTAAATGATTTGCAGCGTATACAGCAGCCATTGCCGTTGTTTCACTTACATCTTTAAAAAACTCTTCTAAGCGGTGTTTTGAAATCTGAACACTCGGATGTGATTCAGCTCCCTCGCATACTCTGGACATGGCTTTCACTGTTTCGACAGGGTATTTACCTGCAGCCGTTTCAGCCGATAGCATTACGGCGTCTGTGCCATCGAGTACTGCGTTCGCTACATCCATTACTTCGGCGCGAGTTGGCATCGGGCTTTCAATCATCGATTCCATCATTTGCGTTGCCGTAATCACAACACGATTCAATTGTCTTGAACGTGAAATTAGTTTCTTTTGCACGCCAACAAGCTCAGCGTCACCAATTTCAACGCCTAAATCACCGCGAGCAACCATCACTGCATCTGATGCTAGAATGATATCGTCCATAGCAGCTTCACTAGCAACGGTTTCGGCACGTTCAACTTTGGCGCAAATTTTTGCGTTTGAACCAGCTGCAACAGCAAGCTCTCTTGCATAATCGAGATCAGCGCCTGTGCGTGGGAAGGATACCGCTAGATAATCTACACCAATTTCTGCCGCTGTGAGTATATCGCGTTTATCTTTGTCGGTGAGCGCTTCGGCAGATAAACCACCACCTTGGCGATTAATGCCTTTATTATTGGAGAGTTTGCCACCGACAGTAACGGTAGTGATCACTTTGCGTCCCTCAACCCGAGTTACACTAAGTTGAATACGGCCGTCATCTAATAATAATAAATCACCTTCACTTACATCATCGGGTAGGGCTTTGTAGTCAATACCAACAACTTCATTTGTACCAGCATTGACTTCAAGTTCCGCGTCTAAGGTAAATGTTTGGCCAAGCTCTAGGTTTACCGAAGAATCTACAAATCGTGACACACGAATTTTTGGACCCTGAAGGTCACCTAAAATGGCTACATATTTATTTAGTTTCTTCGCCGCGGCTCTTACTTTGTTTGCGCGTTCAATGTGGTCCTGAGCATTTCCATGCGAGAAATTCATTCTAACAACGTTTGCTCCAGCTTCGATAATAGCTTCAATTGTTTCTTGTGTATCAGTTGCTGGTCCAAGCGTGGCTAATATTTTTGTTCTGCGCGACATATCTTTACTCTATTATTGTTGTGGATAGGGACTGCTATTAAATTTCAGTTTTAGTAAAGCGGCTACCTCGAAGGGTATCCTTTACTTTCTTCAAATTTTCTCTAAATTTGTTACCGCGACGGAGGGTGAAACCTGTCGCTAATACATCTATAAGTGTTAATTGCGCGATGCGAGAGGCCATTGGCATATACAAGTCAGTATCCTCCGGCACAGCAAGTGACAAGACATAACTACACTCTTTACTCAATGGGCTACCGGCGGAAGTGATGCCAACGACTACCGCGTCATTAGCTCTAGCAATTTGTGCTATTTCTACCAGACTTTTTGTTCGTCCCGTATGGGATATCAAAACAACGACATCTTCCTCAGTACAATTCATACAGCTCATTCGCTGCATCAGCGTATCTTCGAAATAAACGACAGGAACATTGAACCTGAAAAACTTATTAAGCGCATCGTGTGCAACTGAAGAAGAGGCCCCCATGCCAAAGAATGAGATTTTCTTTGCTTGGGTTAAAAGATCAACAACGCGATTCACCGTAGGGATGTCTATAGACTGCCGTGCGACTTCCAAAGACGCCATTGTGGATTCAAAAATCTTATTTGTATATTCGGCAGGGCTATCAAATTCATCGACGTGACGGTTTACGTATGGTGTACCGTTTGCGAGGCTTTGTGCTAGATGAAGCTTAAAGTCGGGGTAACCCTTTGTGTCGAGTCTTCTGCAAAAGCGGTTGACTGTTGGCTCACTTACATTGGACATTTTCGCTAATGTTGCAATTGAGGAGTGAATCGCAACTTGCGGGTTTGCCAGAATCACTTCAGCTACTTTCTTCTCTGATTTACTAAAATCCGTTTTTTGACGCGTGATCTTTTCAAGTATGTTCATTAATTTTGTCTCGCTAAAGAGTCTTTTTATTGGCTCTCTTTGTTGTTTCTATTGCGTTTCAAGACGATCGAAAGATCAGTTTTCACGCATGTGACAAGTTAAACTGTAATAATACTACGATTTTTTTTAGCGTTTGTCATTTATGTTGTAAGTTTTTGACAATAATAAATCAGATTGAAATTTGAAATAAAATTGATTTTATTGATTCGCTTCCAATCTTATTCTACTTAAGTGATTCGATAAAAGTGTTAGTGAAGTAGACTATAGCTGTTATAAATAAACACTTCTCTTGAATGTTAGATGAGTCATGAATTGATCAAATGTAAATTTAAATGGATCCCTCTAAATTTACTAAAGACTTTATGTTTTTGTTTTTGAACTGGTTGTAATATTACTACATTTGTTGTTTACTATAGGTCATAAATACCTGTCTATAATAACAATGTTGCATGACAAGAATGCAAAGAGGCTTCTATGAGTACAGATACAGGGGTAACTTCTACAGGTTACGAACCCATTGATTTCGTTTTATTTGGCACCCTTGGTGACTTAGCGAGACGCAAATTACTACCTTCACTTTACCAACTCGAAAAAGCAAATCTGCTAAACGAAGGTACAAAGATAATAGGTGTAGCACGCAACGAGATGTCGTTGGCTGACTATATTTCTGAAGTTAAGAGCAATATTACTAAATTTTTAGATGAACCCTTGTGCAAAGATACGTGGAAGCGGTTTGAAGTGCGTTTAGATTGCGTTCAAATCGATATGAAAAAAGCGAAAGATTATTCTAAGCTTTGTGAACATGTTGATGTATTAAGAACAATGGTTTGCTATTTTGCGACACCTCCATCTCTGTATGGTGATATTTGCCAAGGCATGAAAGCCGCAAATGTGATTGATGATAGCGTCAGAGTTGTATTAGAAAAGCCAATTGGTCACGATTTAGCGTCATCCAAAGTCATCAATGAGCAAGTTGCTGAATACTTTACTGAGAAACAAATTTATCGAATTGATCACTATTTAGGAAAGGAAACCGTTTTAAATTTGATCGCCTTACGTTTTGCAAACAGTATTTTTGCAACAAACTGGGATCATAACTGTATCGATCATGTGCAGATTAGTGTTGCTGAGTCAGTAGGAATTGAAGGCCGCTGGGGCTACTTCGATGATGCAGGTCAAATGCGAGATATGGTGCAAAACCACTTACTTCAAATTCTAACGCTTGTAGCGATGGAGCCACCGACCACCCTAGACGCTGACAGTATTCGTGATGAGAAGCTTAAAGTACTTAAAGCTTTGCGTCCGATAAACTCTGCCAACGTAGCTGAAAAAACAGTAAGAGGTCAGTATGTTTCTGGCTTTGTGCGTGGTGAAGAAGTGCCGGGTTACCTTGAAGAGCCAGATGCCAATCAGAAAAGTACAACTGAAACTTTTGTTGCTATTAAAGCTGAAATTGATAACTGGCGTTGGGCGGGTGTGCCGTTTTATTTAAGAACCGGCAAGCGTTTACCCAATAAAACCAGTGAAGTTGTTATCTACTTTAAGCGCCAGCCTCATAATTTGTTCAGCGGTAGTTTTAACACTTTGCCGCAAAATAAACTCGTCATTCGCTTGCAACCTGATGAAGGCGTTGAAATTACGGTAATGAATAAAGTACCAGGTTTGACGAGCACAGGTTCGATGGACTTACAGAAATCTAAACTTAATTTAAGTTTCTCTGAAGAATTTGAGTCAAAACGCATCGCGGATGCCTACGAGAAGCTATTATTAGAAGTGATGATCGGTAACCAAGCTTTGTTTGTGCGCAGAGATGAGATCGAACAAGCCTGGCATTGGGTCGATTCGATTCGCTCAGCTTGGGACGCAAGCAATGAGCCGCCAGCTAGCTATCAAGCCGGAACATGGGGACCCGTTTCGTCAATTGCATTGTTAGCAAGAGAAGAACGCTCTTGGTACGAAAGCAGAACTAAGCGTAAATAAGGGCTAACGATGAGCTTAAAAACAACAATTTTTAATTCAGCAAGTGAGCTTGTGACTGTATTCAGTCAGAGGATCGCCGATACATTAAAGCAATCCATAAGCGAGAATGGCGTTGCCAGCCTTGTGGTGAGCGGAGGTAGTACACCTTTGCCTTTATTCAAGGCCTTAGCAGTTCGCTCTATTGATTGGTCGAAAGTGAATATTACTTTGGCCGACGAGCGCTGGGTTTCGCCAAGTGATGCAGCCAGTAATGAAAAGTTGGTGAGAGAAGTTTTACTACAAGACAAAGCTGCAAGCGCCAATTTTATTCCCTTGAAAACTGCACATGATAATGCTGAAAATGCAGTAGAGCAGTTGAGCGCTACTTTCAGCAAAGTTGGGCCACCATTTGATATTGTTATTCTTGGTATGGGAGAGGACGGTCATACAGCCTCATTGTTCCCATGCTCCGCGCAAATAGAAGCGGGGCTAGACTTAAATTCCACGCAAACTTTCATTGCGACACAACCGACAACCGCACCACATCAGCGTATGTCACTAACTTTGCGCGCTTTAGTTAACAGCAAGCACGTGTTCTTGCACCTTACCGGACACAAAAAGCGTGAGGTTCTTGAACATGCCTTATCACACTCCACAGCATTGGAAAAACCGATAAAAGCGGTGTGCGATAACACTGAAGTCGAGTTGATGTGGGCGCCTTAGGAGAGAAAAATGAATCCAATTATTGAAGAAGTCACTCAACGAATTATTGAGCGCAGCAAAGAAACAAGAAAAGCTTATTTAGACAAAATTGAAAGAGCACGCAAGCAAGGCCCGCTGAGAGGAGCCCTGTCTTGTGGCAATTTGGCGCATGGTTTTGCTGCTTGTAATACAGAAGATAAATCTGATTTACGTAGCATGATAAAAGCGAACGTAGCAATCATATCTTCATACAATGACATGCTATCAGCTCATCAGCCATACGAAACGTATCCACAAAAAATTAAACAAGCAATTAAAGAAGTAGGCAGTGTTGCACAATTTGCAGGCGGCGTTCCGGCAATGTGTGATGGTGTTACTCAAGGCAATGCGGGTATGGAACTTAGCTTGATGAGCCGCGACAACATTGCGATGGGGGCAGGAATCGCCTTATCCCACAACATGTTTGACGCTACGATTATGTTAGGTATCTGCGACAAGATTGTTCCTGGCTTATTGTTGGGTGGATTGAGTTTCGGGCATTTGCCAACGGTGTTTGTGCCAGCCGGCCCAATGCCATCAGGTTTACCGAATAAAGAAAAAGCACGAGTACGTCAAGCATATGCGGAAGGCAAAGTAGGGCGTGATGAACTCCTTGAGGCTGAATCTCAGTCTTATCATTCTGCGGGTACTTGTACATTTTATGGCACGGCGAATAGTAACCAACTTGTCGTCGAAGTTATGGGACTGCATTTACCTGGTGCATCATTCGTCAACCCAGGCACACCTTTGCGTGATGCACTAACGAAAGCTGCTTCCGTTCAAGCAACTCGTTTGACAGACTTGGGCGACAACTATATGCCAATTGGTCATATCGTTGATGCGAAAGCAATGGTAAACGGTATCGTTGCGCTACTTGCTACGGGTGGCTCTACTAATCATACAATGCACTTAGTCGCTGTAGCGAGAGCTGCAGGACTGATTATTAATTGGGATGATTTCTCTGATCTCTCTAAAGCCACTCCGCTACTAACCCGGATTTATCCTAACGGCTCGGCTGACATTAACCACTTCACAGCTGCTGGCGGCATGAGCCTGTTATTCAAACAGCTATTAGATGTTGGTCTTCTGCACAATGACGTGAATACGATATGTGGAAGAGGTTTGGAGCAATATACAAAAGAACCTGTGCTACGTGACGGTGAATTGTCATGGGTCGACGGACCCAAAGAATCTCTTGATAAAACGGTATTAGCGACAGTCGCCGAACCCTTCAAACCGGATGGCGGTTTATCGGTATTAGAGGGCAATATTGGACGTGCAGTGATGAAAACATCGGCATTACGTGATCCAAACTGCTACATAAAAGCACCTGCGGTTGTTTTTGAAGATCAATATGCATTGGATAAAGCCTTCAACGATGGTGATTTAAACAAAGATTGTATCGTAGTAGTGCGCTTCCAAGGCCCCGCAGCTATTGGTATGCCAGAACTGCATCGTTTAACTCCGCCATTGGGAGTATTGCAAGACAAAGGCTTTAAAGTCGCCTTAGTTACGGATGGCCGTATGTCTGGTGCCTCGGGTAAAGTGCCTGCAGCAATCCACCTTACACCTGAAGCATACAAAGGTGGCTTAATAGCAAAAATTAAAGATGGCGACATCATTGAGTTGGATACGTCGTCGGGTCAGTTTACTTTGCACGTAGATGATGCTGAATTAGCGTCTCGTGAATTTGCAAAAGCTGACTTAAGTAGCAGTCATGTTGGTATGGGCAGAGAGATGTTCGGCGGCATGCGAGCTTCACTTACAGGCGCTGAACAGGGCGCGTGTTCATTATTCTTTGAACAAGAGTAAGCAATATGAAGAAGATGTTCGTTGCTGATGTGGGTGGTACAAATATTCGTTTGGCCTTGGTAGAAAACGGTAGCTTGCAAAAAATCACAAAGTATTTGTGCAATCAATTTGACACTATTACAGACGCAATCAATCAATTTGCGCGTGATGTTAAAGTTGAAAACTTCGATAGTGGCTGTATTGCGATTGCTTGCCCTGTGAACAATGATTTAGTCAAGATGACAAATCACACCTGGGCATTTTCAAAAAAGGCACTACAGGATGAACTGCAGCTAGAAAAACTACTCGTTATTAACGACTTTTCTGCCGTAGCTCATTCATTACCTACGTTAAGTAGCCAACAATTAATTCAAATTGGTTCTGGTTCGCCGGAAGCTAAAGGTAATATTGCCGTATTTGGCCCTGGCACGGGATTAGGTGTTGAACACCTTACTTGGACAAATACCGGATGGCAGACCTTAGACGGCGAGGGGGGTCATGTCGACTTCGCACCAAATGATGAGCAAGATCTTATTGTTTGGCGTTATATTAAATCGAAACTAGGTCGTGTGCCTGCCGAGGAACTTCTATCTGGACGTGGCATTGTTAATATTTACAATGCAATTTCCCTGCATGAGGGATTTACTCCGGAGTTCAGCGAGCCAGCCGAAATTACGAAACATGCCTTAGATTATACAAACCCAAGGTGCGTAAAAGCCGTTCAACAGTTCTGTCGTGTGATGGGCAGTTTTGCAGGAAACCTCGCATTAAATCTTTGCACTACGGGTGGTGTGTTTATCGGTGGAGGCGTTGCGTCACGTTTGGGCGAATTCTTTGTGAACAGCGAGTTTCGTAAAAAGTTCGAAGACAAAGGCAATTTTGCTGGATACGTACAAAATATCCCAACTTATTTAATTAATGAACCCGATCACGGTTTACTAGGCGCGTTAGCCTATTTATTACAACAAACAAAAGAGAATGATTGATGATGAATAACTGGACCATTTCCTCAGAAGAGATTTTTAAGCAAGGACCGGTTGTGCCTGTTCTCGTAATTGAAAATGTTGAAGATGCTGTTCCTATTGCCAAAGCTCTTATGGCAGGTGGTATTAATGTATTAGAAGTTACCTTGCGAACAGACGCTGCAATGGATGTTATTCGTACCATTGCACGTGAACTACCCGACGCTTATATTGGCGCTGGGACAGTCACTAATCGTGAACAACTAAAAGCAGTAACGGAGGCCGGTGCGAAATTCGCTATTAGCCCTGGTCTAACTGCAGACTTGTTGAAAGCAGGGCAAGAGGGAACTATCCCACTTATTCCTGGTGTTTCGAATATCTCTGACTTAATGACCGCTAAAGATGCCGGTTACTCACATCTTAAGTTTTTCCCTGCAGAAGCGGCTGGCGGTGTGAATGCTTTGAAGTCTATTGGCGGCCCATTCCCTGATATTGCATTTTGTCCTACAGGCGGTATTAGCCCTAGCAACTACAAAGACTATTTAGCATTACCCAATGTTAGATGTTGCGGTGGTTCATGGTTAGCGCCGAATGATGCTATTGAAAACAAACAGTGGTCAACGATTACTGAATTGGCAAAGCAAGCTGTCAACGTTTAGTCAATGAGAGTGCGCAACGATCCTTGCGCACTTTTATCTATCAGCTTTCCTCAGAAAATTTGCCTCTCTAGGAAATAACCTGAATCAACGAGTGTTGCTGTTTCCCCTCTACAATAAGACCTTGCGTAATTGACGCTTCAACACACAGCATACTCAAATAAGCATCTTGTCCCATATCCAACATTGATTTACTTTTTTCAGCCCACGGGTTCCAAACCACCACTGAGTCATGACCTTGTTGAGCTATATTTATAGTTGTTTGAGCGCCCTTAACTTCGATCTCATTAAACTGATTGCTTTGGTCTTGCAAATGAATTCTGTCGGTTTCATCATTAATTGAGTAAGGTAAGGATTGTTCGGTTACAGTGCCATTCTTAGTTTGATCAATATACTTGCCCTCAATTCCTTGGATGCTTGTCCTGTTAATGTCAGTAATATTGAAATAGGTATGTAAAGCCGCGGTAATTTTTGCAGGCTCAAGGCTGTTATTCTCTGTAATTAGCTTTAAGCTACATTTGTCTGAGAATGAAATGACTAAGCTTACTGACAAGTGCTCTGAGAATTCGTATAAACCAAGCTGAGTAGGCTGTAGTGTAATGCGAGTCTCTGTAGAGCTTTCTACAATTTCAACGAGATGCCAATCTTGGGTTCGGACAAAGCCATGTGCTGGGATTGTTTCGCTGCTTTTTTCAGAGTAGGGGTACATCGGTCCAAACCACGGCCAACAAATCGGAACACCACCGCGAATTGGTTTGCTTTTGTCATAAATAGCAGAAGGGCTCACCCATAAACGATCTATGTTATCCGCACATGGAATGAAACTGAGTAGATGCGCGCCAAACAGTGATATCTCAGCCTTACAATGTTCATTGCTGATCTGTAATGTACTTAGCTTCCCCCTTGTGCCGCTTGCAACTGAACGATAGCTATTACCTTTAAACGTATACATAGTTTGGCCTTAAACAGTGAATCATGATTATAAAAACAAAAAAGACGGCGCAGGGCCGTCTTTGACATATAGTACATTACTTTTCGTTTGGTCTTAATAAGCAATCACATTATTTCGAATCACTTTCTTTAGAAGTACTTTTAATCAGAAGTGCCTTATTCAAAAGTGCTTTACTTCGGAACAGTTTATTTTGAGATATGGGAAACCAAATCCAAAACGCGATTCGAATAACCAACTTCATTATCGTACCAAGAGACTACTTTCACGAATGTATCAGTAAGAGAGATACCTGCTTTTGCATCAAAAATACTGGACAATGTGTCGCCGATAAAATCTTGTGAAACAACGGCATCTTCAGTGTAACCTAGTACACCTTTTAGCGACCCCTCAGAGGCAGCTTTCATTACTTCACAAATACGCTCATAACTTGCTGGTTTTTCAAGGTTAACCGTTAGGTCAACAACTGACACGTTTGCTGTTGGTACTCTAAACGCCATGCCTGTCAGTTTACCATTTAACTCCGGTATTACTTTACCAACGGCTTTAGCTGCTCCTGTAGATGACGGTATGATGTTCTGTGATGCACCGCGTCCTCCGCGCCAATCTTTCAATGAAGGACCGTCTACAGTTTTCTGCGTCGCTGTCATCGCATGCACAGTGGTCATTAAGCCATCTTTAATACCAAACTCATCGTTTAACACTTTTGCGATAGGGGCTAGACAGTTTGTGGTACAAGACGCATTTGAAACGATAGTTTGCCCAGCATATTCATTATGGTTAACACCCATAACAAACATAGGTGTATCGTCTTTAGAGGGAGCCGATAAAACAACTTTCTTTGCACCCGCTACAATATGCTTTTCAGCCGTTTCTTTAGTAAGAAATAAGCCTGTCGCGTCGACAACTACATCAGCATCGACCTCGTTCCATGCTAAATTTTCAGGATTTTTTTCAGCCGTGACTCGAATCGCTTTGCCATTTACAATTAGCTTCCCGTCTTTAACTTCAACAGTTCCATTGAATCGGCCATGCGTAGAGTCATATTTAAACATGTATGCGATGTAATCTAAATCCAATAAGTCGTTGATCGCTACTACATTTATATCATCGCGTGTTACTGCAGCTCGCAAGACCAATCGACCAATCCTACCGAAACCATTTATACCGACATTAATAGCCATGAGAAACCTCTGTTAAAATGTAAATTCATTGTTTGAAATAAAATTACAAAAATTATTGATCAAAAGTGGGTGTATTGCAAAGTTATATCAGTATTTGTTGTTTAATTACAGTTTTTCGAGCTAATATACCTATGCAAACGTATTCAATACCCTAAGCGCCGGATTTATTGAATAATGCTTAATCAATATTGTTTTTTCAAAAAGTTACGTTACAGAAAATACGTCACGAAAATACGTCACGAAAAAATGTAACAAAAACGCTAACAAATTTTTTTGGTGCATCAACACGCTTGAGACCGAAAATTAGGATAAATTACATGAGCGAGTTAATTGAAGGTTTAGTGGCGTCCCGAGGAATAGAGTCTGCATTCGTAGACGCTTGGGGAAAACCGGCGACAGTAAGCGATGATACCAAAATCAAACTTCTTAAAGCGATGGGTTATACCGTCGATGATCAAGAAGCACTAGAAATTCAAGTCGAAGATAGTGTTGTTAAGCAGTGGTTATCTTCACTTAATCCTGTTCAAGTCTTAAAGCACGACGAACCGTTCATTTTTCCTTTACGTGTATCCATTGAAATGGCGGCTCAAGCCTTAACGCTTGAAGTTCACTTAGAAGACGGAGCAATTGAATCTCGAGAAATAGAAGCGGTTGAACATCAATTAATCAACGTTGCAGAAATTGAAGACGAAGAGTTTCATGAATATGCAATTACGCTCGACGTAGATTTGCCTATGGGCTACCACAAACTCACAGTCAAACAGGGTGATGTAGAAATGGCATCATCGTCTATTATCAAAGTCCCAGAAAGATGCTTTATTCCTGATGATATTGAAAAAGGAAAGAAGATATGGGGCTTAAGTGTCCAACTTTACTGTGTAAGAAGCAGAAGAAATTGGGGAATAGGTGACTTTACCGACCTAGCGTTACTGGTCAAAAAAGCAGGTGACAATGGCGCTGATTTTGTTGGATTAAATCCAATTCATGAGTTATACCCAGCGAACCCTGAATCTTGCAGCCCATATGGACCAAGTTCTCGCCGTTGGCTGAACTATTTATACATCGATGTTGAGCAAGTTCCTGAATTCGATAATAGCGTGGTGAAAGCTTGGTTTAAGGAGCAGGCAATCGATAAGCAATTAGAAAACTTACGGGCCTGTGACTACGTCGACTACGAAGGCGTCGCTGCTGTAAAACTAGCGGCTTTAAATCAAGTTTTTGAACAATACAGAACAAACTATTTAAGCAAGAACACGAAGCAGAATAAAGCGTTTAAAACCTTTGTTGCGCAAGGCGGCGAAAGCCTGCAAACGCTTGCGGTTTTTGAAGCTTTACAGGAAAAGCTTAAAGCTGAAGGGAGAGAATGTTGGGGCTGGCCAGTATTTCCTGAAGAATATAATGCCTATGAAAACCCTAGTGTAGCTAAATTTGCGAAGCAAAATAAAAACAGAGTTAATTTTTACTTATTCTTACAATGGCAAGCTGCATTGCAATTTGAAGCGGCTAGTCAAGCTGCAAGCGATGCTGGCATGTCTATTGGCCTATATCGCGATCTTGCTGTTGGTGTGAGTGAAGGAAGCGCGGAAATATGGGGTAACAAAGACCTCTATTGCACAGACGCGAGTGTTGGCGCGCCGCCAGACATACTTGGTCCTCTGGGTCAAAACTGGGGCTTGCCTCCAATGGATCCAATAAAGCTTTATGAGCAAGCCTATCAGCCAATTATCGATTTATTTTCGTCCAATATGCATGCCTCAGGCGCTTTACGCATAGATCACGTTATGGCTTTACTACGATTGTGGTGGGTATACCGAGGCGATCATGCGAGTAAAGGTGGCTATGTTTGTTATCCGGTTGAGGATTTGCTGGGCATTTTGGCACTGGAAAGTCAGCGCAACCAAAGTTTAGTGATTGGTGAAGATTTAGGAACCGTCCCTGAAGAAATACGTTCTAAACTGGCTGATAATGGCATGTACTCTTACCGCGTTTTCTTCTTCGAACAAGCAGAAGACGGTGGATTCTATGCGCCTGAACATTATCCTGAACAGTCAATGGCAACACTAACAACCCATGATATGCCTACCTTAATTGGTTACTGGCATTGTGATGATCTTGCATTAGGCAAAGATGTAGGTTTGTATCCAGATGCCGACGTACTTGCTAATCTTTATGATACAAGGCATGAAAATAAACAACATATTCTAAATACATTGCATGGACACCATTCAATTTCCAGCAACATTAGTCATAATGTGAATGAAGTAGGCATGACCAAAGAACTCAACTACGGCATGCAAACACACATGGCGGCAGGGTCGAGTGCACTACTTAGTTTGCAACTTGAAGACTGGTTGGAAATGGATAAGCCAGTAAATATTCCTGGAACCTTCAAAGAATATCCAAACTGGAAGCGAAAACTGTCTCGCAATCTAGAGGATATATTTGCAGATGATGCTATTGTATCCTTAGCTAAAAACTTGACCAATAGAAGAAACGTGGCAAGCAACAATTAAACATTTATGGAGTGAGTATGGCGGATTATTCAGGATTAACAAATGGGCATTGTGCTTTACCATTTAGCATTCTTGGCCCTAAGCAAATTAAGACCAAAACA
Source organism: Glaciecola sp. MF2-115 (assembly GCF_047250385.1). Lineage (NCBI taxonomy): Bacteria > Pseudomonadati > Pseudomonadota > Gammaproteobacteria > Alteromonadales > Alteromonadaceae > Glaciecola > Glaciecola sp. MF2-115. Next base: position 368,660 of record NZ_JBLBVM010000055.1, read on the forward strand.
AGCGTCACACTTTGGGTTCCTGAAGCCAGTAAAGTCACTTTATATTGCGTTAAGCATAAAAAGAAGTTAGTACAACTCAAAGCACTTGAGGCGGGTGTCTTTACCGGTGAATTTAAAACGCCAAAAGAAGATGACTTTACTTATGAAGTGCATGCTGAGTTTGCATCGGGTGAACATCGCTATATTGACCCTTATCAATTTCATGCTGAAGCCTATCACGCGGTTCATTTTGTTGACCATCAACCTGAAAACTTATATCAACAGATTGGTGCACAACTTACTGAATCCAAAGGTGTACAGGGTATACGTTTTGCAGTTTTCGCGCCCAATGCGTCGTCTGTTTCATTGATAGGCGACTTTAATATTTGGAACCGTTTATCTCATCCAATGCAAAAAACGGATTTGGGCTATTGGGTTTTGTTTGTACCGGGCTTAAAAGCAGGTGAGCAATACAAATATTCAATTAAAGATAATGCTGGTCATCAACTGCCAGATAAAGCTGATCCAGTTGGTTTTCATCATCAACAATATCCTTCTCATTGCTCCGTTACTTATGATCAAAATGCTTATAAGTGGAATGACCAAGCCTGGTTGAATAGAAAAAATATCGATCACTATAAAACGCCTATGAGCATCTATGAAGTGCATCTGGGCTCGTGGCGCAAACCAGGCGACACAGAACAACGTTATTTAAGCTACGAAGAATTAGCAAAGCAATTAGTCGATTATGTAAAAGACATGGGCTATACCCATATCGAAGTGCTACCTGTATCTGAATTTCCATTCGATGGCTCGTGGGGGTATCAACCAGTAGGTTTGTTTGCACCAACAAGTCGCTTTGGTGACCCTGATAGCTTTAAGTTTTTTGTAGATACTTGTCATCAAAATAATATTGGCGTAATCGTCGATTGGGTTCCTGCTCACTTTCCAGAAGATGCGCACGGTTTAGCGCGTTTTGATGGTACTCATTTGTACGAATATGAAGACCCGCGCAAAGGCTGGCACCCAGATTGGAACTCGTGTATCTATGATTTTGGCAAGCAAACGGTTCGTCAATTTTTAGTCGCTAATGCTTTATTTTGGTTCGATAAGTATCATGTAGATGGCATTCGCGTAGATGCTGTGGCTTCCATGCTTTACCTCGATTACTCGCGTAATGATGGAGAGTGGATCCCTAATGTCGATGGCGGAAATCATAATTACGAAGCGATTAGTTTGCTGCAATGGATGAACACTGAAGTGTATGCCAAATTCCCATGGGCGATGACAATAGCTGAGGAATCAACATCTTTCGCGGGTGTTTCAAAGCCCGTAGATTCAGGCGGACTTGGCTTTGGCTTCAAATGGAATATGGGCTGGATGCATGATTCATTGCATTATATCGCTAAAGACCCTGCTTACCGTCGCTTTCATCATGGTGAGCTGACTTTCAGTATGGTTTATGCTTTCGATGAGAATTTCGTATTACCTATTTCTCATGATGAAGTGGTGCACGGCAAAGGCTCAATGTTACAGAAAATGCCAGGCGATGAATGGCAGCAAGCAGCTAACTTGCGTGCTTATTACGGGTTCATGTTTGCTCATCCGGGTAAAAAATTACAGTTTATGGGTAATGAATTTGCTCAGGACCGAGAATGGAATCACGATATATCGCTCGATTGGCATTTATTAGAACAGCCCAAACATCAAGGCATCAATCAATTATACAAAGCCTTGAATACCCTATACCAATCCACACCTGCTTTGTATGAATGTGATCATAGTGCCGCTGGATTTCGTTGGATTGATCACAACAATGCTGAGCAATCCGTGGTGTCATTACTCCGCCGTAATGCCAGTGATACAGAACAAGTTGTTGCAATCGCTAACTTTACACCAATCCCAAGAGATAACTTTCGTGTTGGCGTTGAAAAGGCAGGCAAATACGCCTTAGTGATGAACACAGACGATAGCCAATATGGTGGCAGCGATTACCTTGCGACTCTTGATATCTCTAATGTCGAAGTTAAAAGTGAAAAAACAGCTTGGAACGACTGTCCTTACTCGATTGTGCTTAATCTTCCGCCATTGAGTTTGATTATGTTGAAGTGGAATAAAAGCTAATTATGCCAAACCAGTTGCAAGGTCACGATTTCACTTTATTACCAGGTCAAGTCGCTCCATTTGGTGCGAATATAAGTGCCGACGGTTGTAACTTTTCAATTTATTGCCCAGATGCAAAGGATGTTTATCTGTGTTTGTTTGATGAAGCAGACATTGAAATTGCACAAATTAAATTAAAACAGCGTGTCCAGTCCAAGTGGTTTGGTTTCGTGAAAGGTGTAAGCGAAGGGCAGAAGTATGCCTACAGAGTGAACTCTAAAGATCATCGTAAAGTAAACACTGAAATGGATGTGGGACGTTTACTCATCGATCCCTATGCGAAACAATTGAGTCACGCTTTAGTGTGGGATCGTGATGCCTATGTAGGAAAGACCTCACCAGTAATCGGTCAAGCTGTTAAAGACAATCAGGCCTTTATCCCTAAATCTATCGTGACAGCCTCTGTTCCTTGTGATCGACTAAAGCACTCATCAAATTCATTGAGTACTAATGGCGAACAGCCTGATCGTATAATTTACGAAGCGCACGTTAAAGGCTTAACTCAAAATCATCCAGATGTGCCTGCAGAGCAACGAGGAAAGTATCTCGGTGCTTGCCATCCTAGTGTGCTAGCGCATTTGAAGTCTCTAGGCGTTACGTGTATTCAGTTTTTGCCTGTTTTTGCTTTCATGCCAGAACCCTACATAAGTGAAAAAGGCCTTACGAACTATTGGGGATATAACCCCATAAACTTTTTTAGTCCAGAGCCAAGATATGCAGTGAAGGATGCGTTAGCTGAGTGCAAGCACATGGTTAGCGAATATCAAAAGGCAGGCTTTGAGGTCATACTCGATGTGGTATTTAATCATACGGCTGAAAGTGGCGAACCAGGAAGTATTCTCTCATTCAAAGGCTTGTGCCATCGTCATGCTTATCTGCAAATAGTGAATGATGAGTTAAATACGCCAACCTATATTAATTATTCTGGTTGCGGTAATACAGTTAATACAGCTGATACATATATGATGACTTTAATCATCGACTCTCTAAGGTATTGGGTAAGTGAAATTGGTATCGACGGTTTTCGATTCGATCTTGCGGCATCATTGGGTAGAGAACCTATAGATTTTCATGCCGACGCAACGATATTCAAGATATTACGGCAAGATCCGGTACTAAAAAATGCGATTATGATCGCTGAACCTTGGGACATTGGTCCGGGAGGTTACCAACTAGGTCAGTTTCCTGATTATTGGCTTGAGGTGAATGACAAGTACAGAGATACAGTACGAGGTTTTTGGCGCTCAGATACCGGCTTGAAAGCTGATTTTGCAACTCGATTCATGGGCTCACGAGACGTATTCCCTAAAGGGATGCGACCAATGCTAACGAGTGTAAACAACATTACATATCATGATGGTTTCACTTTGCATGACCTTGTTAGTTATTCAAAGAAACACAATAAGGCTAACTTAGAAGATAATCATGATGGGCATAACCATAATTTAAGTGATAATTACGGTGTTGAAGGTGAGACAAGTGACCTCGATATTTTAGAGCTTCGTGAACAGCAAAAGCGAAATCTATTCGCTACATTGATACTTTCACAAGGTACTCCTCATATTCTGGGAGGGGATGAATTAAGTCGATCACAATTAGGTAATAATAATGCCTATTGCCAAGACAACGAGTTGAATTGGTTAAATTGGGAGTTGGATGAACGCCAAAAATCATTTTTAGCATTCACGAAGTATGTTATCCAGCTACGTAAAGAAAACCCTTTACTGAGTCATATGATGTTTGAGGATGACCAGTTTGATAGTCAGGTAAATATAGACACCGCCGATTGGTATAGAGTAGATGGTTCGTTCAAACGAGACCAAGATTGGACTAACCAGGACCATCATTGTTTTGCACTGCATATTATTGGTGCGACAAAAGCTTCACCAGGGCAACAAGTGCGTAAGGCACAAGAGTGGCTCTATGTGGTTAATAGCTCGAAAAAGAGTGTAGAGTTTAATTTACCATTACTGTTGAAAAATCAAGATTGGAAGTGCGTTCTCAATACAGCTATCAGTGATATAGCTGATTATGAAAGCCAATCTATGAGCCCGCTGTTTACAATGGAAGCGCGAAGCTTTTGTTTATTTAAACACAGGGACTAAGCAAAGAAAACCCAGTGAACAATGTGCTTTGCGAAGACTAAGTAAATGCCTAACAAGTTTTTTGATTTAAAAACACATAACGTTAAGAACATATAACTGTAAGAACGCAAAACTTTTAAAATACAAAAGAAAACGCAAAGCTGTTTATCCTCTTAGCGATTGGGTGGTATGATCCTACATTCATTCGAAGATAAGAGAGCCAAGTATGAGTGTCACATCTGCAAATCCCAAAAGTAATGAAGCTTCCACCTTATGTGATATAGGGTTTATCGGATTAGGTGTGATGGGTAAAAACCTCACACTCAACTTGGCAGATAATGGCTATAAAGTTGCTTGTTTCGACCTCGATCAAAGTAAAATAGATGCTATTTTGTTGCAAGATGAATTAGAGCGCACTACGCCAGAAGCTAGAGTAGTTGCTTGCCATTCTTATACTGAATTACTCAAAAATTTAAAAGCTCCCCACACCATAATACTTTCCGTGCCCGCTGGTGAACCTGTTGATCATGTTTGTCATCATCTAATTGATGCTGGAGTTCAAGCTGACGATATCGTTGTAGACACAGGTAATAGTTTGTGGACAGACTCAGTAGAGCGTGAGGCAAAATACAAAGGTAAGTTTATATTCTTCTCAACCGCAGTATCTGGTGGCGAAGTAGGGGCACGTTTTGGGCCATCTCTCATGCCTTCAGGCGACCCATATGCTTGGACTCGAATTGAATCGATATGGCAGGCAATAGCGGCCAAAGTAGATCCAATTAGTGGCTTACCCATCGAATCTTATGAGCCAGGCAAGCCGGTGACACGCGGCGAGCCATGCACAACCTACATTGGCCCTGTTGGTGCAGGTCACTATGTCAAAATGGTGCACAACGGCATTGAGTATGCCGATATGCAGTTGATTTGTGAGGCTTATCATATCATGCGTACAGGGCTTGAAATGAGTCCTAAAGAGATTGCAAAAACCTATCGCGAATGGAATCAGGGAAAGCTAAACAGCTACTTAATTGAAATCAGTGCTGAAGTACTCGATCAAGAAGATCCAGAAAGTGGTGCGGCGTTGGTCGATATTATTATGGATAAAGCCGGTCAGAAAGGGACTGGATTGTGGACAGCGGTAAGTGCTTTGCAGGTGGGTAGCCCTGCACAGACCATCACACAAGCGGTTTTTGCAAGAAGCTTGTCATCGTTCAAAACAGAACGCGTAATGGCGAGTAAGAAGCTTTCAGGCCCCGATCCATCTATGACAACTCAGGACACAAAAGAAACGGTCATTAAGCAGCTTCATGATGCTCTTTATTGCTCAAAAATATGTGCTTATGCGCAGGGCTTTCAGTTGATGAGCATTGCGGCAAAAGAGCACGGCTGGAAATTAGATTTTGCCGAGATAGCAAAGATATGGCGTGCAGGTTGTATTATTCGAGCTGTTTTCTTGCAATCTATTACTCAGGCCTATGAGAATGATGAGCATTTGGAAAACTTACTTTTAGATCCTTATTTCATTGATCAAATTAGTAAGTACCAATCGAATTGGCGTCGTGCAATTGCCTCTGCAACAATTGCTGGCATTCCATGCCCCGCAATGTCTTCAGCCTTAAGCTACTACGATTCATACCGTTGTGAAGTATTGCCAGCTAATTTATTACAAGGTCAAAGAGACTTTTTCGGTGCGCATACATTTTCGCGTATCGATAAACCAGAAAGCAAAAAATATCATATAGAGTGGAACAGTCCAAATCGTCCACAAGTGATGATTAAGAAATAGAGGTGCGAATATGAGCGATCCTTGGAAAGACAAACTAAGTCCAGAAGAATACCGAGTCACTCGTCAAGCAGGCACAGAAAGACCTTTTACTGGCGAGTACCTAAATAATACAGCAACGGGTAATTACTTGTGTAAATGCTGTGGTGTTAAATTGTTTGAGTCGGATGCTAAATTTGACGCTGGCTGCGGTTGGCCATCATTTTTTGAGCAAAGCGCCGAAGCAAATGTAATTTACCGTAGCGATGATTCTTTGGGCATGAAAAGAACTGAAATCTTGTGCAAAAACTGTGAAGCCCACTTAGGTCACGTCTTCGATGATGGTCCTAATCCGACGGGACAGCGATATTGTGTCAATTCACTCTCTTTAAACTTTAAAGATACATGAGCTTGAGTGAAATCAAGTTTATTAAGTTTTTTTGATGTAAGTTTGTTACAGCTTGTGATCTTCATTGGCCCATTTGATTTTTGGGCCGACCTTTCCAGCAAAATTCAATATTGCTTAGGATTAATGATTTTTAAACAATGTCTTAGCGGCATCGTATTGATGCTTTTGTAAAATTATTTCCTCAATTCCTCTCCAAAATTGTTAATTTAGCCTATGCTGTTAATAATAGAAGTCTTACAAAAATCGTTCTATTTCTGCATTTGTAGATAAATTACATAAATAAAAGCGTTGTTTTAGCTTAAATTAAAAAAAGTGAAATTTATCAACAATTTGGCATAGCCTGACGGATTGCATAGAATACGCACCGCAACGCGAGTATTGCCGCTTATGGCGAGCGATATCGATCACTTAATAGCAACATTAACACTATGTTTAGAAGGCATTTTGCATGAATCAGCAGTTCGAACAGGATTTATTATCTAGTTGGCAAGAGAGACAGGAATTTGCGGAAAAAATGCTACCTATTATCGGTAGTCTATATCGCAATCATTGTGTTGAAATTACACTTTATGGACGCACCTTGCTTAACGCAAGCGCCATCGACGTCATCAAAGCGCATCGCACAGTAAGACGTCATGAAGGTGAAAAACTGCGACTTCGCGAGAGCTGGCCTGTTTTGGAAGCAATTAGCAAAATGCAGTTGGCTCCTGTTGAGATTGATATCGGTAAGCTTGCATTTGACTTTTTCCACGCAGATAAAACGGGTAAGGCGAACGACGGCAAAGACAGAAGCGATCTTCAGGCTTTTTTGAATGAAGAATTGAAAGAAGTTCATAACCAAGCAGATACACATAAACCAACAGACGTTGTGCTATACGGTTTCGGACGTATCGGTCGTTTACTTGCCAGGCTTCTTATTGAACGTCAGGGCAAAAGCAATAAGCTTCGTTTGCGCGCCATTGTTGTGCGTGGAGGCAGAGAAGGTGATTTAGAGAAACGAGCGAGTTTGCTGCGTCGTGATTCAGTGCATGGTCCTTTTAACGGTAGCATTACCGTTGATGAAGAACGTAAAGCAATAAAAGCGAATGGCTCATACATTCAAGTTATCTACGCAAATAGCCCAGACGAAATTGACTACACTCAATATGGCATCGACAACGCAATTGTTGTTGATAACACGGGGATGTGGCGTGATGAGGAAGGCTTAGGTTTACATTTGAAATCAAAAGGTGCAGCTAAAGTATTGCTAACAGCGCCAGGAAAAGGTGCCATCAAAAATATCGTACATGGTGTAAATCATAAGGACATTCTTGCTTCGGATACAATCTTGTCTGCTGCAAGTTGCACAACGAACGCCATCACTCCTGTGCTAAAAGTGTTAGATGAAGAATATGGTATTGAGAATGGTCACGTAGAAACTGTGCATTCTTATACGAACGACCAAAACTTGATTGATAATTACCACAAAGCTGATAGACGAGGCCGCAGTGCGTCATTAAATATGGTTATCACTGAAACGGGTGCAGCCAGCGCTGTGGCAAAAGCTTATCCACAATTGGCTGGTAAGTTGACGGGTAATGCTATTCGTGTCCCCACACCAAATGTTTCAATGGCGATTTTAAACTTAAACTTAAAATCTGTCACAGACAAAGAAAGTATTAATAACTTCATTCAAAAAGCGAGTTTGTTTTCTGGCTTACAACATCAAATTGACTTTACAGCATCAAAAGAAATTGTATCGACTGATTTAGTCGGCGCAAGAGCGGCAAGCGTTGTTGATTCTCAAGCAACAATCGTCGCCGATAACAGGGCCACTTTGTACGTTTGGTACGATAACGAATTTGGTTACAGCTGTCAGGTTATGCGTGTTGTTAGAGATATGGCTGGATTAAAATATCCATTAATACCTACCGCAAAACCAGTCAGCGCTTAATCCAAGTTGATTGAAAGTTTTAGTCTGCATGCCGTGTCTATTTAGACACGGCATTTTACTATTTAGCATTTGGAAATAAATTGGATTTAAAATCTTTTCTTAAAAAAAGTTCATGGCCCAGAGATATCCTGATAGGCGTTCTTATTATTGCTGGTTTCATGACTTATCAAAATCGCAACCTACTAGCTGACAACGGTTCGATTCAAATTGCTCCACAAAATTTTGTTCAGTTAAATGGCGATATGTACTCACTTGAGCCAAGTAATAAGAAAACGCTCATTTATTTTTTTGCGCCATGGTGCAGTGTATGTAAGATGAGTATAGGTAATTTAGATGTCGTTGATACTCAAAAGTATAATGTGATTCGAATTGCTTTAGATTATCAGTCTGTTGAAGAAATAGAGGCTTTTGCCCAGGACGCTGAAGTGAAGGGGACAATTTTATTAGGTGGTCCACCGCACAAACAACGTTTTAACATCAGTGGATACCCGACTTACTATATTTTGAATGAAAACTTACAGGTGATAAAACGTGATATGGGATACAGCACTTCTTTAGGTCTCAGTATCAGAACCATGACGCTTTAGCTCAATAGCCTAACTATTTTCAAAAAAATGCCACAAAAACGACAATAAATCGTGATAAATGCGTCTGGTCGTATTACCGATTAATCTTGCCTATGGTAAAGTATGCAAAATTTCGAAGTAGAGCATTTAAATGATAATAAGCAGCCAATTTGATAGTGGTAACATTCGAGTTATAGAAGCGAATGACCCACAAAATATACAATTAGCCATTAATCCTGATAATGGTTCAGAGTTTTATCAATGGTTTCATTTCAAATTACAATCAAGCAAGTTTATTGAGCATAAAATTCATATCGGCGAACTAGAGAAATCAGCCTACCCAGATGGTTGGCCAGGTTACCAAGCAGTAGCGTCATATGATCGTGAAGAGTGGTTCAGAGTTGATACGCAATTTGACGGTAGCAAACTCACCATAGATTTCGTTCCAGAGTACGATTCAGTTTATTTTGCTTATTTCACACCTTATAGCTATGAGCGTCATCAAGACTTCATTTCAGCTGCGCAAATGTCACTAGACTGCGAACTAAGACACATCGGTTTTACTTTGGATAAACGTGATATGTCTTTGCTTGTAATTGGTGAGGAATCTGAAGGTAAAAATAAAGTTTGGATTACAGCAAGACAACATCCTGGCGAATCGATGGCTGAATGGCTAGTTGAAGGCTTAGTAGGGCGTTTGCTTGATGAAGATGATGGCGTAGCAAAACAATTATTAGAAGATAATGTGTTTTATGTTATTCCGAACATGAATCCAGATGGCTCAGCGCGTGGTCACTTGCGCACTAATGCAGTTGGTACAAACCTGAATCGAGAATGGGCAGAACCTTCGGCTGATAAAAGCCCTGAGGTTTTGTATACGCTTCAAGCTATGGATAAGTATGGCGTTGATATGTTCTTGGACATCCACGGTGATGAAGCCTTACCATACAACTTTGTAGCAGGTTGTGAAGGCAATCCTAATTACGACGCTCGTTTAGCGGCATTAGAAAATACATTCAAAGATGCATTAATGATGGCGACGCCAGAATTTCAAGACACTTTTGGATATGACAAAGATGAGCCTGGAAAAGGCAATATGACGGTAGCTGCGAATGCGGTAGGACATCGCTATGACTGCCTCTCTTATACGCTTGAAATGCCATTTAAGGATAATGATAACTTACCTGATCCAGCTTATGGTTGGTCATCTACTCGTTGCCAACAGTTAGGCGAAGACTTGTTAATAGCAATAAGAGCAGTTAGTAAAACTTTGCGTTAAGTATTTTTGCTTGCATGCACAGTCATAATAAACTAAAAGACGTTTTACCAAGTCGCGATCAAAATATGCTAATGTGATCAGCGCAAAACAAAATTAACAGCAAAAATAAGAATAAGAGGACGTGATTTTGGAAGGTATATTAGATTTTTTTAACTTGTTAGATAGCTTTTTAGGTAGTGCTAGTTGGTTTCCTTACGCACTCTTGGGTGTGGGCGCATTCTTCACTATTTATTTAAAATTCCCTCAAATTAGATACTTTAAACATGCGTGGTTAGTTGTAACAGGTAAGTTTGATAAAGCTAATGAACCTGGTGATACCACTCACTTTCGAGCTTTAACTACTGCACTTTCGGGCACTGTCGGAACCGGAAATATTAGTGGCGTAGCATTCGCAATATTTTTAGGTGGACCAGCGGCTTTGTTCTGGATGTGGGCGACTGCATTTTTGGGCATGACGACTAAATTTGTTGAAGTTACTTTGTCGCATAAATATCGTGTTAAAACAGAAGATGGCTCGATGGCCGGTGGTCCAATGTACTACATGGACCGCAGGTTAAATATGAAATGGCTAGCCGTTGCATTTGCAATTGCAACTGTTATTAGCTCGTTTGGTACAGGTAACCTTCCTCAAAGTAACGGCATCGCGACGAGCATGGAGTCAACCTTTGGCTTTTCTCCAATGATAGTTGGTGGTGTTTTGTCAGTTTTGTTAGGTCTCGTTATTTTAGGAGGTATTCAACGTATTGCTGCTGTAACAAGTAAAATAGTGCCTCTCATGGCAGTTATATACATTATTGGTGCGTTCGCGGTTATCTTTGCGAACATCGAAAACATTGGTCCTGCTTTCGCTTCGGTAATTTCAGACGCATTTACAGGCTCAGCGGCTGCTGGAGGCTTCTTAGGGGCAACATTAGCTTATGCCTTCAACCGTGGTGTGAACAGAGGTTTGTTCAGTAACGAAGCCGGTCAAGGTTCTGCTCCAATTGCTCACGCTGCAGCAAAAACGAAAGAGCCAGTATCAGAAGGTATGGTTTCTATCTTAGAACCATTCATCGATACTATTATTATTTGTACGCTGACTGGTTTAGTTATACTGTCATCTGGCGTTTGGCAGGAGAAGCACCAAAACGTATTTGATCGTTCAGACATGACCTTTATGGCAGGCGAGTATGATCAAACTAAAAGCGAAGATATTAATAAACTTTTCCTTCACTTAAATAACGTTGAAGGTGCTAAAGCCGAAAACTTTAATGGTGAAATTCAAGTAGTCAATGGCGTTGCTGTAACCGGTGGTTTTACACTGCTAAACAGTCGCTCATTTGCTGATGATGTCACCTATAGTGTTGGTTCTACAGAAGACCCATTCACAGGTAGACTCAAGGTAGAAGATGGCGCCTTGGTGAAAGACAGCATAATTGTTGAAGGAAAGTCACTTGTTCACTCTGCTAACTTAACAGCAATTGCGTTTACTCGTGGTTACTTTGGCGAATCGGGTAAGTTTATTGTATCGATTGGACTACTGCTATTTGCATTTTCAACGGCTATTGCATGGTCTTATTATGGTGATCGCGCCATGACATACTTGCTCGGCCCGCGTTCTGTTATGCCATATCGAGTGATATACTGTGCAGGATTTTTCTGGGCCGCAGTTTCAGATACAACATTGGTTTGGGCCTTATCAGCGGTAGCTATCGTAGTTATGACACTACCCAACTTATTCGGCATTATGATGCTAAGAAAAGAAATGAAAGACTCAGTAAACGAGTACTGGGAAAAATATAAAAAGTAAAACTCATCAATAGTTGTGAGTCAAAAGGTTAGTCGAATGGTCGATTAACCTTTTTTTACGTAATAACAATTAAATTTAGTCCTTTGAATCAAATTAAACGGAGACATGTATGGCTATTACAGCATGCCCATCCTGCTCTAAACCCATCTCTGATAAAGCAAAATCATGCAGTCATTGTGGGTTTAATATTGGCAGCGCCACTGCTGAAGATATTGAACGAAAAGCTAATCTTGCTCATTATCTCGCGATGCAAAAATTACAAAATCAATCAATAATAGCGATATTATTATTCCTTGCAGGTTGTGGATTTGTATATTGGGGGGGCTCAGAGCCTGGCGAAATTCAGTATAATTTTTCCATCGGTACCGCAATCGTTGGCTTCGTTTGGTATGCCGTTAACCGTGTAAGACTCGCGTTAGCAAAAAGGAAATAGTAGTGGATATTCAGCAACTTGTTAAAGCAATGACTCCAGAAGTTTACGAGAATTTACGAAACGCAGTAGAGACTGGAAAGTGGCCTGATGGCAACGCACTAAGTGAAGAGCAGAAGAGCAATTCTATGCAAGCCGTCCTTATGTATCAGGCACAAGTAGAACAATCCGACCAGCATATGACCATCGGTAAGAATGGCGAAGTTGTGCAAAAGAGTCGTCAGCAACTTCAGCAAGATTTCGCAAATGCTCTCGATAAAGACTCAGATAAAAATGACTTAGATAAAGATGACTTAGATAGAGATAACACACAAGACGCTGCTGTATCTAGCAGCCCTCAAGACCTAAATACGATTGCGCGGTTCAAACAAGATGATATTTGATCGATTCTTTAAAGCAAAGCACTTAAATTCCAACCCTGAAGTGCGATTGGCTGCCATCGAAACCTTGTCCTTAGACAAGGCTAGCGATAAACAAGCGCTGCATGAGCTGGCGTTTAATGACAGTCAGGCCACCGTGAGTTTAGCTGCATTAGACAAGCTAGGTTCTTTTCCATTATGGTTGAAGGCATCAGAGACTTCTGAGAACGCAAGAGTCAGAAAACAGGCCCATGAACGCGTACTGGCTGAAGTTAATAATCCAGAATCAACTTTAGTCAGCCAAGAAGAGTTCGACGCATTTGTTGCCGAAACGAAGAATACTGGCTTACTAGAGCAATTGTTGTTTTCTAATCAACGCTTGCAGCAAAACGATGTCTTAGCCTTATCAGCGTTACTTAAAGTGAATAAAGTAAACACTAATCGTCTGTACTTTAAGGAGCATGCTAGTCAAGCTCAACAGCAAGTTATTGTAAAGCGCACTGATGATATCGCCGAGTTAAGTAAACTTCTGAAAAACACGAATGATGCAAAGATCGCTTCTGCTATAGAAGTAAAAATAGAGGATCTTAGACAACGAGAAGCATTGCCAATCAAGCTTAAACAAGATGCGACGCTGGTGATATCAAAACTACTTGCGCTAAAAGACAGTAACGACTACGAACAGATTTTCGAAAATAAGCAACAGCTTTGTGCTGAATTTGAGCAGTATAAAATACAGTTTCACGTATTGGATGAAGAGACCGCATTGCTGCTTGCGGAAAAGTACTTACGCGTCAACGAGTCTATCGAAAAGCGATTAGCTGCTTTGAAGGAAGATTGGCAAAGTGCAAATGAATTGAAGCAGACAACGAATGCATTAGCAGAAATTGAAGCTCGCTTTAGCGAAGTGAAACAGCAGGTCGATGCTATTTTAGAGTCAATTGACGATCCTAGTTTACTTGCACAATCCAAACTCTTAAGTAATGCACTGGCCGATATTGGTCTGGATGTTGAGGATGCGAGAAAGCGTCCACAAACAGTTGCTCACAAGCGAATAATTAAACAGCTTGCTCAACATATTGAAACCTATCAAGGCTTTTTAACTCAACTTCCTCTTGCCCGAGAAGCGCAACAAAAGGCAAAGGGTTTAGTCGAGCAATTACAAGCACTGTCTGAAGAGTTAGCGGCTGAAGACTTAGCTGTTGAGTTAAAAGCGCTTAAACTTCAATGGAAAGAGTTGTTGCAGGGGGCAGTATTACCTTTGCCTGATTCGATTGTAAGTGCTTGGCGTGAGGGTACGAAAAAGCACAGCACTAAAGTAGCTGCTGCACAGGAGGCGCTTAAACAGCAGGAAAAAAAGACCTTAGGTAAACTCAAAACGGTTAACAGAATGATTGAGCAAGGCAGTTTTAAACCCGCTTTGTCGACTTTCAAGTATGCACAAAAAATGTTTGAGAGCTTACCTGAAAAAAGTAAGAAGGGCTTAACTAAGCTGTATACAGAGTTGCATGAAAAGACACAGGAGTTGCAAGAACTTCAAGCATTCATAGCAGGCCCAAGAAAACCAGCCTTGTTAGAACAAGTCAATGCACTGCTTGAGCAGGCAAATGTCGAGGATATTCCAGAACGGGCGAATAGTGTTAAGACATTACGTGCACAATGGAACGAGCTTGGAAAACTGGGTACAGAAGAAGATGATGCTCTGAACAAGGCCTTTGATGAAGCTATCGAAAAGGCATTTTTACCCTGCAGAGCATTTTACGCTGAGCAAGATAAACTTCGAGCAGACAACGCTGTATTAGCTAAAGCGTTAATAGACGAATTGAATGCTTTGGCAGAGCACGAAAACAATGCCACATTAGGCCGCGCCTTAAGCAACATTAATAAAAAGTGGCGAGCACTTGGAAATTTAGAGCAAAATGATCGTCGCAAATTACAGAAAGCGTATCAAAGGGCACTGAAGCCTATTCAAGTGAGGTTAGATGATTTTTATTCGCAAAACCTACAAGCGAAAAAAGCGCTATTGAAAAAAGCAGAACTCCTTGTAGACCTTGAGGATGTGTCGAGTGCGGCGGCGTCGGCTAAGCAATATCAACAACAGTGGAAAGAGATTGGTTTCTCAGGTAAACAAAGTGATGATGCTTTGTGGTTGGCATTTAGGAAAGCAAATGATGCCGTTTTTGCGAAAATTGGCGAAAAGCGTGATGCCGAAGCCAGTGAACTCGCCGCATTAAGAAAGGACTTTAATCAACTAGCCAGTGCGCTTAGTAAGCAGATCACTGAAGCAAGTGAAATGAAAGATCTTAATGACTTCGATAATTCGATACAGGAATTAACGCAAAAGCTTAATGAAATTCCAAGTCGACAAGCAAAAGCAGAACAGCAAAAATTAGATGCAATCACGCGTGAACGAAACGCAAAGCAAAGTGAGTTTGAGAAACAAAAGAGTGCGTCGCAGTGGCAATTATTATTCGATACATTGGCAGCTTGGACGGATGCAGACTTACCAGAAGGCACTGAAGCGTTACAGAATAAATTTCAGCAAGTGCTTAAGTCATCAGTAGCCCAGAACGATGATGGAAAGCGCAAAGAAATTACAATTCAGGCAGAAATTATCGCAGATTTACCGAGCAATAAATCGGATGAATCGCTGCGTAAAAAACTGCAGTTGCAATTAATGGCATCGAGACTTGAGGGAAGTGATATCCCAACACTTGATGGCTTATTAATGGAATGGATAAGTTGTGGACCATTGGTGAAAACCGACCAAGCGCTTTTGAAACGCTTGAAAAAAGTTATCTTGGCATAAGGCGAAACTCATGCGCAAGCACATCTACGTTGCATATACTGGTGGTACGATAGGGATGAAGCCCTCCAAGAGTGGTTTTGTTCCCGCCGCTGGGTATTTAAGCGAGACTTTGCTTAAGATGCCTGAGTTTCACCGTAGCGAAATGCCTGCCTTTACGATCCATGAATATGAACATTTGATAGATTCAAGTGATATGTCGCCATCAGATTGGCAATTGATTGCTGATGATATTGCTGATAACTACGCGCAATACGATGGCTTTATCATTTTGCATGGCACGGATACCATGGCCTACACATCGTCAGCATTGTCGTTCATGCTAGAAGACCTCGATAAGCCTGTGATTGTGACAGGCTCGCAGATTCCTTTGGCTGAACTGCGTTCCGACGGTCAGACTAATTTGTTGAATGCTTTGTATATTGCTGCTAATTATCCGATACCAGAAGTTACCTTATTTTTTAATAACAAACTATTTCGTGGTAACAGAGCAAGGAAAGTGGATGCTGACGGTTTTGATGCATTTGATTCGCCAAACTTTCCAGCCTTAATCGAAGCAGGTATCAATATTCAAGTAAACCATGATGTTGTGAGTGTATTTGATACTGAGTTGCATAAAGAGGGACATCAAGGCGTAGGACATGAAGCTGCAAACCAAGAATGTAGTATAGATAATACAAGGGCAAAGGCGACTGAAGAGAAACCAGCTAAATCCTTGAGAATTAGCCCTGTAACACCCCAGCCAATTGGTTTAGTTAGTTTGTATCCAGGCATTTCGGCCGATGTGGTGAAAAATATTATTCAGCAGCCCGTAAATGCATTGATTTTATTGAGCTATGGAGTAGGGAATGCGCCACAAAACAAGGAGCTTTTGTCGCAGTTAGTTAAAGCACAGGAGAATGGCGTTATTGTCGTTAATTGTACTCAATGCTTTAGAGGCACAGTAAACATGTCGGGCTATGCAAATGGGCACTTATTGCAAGACACAGGGCTCATTTCTGGGGGAGATATGACACCGGAAGCAACATTGGCAAAGTTGCATTACCTACTCAGTAAACCTGACTTGAGTATTGTTGATCGTAAGCGACTAATGAAACAAAACTTGCGAGGCGAGTTGACTGTTCGCTAGATAAAGACTATTCATTTATTGTAAAGAGATTAGGTGGTGTTATATAGAGATTAAGTGGCTCTGTTAAGCCATCAGAGAGTATTTGGTATTGCTTGCTAGTCACAGGTGTTATTTCAAGGTTTCTGCTTGTAGTGGGCGTTTAGAGCTTACTTAAAGCAGCTTTCACATCTCGAATTAAGTCTTCCGCACGTTCACAACCAACGCTAAAGCGTATTACGCCCTCAGGAATATTATCGGTTCCCCATCGAGCGCGACGTTCGGCCATACTATGCACGCCGCCAAAACTCGTTGCTTCGTAAACGAGTTCACAGGCTTTCAAAAACTTATCCGCCACTGTCTTATTTGCCAATTCGAAACTGATAATAAAACCGAACAGGGTTTGTTGTTGCTTTGCAATGAAGTAAGAGGGATCTGATTCGAGACCAGGATAGCGAACTGAAACGACTTTCTCATGCTGGCTTAACTCCTGTGCTAGCAATAATGCTGTGTCACACATTCGTTGGAGTCTTACATCAAGAGTAGCAAGGCTTCTGTGTACTAACCATGTTTCCATAGGTCCTGGAATATTCCCTGAATACTTACGCCACTCTCTTATTTTGTCACTTAGTGCTTTGTCTTTTGTAGAAACATGGCCGAACACAACGTCACTGTGGCCATTGACGGCTTTAGTGTCGGCGCTCATCGAAATATCGGCACCTAAGCTAAGTGGCTGTTGACCTAAAAACGTGAGGGTGGTGTTGTCGATGGCGAGCAAGCCACCATGCTGATGCAGTTTCTGTGCAGCCTTGGTGATATCAAATGTATTGAGCATTGGGTTGCTGGGCGTTTCAAGTAGCGCAATATCAATGTTTTCAAAGCTAAAATCATCAATATCTTGTGTCGCAATTGTTTTCAGTTTTACCCCAAACTTGACCAAGTATTGCTCCGCATAATAGCGCACTGGTGCATAGCCATCATTGGGCAATAATATGGTATCACCGGGTTTTACAAGGCTCGTTAGAATAGCGGAAGCTGCTGACATTCCAGAAGGAAAAATGACGGTGTCGCCACCTTCCATTTCGCGCAAGCCAGTTTCAAGACTTGTCCATGTGGGCTGGCCAAAACGACCATATTGATATGCTTCAGGATCGACATCACCGGATAAGTGGAATGTACTCGCAAACTCAGGTCCGTGACGAAAAGGACTCCCATCTTTAGGGGTTGGAGCCCCTGCATTAATGCTTAATGATGACAAAGATGGTTTGCGAGTCATTTATTTTCTCAGTTACTGTTCTGGGTATTTGCCTTCAATTTACTTGGCTTCAATACCTTCAGTTTACTTGGCTTCAACGCCTTCAGCTTGTTGATCCGCGTGATAGCTTGAACGCACCATTGGCCCGCAAGCGGCATGAGAGAAACCAATAGATTCAGCGTATTCACCTAAAGCATCAAATTCTGCTGGCGGCACATAGCGTTTAACAGGGAAGTGATGTTTACTCGGCTGTAAGTATTGCCCAAGTGTTAACATATCAACGTTGTGAGCTCTAAGGTCATCTAAAACGACTTTCATTTCATCTGATTCTTCGCCCATACCCATCATCAAACCAGATTTGGTTGGAATGCTAGGATGCTGTTCTTTAAATTTGCGTAAGAGATCTAGCGACCATTGGTAGTTAGCACCAGGGCGACATTCTCTGTATAAACGTGGGATCGTTTCCAAGTTGTGGTTAAACACATCTGGAACGCCGTTTTTAAATATTTCTAAGGCACGGTCCATGCGGCCTCTGAAGTCAGGCACTAAAACTTCAATTTTAGTTTTAGGGCTATGTTCGCGAATAGCATTAATACAATCAACAAAATGTTGAGCACCACCGTCTCTTAGATCATCGCGATCAACAGAGGTGATGACTACGTAGCTCAAGCTCATTTCAGCGATTGTTTTAGCTAATTTGATTGGCTCTTCCGCGCTTGGTGGAAGCGGCTTACCATGTGCTACGTCACAAAATGGACAACGACGCGTACATATATCGCCCAAAATCATAAAGGTGGCTGTACCTTTATTGAAACATTCAGCTAAATTGGGGCAACTAGCTTCTTCGCAAACTGAATGTAGTTTATTTTTGCGCAAGGTGGCTTTAATCTGGTCGATACGATCAGTGGTACGAGGAAGTTTAATCTTAATCCACGAAGGCTTACGCAACATTTGTTCCTTTTCTGTTGGAACAATCGTGATCGGGATATGTTTTAATTTCTCATCATCGCGAAGTTTTACACCCGCTTCTGGACGTGTATTACTCATCAAAACCTTCTCTATATTCTTTATGCTTAATACCCAAAAGTGAGCAAAAGTGATCAACTATTTTAGGGCCTGCGATAGCCAAGGAATCAGGGCCACCCAATGTGGCACAATCTACCATTTCCATGCCTGCATAGCCACATGGATTTATACTTCGGAACGGTGTTAGATCCATATTAACGTTCAACGCTAAGCCATGAAAGGAGCAACCTTTGCGAATGCGCAGTCCAACTGAACACAGTTTTTGTTCATTGACATAAACACCGGGAGCGTCTTTTTTTGCGTAAGCTTCAACGCCATAGTCAGCCATTAGATCTACAATACAATTCTCTAATCCATTCACTAAGTGTCTAACACCCAGCTTATTTCGACGAATATCAATAAGAATGTATAGCATCTGCTGACCTGGACCGTGATAGGTAACTTGTCCTCCGCGATCCACTTGCACAACCGGTATATTGCCGGGTGCTAAAATATGCTCAGCTTTTCCTGCTTGTCCTTGAGTAAAGACTGGCGTGTGTTCAACCAACCAAATTTCATCCGGCGTGTCAGCCGTTCTTGTGTCAGTGAAATCCTGCATTCTTTGCCAAATAGGGCGGTATTCTTGCTCGCCCAACTGACGTATTATGGTTGATTGCATGGAAATTAAAGCACCACCTTAACAAGTTCAAGGCTGGAAATTTCAGTGTAAATAGTTTCCATGTGCTCTTTGCTTGTCACTCGGACACTTAAAGAAAGTGAGTGATAGTTACCTTTGCTGCTAGGCTTAATGCTAGGAGAGTAATCTCCTGGTGCATGCTCTTGCAGGCAAGTAATAACATGATCTGGTAGTTCCGGATCAGCAACACCCATTACTTTGAATGTCTGAACACATGGGAACTCTAATAGCTCATCGAATTTTGTATCCATAGTCATGATTAGTCTTCAAACCCTAATTTTAAAGAAACCCAATCCATCGCTTTATTAAAGAAGCCACCTTCCTGCACTTCATGTAAAGTTACCAACGGATACGTGGCAACATTCTCGCCTTCTATTTGTAAAAATAGTTTACCGACGACTTGCCCTTTATCAATGGGGGCTTCTAAGCTATTACTCAACTCATAATGTGCTTTTAATTTGCTAGCTTGACCGCGTGGGATAGTAATCGGAGTTGATTGATCTAAGCCAAGTTCGACCGTTTCGCGATCGCCCATGTAAATGCGATGTGCTACAAAACTATCACCAGCTTGATATGGTGTAACTGATTCGTAGAAGCGGAAACCGTAACGAAGTAGCTTTTTATTTTCTACTTTACGAGAACGTTCGCTATCTGTGCCCATGACGACTGATACTAAGCGCATGTCACTTTGCGTTGCTGAAGTAATAAGGCTATAACCTGCATCAGAGGTGTGTCCGGTTTTAATGCCATCTACATTCAAGCTTTTGTCCCATAATAGGCTATTGCGGTTAAATTGCTTAATACCGTTATAGGTGAATTCTTTGATACTGTATAAGGCGTATGCTTCAGGTAATTCTGAAATAAGGGCTGACGATAAGGTAGCCATATCACGAGGTGAAGTGTAGTGATCAGCATCATGGAGGCCGTGGCTGTTAACAAAATTACTTGCCGTCATGCCTAGGCTTTGCGCGTGCGCATTCATCATACTTGCAAATGCTTCTTCGCTACCTGCAATGTGCTCAGCCATTGCAACACAAGCATCGTTACCAGACTGCACAACAATACCTTTCAATAAATCACTGACGGAAACTTGTGTTCCAACTTCAATAAACATTTTAGATGAATCTGGGAAGTTCTTCGCCCATGCATTCTCTGAAATCGTGACCATGTCGTCTAAGCTAATATTCCCAGCTTTGATTTCTTTACCAATGACATAAATGGTCATGATTTTTGTCAGACTTGCAGGAGCAAGTCGCATATCAATATTTTTTTCTGCGATGATGTGACCAGTATGGTGGTCTACCAACATAAAGCCGCCCGCCGCGACACTCGGCGGTGGTGGGATAACAACAGCTGCGTTTGCGATAAAGCATGAAGCAGCAAGGAGTAACGATGAAACTAATTTTAAGCGCATTTATTCAACCATTTTTTTGAGGTTTTGATCAACTGTGAGCATCGACTTGCAAGGCATGTTTCACCAAAAAATGGTGTCCTTGAGTTGCTTTCTTATTAAGCATGCAATCACGTGATTTATTAAATAGGGATTTTATATCAATCCGCCTACTAACTGCTAGTTATTCAGCGGATTTTTTATAACTACTTTGACTATTGCTTTTTAAACTGACAAGTAATCGATACGGCAGTAAGCCTTTCAATTTCCATTAATCAGCAGGCAGCAGCAAAGGAAAAGCACTATCGAAACCGATACTCTTCAGTTCTTGGATTAACTTTTCGGCTTTTTGTTCACTTTTTAATGGACCAAGCCTCAAACGATAGATGTTATCAATGAAAGGAGCGTATGTTGGGACTTGATAAAGTCGTGCTAATCCTTCGGATAATTCCATCACAGCCTCTTCATTCGAAAAGGCCGCAACTTGCACGTAAATTTGCTCTTCTTTTTTATCGGCAGCGACTGAGCTAGCAAGGGATGCAGAAATAGGTGGCGCTGCTGATTCAAGTTCCACACGATCTTCCAAGGTAGTTTTCGTGTCAGCTTTTGCAATCATAACAGGTGTTTGCTCTGGCTTAGCCAATGAAGGAGGGATGTCTGGCTGCTGCGGTTTACCGGCACCCACCGTCATTATGCCTTGCTCATCAATATGCACTACCTCTACTTTCACATTGGCAACACCCGTGGACAGCACATCTAACTTCTTTGCAGCAGCATATGATAAGTCAATGACGCGTCCTGGATGGAAAGGCCCTCGATCGTTCACGCGAACAATGGTCACTTTTTGATTATCTAAATTAGTGACTTTGACATAAGAGGGTAGCGGCAGGGTTTTGTGAGCTGCGGTCATTGCGAACATATCGTATGTTTCACCATTTGACGTTAAATGCCCGTGAAATTTTTGACCATACCAAGAGGCTTGACCATATTCTTCGAAGCCCTTTGCATCAAGCATTGGTGTGTAATAGTTGCCTAATACAGTATAGGGGCGAAAATTTGCTGGAGCATAAGGCTCAAATCTTGGGGTAGCATCTTCCAGATCAAGTTCACCGTAATGAAACTCAGGTGCACTGTCTTGTTTTTGCGAGTAGCGGCTATTATTGCTGCTACAGGCGCTTAAGCCAACTAGAGCGACACTCAATATGATGTATTTGTTTAGCGCATTCATTCCACTATCACTTTTGTTTTTATTTTCATTGTTTGTGATTTTGCAATCATCCAAGCACTTTTAACGAGACATTAAACGTCGCTGCGTACTTATTGACATTAGGATACCAAAGCCTGCTAGCAAGGTCACCATCGATGTTCCACCGTAACTTACCAAAGGTAAAGGTACGCCAACAACCGGTAATAATCCGGATACCATACCCATATTCACAAAAACATAAACGAAGAAGGTCAATGTGAGGCTACCCGCGAGTAACTTACTGAAAGCATCTTGGGCATGATTCGCTATCATTAAGCCACGAATAATAATGCACATGTATATGAATAATAGTCCTATTACGCCAACCAGACCAAATTCTTCGCTAAACACTGCGAATATAAAATCAGTATGTCGTTCTGGCAAGAACTCTAGTTGTGATTGTGTCCCTTGCAACCAGCCTTTGCCACTCACTCCGCCTGAACCAATCGCAATTTTTGATTGAATAATATGGTATCCAGAGCCAAGGGGATCGCTTTCTGGGTTCAAAAATGTCAGGACGCGTTGCTTCTGATAGCCCTTCATTAAGAAGAACCACATGATTGGGGCAAATGCTCCAGCAAGTGTACTCACGATAATGATTAAACGCCATGTCATGCCAGACAAAAACAAGGCAAAAATACCAGAGCTAGCTACTAATAAACTGGTACCAAGGTCGGGTTGTTTGGCTATTAATATCGTTGGTATAAATGCGATAACAAAACCAATCGCGATATTTCGCGAGCGCGGAGGCAAGCTAAATTTACTGATATACCAAGCCACCATCAAGGGCACTGCGAGCTTCATAACTTCGGAAGGTTGGAAGCGGATCACGCCCAGATCCAACCAGCGTTGAGCGCCTTTTCCGACAACACCTATTAGTAATACAAGCAGCAGCATTACCAAGCCAAAACTATAAAAGTAAACGGCAAGTCTACGATATGCCATCGGCGGTATTTGGGCTAAAACGAACATCACAATCAGCGCAATGCCTAATCGAGTCAGTTGTCGATTTACGAGTGCCCAATCTTGCCCACCGGAACTATAAATAGTCACTAGGCCAATACCCATCAAACAGAAAAGAGCAAACAACAAAAAGCCATCGATATGAAGTCGTTCTAACATTGTTGTTTTTACTGTTGAGAATTTTGCTTCAGCCACCATTTGTCTCCGTGGTAATTGTTGCTACAGCTTTAGATGGAATTTGGTCTTTTTCAGAAATCAGTATCGATTCGACGTTGCTGTCTAAAGCAATTCCTTTGGGTTTTATCTCGTTAAAATAATAATCCATGATAATTCTGGCCGCTGGTGCAGCGTTGGAGCTACCACCACCCGCATTTTCTATTACAATCGACATGCTTATTTCTGGCGCTGTATAAGGTGCATAGCCAACATACATTGCATTGTCCTTTAGACGTGCTGAAACATTTTCCTCTTCGTACTCGGCATCTTGAGCGACAGAGAACAATTGAGCGGTTCCCGTTTTTCCAGCGGACTCATAGTCGGTGTTTTGAAAGGCGGTTCTTGCCGTTCCATGTTGACGATTAACTGTGCCATACAAAGAATCGAGTACGATATCCCAATTCTTTTCATCAACGATAGGAATAGGGGATTGAACTACCACGGGGATCTTGTCGACTCCTCCTTCTAGCATGAATCCTTTGATTATGCGCGGAGTGTGTCGTTGACCTTTATTGATAAGGAAGTTTAAAGATTGTGCGAGTTGCAAAGGTGTGGCATTCCAGTAACTCTGGCCAATACCAACAGGGATGGTGTCGCCAATATACCAAGGCTCATTGAAACGCGCTCTTTTCCATCCACGGCTCGGCATGTTTGCGCTGGACTCTTCCGCTAGGTCGATCCCCGTTCTGCGACCAAAGCCAAATTTTTCCATCGATTCGCTAATGCGGTCAATACCTAGTTTGTAGGCTAAGTCGTAAAAGAAAATATCACAGGATACTTCAATCGATTTGGTGACATTGACTTTGCCATGGCCGTATTTTTTCCAATCACGCCATACATGATCAACATTATTTAAGCGGTAAGTACCACGATCTTGTATTTCAGTGTCTTTATCTATGAGGCCTTCCTCTAAACCTAGCAAGGCAAGGTGAGGTTTTACAGTCGAGGCTGGAGGATAACGCCCTTGAGTCGCTCTATTTAACAAGGGACTATTCTTAGACGCTAATAGTTTGTTGTACTCTGTTTGGCTGATGCCATGGACAAACAGGTTAGGGTCATAACTAGGCCCACTATACAAAGCTAAAATAGCACTGTCATTTGGATCTGTGACAACGACTGAACCTCGTCTGCCGGCTAGGACTTCTTGAGCTTTCTTTTGTAAGTTAATATCAATATTAAGCACTATATCTTTGCCCGGTATTGGCGGCTCAAAGCTCAATATTCTGATAATACGACCTTGATTGTTTACCTCAACTTGCTGATAACCAACTTCTCCATGCAAAATTCTCTCGTGGAACTTTTCAACACCTTGCTTACCGATATCATGTGTAGCGGCATAGTTTGCAAGCTGTTCGTTTTCTTCAAGTTTTGCTAAATCTCTTTTATTAATCTTAGCTACGTATCCCAACATATGCGTGAGTGTATCTTTAAATGGGTAGAAACGAGATAATCTAGCCTCAATACTGACGCCTGGAAATTTATGTTGCTGCGCTGAAAATAGAGCAACATCGTCGTGGGATAATTGTTCGCGTATGGAAAGGGGTTTAAAACGTCGCTGTCGTTTTAAACTATTGTTAAATTCATTAACTTCATTTTCGCTCAAAGACATCAACTCGCTGAGCTGTTCAATTGTGGCATCCAAGTCATCGACGTCTTCAGGTGTTATTTCTAAACTGAATACGGGTTTGTTTTCGGCTAGTATGACACCATTGCGATCATAAATTAGGCCCCGATTCGGTGCAACTGGAAGCACCTTAATTCGATTTCCATTTGAGCGGGTTTGATAGTCTTCATATTGACGTACCTGCAATTGATAAAGGTTCGCAATGATGACGAGCATGAGAAAGCTAACAAATATAAAAGAAACAACAGTGCGTCTGGCAACCAGATTCGCTTCTGCTGTGTGATCTCTTATCGTTTGACGCTTTGGTGGCATATACTACTCTTGGCTTTACGAGCTTGGTTTATTCTCGATGGTAAGGATGATTCTGTGTCACAGACCAAGCGCGATAGATACTTTCAGCAACAATAACTCTCACCATAGGGTGCGGCAAGGTTAGTTTGGACAACGACCATTTCTGCTCAGAGGCCATTTGACACTCTTCCGATAAGCCCTCGGGCCCACCGATAAGCAGGCTAACGTCACGGCCATCCATCTTCCACTTCTCTAATTGCTCCGCTAATTTTGGCGTGCTCCAACTTTGGCCGAGCACTTCTAAGGTCACAACTTTGTTTCCTTTAGGGACTTGTTGTAAACAGCGTTGCCCCTCTTCGTAAAGAATACGTTTTACATCAGCATTTTTACCCCGTTTACCCGGAGCAACTTCAGTAAAGTACAATTGGCAGTCGGCAGGAAACCTGCGCACATATTCTTGTGTGCCTTCGACAACCCATTTGGGCATTTTGTTCCCTACCGCGATAACTTGAATGCGCATTTTGCAGATAACGACCTTGTTTAGCAGCTTATAATGCTATTGCCAAAGCTTCTCAAGTTGATAGAAGTCACGTGTCGCGTCCTGCATTACGTGCACAACAACATTACCTAAATCGACTAATACCCACTCTCCGGTGTCTTTACCTTCAACGCTTAGTGGCGGCGTGTTGGCAGCTTTCATTTCAACAACAAGATTCTCAGCAATTGATGAGACATGTTTTTTTGAGTTTCCTGAACACACTATAAGGGTATCAGTTATCGTAGATTTACCATCGACATCTATTGTTACGATGTCTCTTGCTTTCATGTCTTCAAGTTTGTCGATGACAGATTGAATGAATTCACTTTGCTTCAATGTGATTCCTAGGGTTTAATTCGTTCATATAATTGGTGTTGTTTTATATATTCCAACACCTCTAAGGGTAACAATTCGCCAGTTTCTAAGTATTGGTAATCTCCTTGTTCGAGTTTCTCACGAATCAAGGTTGATGAAACCGCTACGGTAGGAAAATGACAAGACACCACAATACCGTTATTTATTGATAATGCCTCTTTGTCTGCTAAGGATACAGCATCATTAGGCCCACATGAAATATATTGCGTCACTTCTTGCAATTTATTTAAAGGTCGGTTGTTTCTATTTAGCACAATAATGTTACAAAGCTTCAGAATTTCTTGCCATTGATACCAGCTTTTGAATGATTGAAAGGAGTCGGTTCCCATCACAAAATTGAGAGTGCACTGGTGAATTTCTTTCAGTTTCTTCAAAGTGTTGCAGGTATAGCTCACATCATTGCAAGTCAATTCAATATTTTCAATATATAAAGACGGCTCCGATTTACAGAGAATATCCAACATGGCTAAACGATGCTGAGCGCTTACATTGATTAACTTTTTATGGGGTGGAATATGACACGGCATCAAGCCAACTCTGCTAATGTCGAGCGCAGTCATTGCTTGTTTTAAGGGCTTTAAATGGCCCCAGTGAGGAGGATTAAAAGTGCCACCAAATAATGTGATCGCTGGTGTTGAATTCATGGTTTAATTTAACGGCATGTTTTCAAGTGGAGCTGGCAAAAACAACAAAGCTAAATGACTCAACAATATATATGGCCGGGCAGTTGTCTCACTTTTCAAAATTAAGTCAGCTTGTTGCAGATGTTGGTTGAGTATGTTGACATGTTTTGGACTGAGTCGTCTCAATGTGTTTTTATAAAGAACCTGCTTGTTCTGCCAAATACGCAATTTATTGAAGTTAATATTGCCTTCTAAGCTCTGCATTGCTTGGCACTCTGCTAAGGTCTGCGCTTCTTTTATTAGATTCCAAAGCACAATATTGGGTTCAACGCCTTCACTTTCTAAGCGATACAAAATTTTAATTGCTTTTTGAATATCACCCGCTAGCAAGTCGTCGACAAATTGGAATACAGTGAATCTAGACTGATCGACCGTTCCCGCTGCGAGGGTCTTTTCGTCAACTTGTTGGCCATTGTCAGCATACATTAATGCTAATTTTTCGATCTCTTGTTTTGCAGCAAGCAGATTGCCTTCGCTGAAATCAGCTAATAGATTTACACCCGCTGGGTTAATATTGACATCTAGTGCACGGCACCTTTGTTCTATCCATTGGACTAAGGGTCGGCCTTCCAGAGGGTAGCAAATAGAGAATAGCCCCTCTTTATCAAGCGCTTTAAACCATTTTGCCTTTTGAACATCCTTCCCAATCTTGGGGCCTTGAATGACAATTAAGGTATCAGGAGACGGGTTTTCAGCAATTGCGCTCAATACCTTGCTACCTTCAGCGCCTGGTTTGCCTGTTGGAAGTGTCAGTTCAATGTACTGTTTGTCTGAAAACAGGGACATGGATTGTGTTGCATCGATGAGTTGAGACCACGAAAAGTCGCTATCAGCAACCAATGTTTGGCGCTCATCGAAGCCTTGAGATTTCGCTAGGGAGCGAATCGAATCTATCATGTCCAACTTTTGTTGAGGCTCATCACCAAAGATCAACATAAAGGGGGCTAAGCCCTGTTGTTTTATGTGTTGATCAAATCGATTCGGATAAACCTGCATTAGCCTTTTTTCTCTTTCAATTTGGCTGCGGCTCGTGCTTTTCTTTCTTCAATTGACACGAGTGCCTGCGAATATTGGCTAGAGAGTAAACGAATGATGCGATCTGCTGACTCCGCTCGCATCTCATCAAGTACGAGTTCTAGTTCTCTGGACTTAGCAAGTACTTGGTCAGGGTCATCCTGATATTCTCTTGCCACAGTCATGGAAGCATTAATTGGCTCAGCAAAAGGAAAAACAACTTCATAATCAACCGAATAAACAAGCTCATACTCAGCAACTTGTCCACTTGAAAATACAGATAGTAATCGGCGTTCAAGTTCTTCTGGCTGTAATTTTATCAATACGACAGTTGTTGGTTCGATGCCAGCAGGAATCGTTTTCTCGCCGACAATACTGTTAAGTTGATATACTGGAAGGCGATCATCTAGCGCTCTTGATAGTGGTAAATAATCAAATTGAGAGAGAATAACAACATTACTCAAAAAGCTAGGAAGTGCCTGAGAGCCTCTTAATTTAAAGCCGCAACTAGACATGAGACTAGCCACTACCGCGACGACAAAAATCACTCTCAGCTTTCTAAGTGCCATGCAAATAAACGAGCCACTATTCATAGGCCGCTTATTTGTGCTGTTTAATCTATTAATCAATTTGCTACTCCGTTAATTTGCCACAATGTTGACAAGTTTTCCGGCAATATAAATCACTTTTCTAAGCGTTTTACCTTCGATGAATGGTTGCACATTTTCTTGGGCTAGGGCTTCTTTTTGCGCATCTTCACTACTAATATCAGCAGGTACCGTCATTTTTGCACGAACTTTACCATTGACTTGCACGACAATTAGTTTTTCATCTTCAACCAATGCTGAACTATCCACCTGAGGCCAAGCTGAAGTTTGAAGTTCACCTTCGCCGCCTAACAAGTTCCAAAGCTCTTCACAGATATGCGGTGTGATTGGATTTAGGAGCTGAATCATTGCCATTAAGCCTTCACGCTGCAGGGCAATATCTTGATCGTCATTCATTTCTGCTTTTTGCAGGCTATTCAATAACTCCATTACCTTCGCGACAGCAGTGTTGAAAGTTTGTCTGCGACCTAGGTCATCGGTCACTTTTTCGATAGTTTGATGAATTTCTCTGCGTAAGGCTTTTTGTTGCTTAGTGAAAGCAGCTAAATCCAAGGTCGGTATTTTACCCTTACTTTCGCAAAGTTCATTGTGTTCATTCGCTAAACGCCAGAAACGTCTTAAGAAACGGTTTGAACCCTCAACACCTGAGTCAATCCATTCCAATGTTTGTTCTGGTGGCGCTGCAAACATTGTGAACAATCTAACCGTATCTGCGCCGTAAACATCAATTACTGCTTGAGGGTCGATACCGTTGTTCTTCGATTTGCCCATTTTAATCATGCCAGCATGTTCAACTTCGGTGCCATCGGCCAGGGTTGCTTTGCAAATGCGCCCTTTATCATCTTTCTCAACGGTAACGTCGCTAGGCGCGTGCCAAATTTCCTTACCTTTTTCATCTTTCGTGAAGAAGGCATCGGCTAATACCATGCCTTGACATAGTAGTTTCTTAAACGGTTCATCACTGGTCACTAAATCTTCATCACGTAAAAGTTTGTGGAAGAAACGTGCATAGAGTAAATGTAGAATAGCGTGTTCAATACCACCTATGTATTGATCAACAGGCAACCAATAATTAGCTTCTTTAGGATCAAGCATCGCATCCGAAGGCGCTGAAGCATATCTCGCGTAATACCAAGAGGATTCCATAAAGGTATCAAATGTATCTGTTTCGCGGGTTACCGCTTGGCCGTTATGTGTTGCTTTCGCCCATTCTGGATCGGCTTTAATAGGGGATG
The DNA here is from genome assembly GCF_047250385.1 of Glaciecola sp. MF2-115. Taxonomy (NCBI): domain Bacteria; kingdom Pseudomonadati; phylum Pseudomonadota; class Gammaproteobacteria; order Alteromonadales; family Alteromonadaceae; genus Glaciecola; species Glaciecola sp. MF2-115. Next base: position 398,464 of record NZ_JBLBVM010000055.1, read on the forward strand.
TAACACCGTCCATAACGACATCTTCTGGCAAAACAACTGGCAGATCTTCTGCGTTTACTGCGAAGGATTCGCCTGCATCATTAGTGACAACAGGAATTGGTGCTCCCCAATATCGTTGACGTGAAACGCCCCAATCGCGAAGTCGATAATTGATTGATTTCTTGCCTTTGCCCAAAGTAGCAAGTTTATCAGCGATTGCGTCAAAACCATCTTGGAAAGACAAACCACTGTATTCACCTGAATTGATTAATGTATTTTTTTCAGTATATGCCGATACAGAAATATCTGCATTTTCGGCATCTTCTGCTTTGAATTCGACGACTTGCAAAATGGGGAGCTTGTATTTCGAAGCGAATTCCCAATCTCGTTGATCATGAGCAGGTACAGACATAACTGCCCCAGAGCCGTAACCCATTAGAACGAAGTTCGCTATCCAGATAGGCATGCTTTCGCCAGTTAAGGGGTGAGTGGCGGTTAAGCCCGTATCCATACCTTTCTTTTCCATTGTCGCCATATCGGCTTCAGTGGTCTTAGTATTTTTGCACTCTTCAATAAACGCCGTGATTTCTGGATTTGACTGAGCTACTTCCAGAGCCAACGGATGTTGGGCTGCAATTGCCAAATAGGATGCACCGTAAAGCGTATCAGGGCGAGTCGTGTAAACTTCAATTTGACTGATGCCAGCGGTTTCTGCTGTTAAATCGAAAGTAACATCGACACCTTCTGAACGGCCAATCCAATTGCGTTGCGCTGTGACAACTTGCTGTGGCCAATCTGTAAGTTTGTCTAAATCAGATAAAAGTTGCTCTGCGTAATCCGTAATTTTAATAAACCATTGCGGGATTTCTTTCTGTTCGACTAGAGCACCAGAGCGCCAGCCGCGACCATCAATTACCTGTTCGTTTGCCAATACCGTTTGATCAATTGGATCCCAGTTTACTGTCGCGTTTTTCTTATAAACTAAGCCTTTATCAAAAAGGCGAGTAAAAAACCACTGCTCCCAACGATAATAATCTTGTTTGCAGGTTGCTAATTCGCGGTTCCAATCATAGCCAAAACCTAATAGGTTTAACTGATTCTTCATATAATCAATATTTTGATAAGTCCATTTTGCCGGTGCTGACTTGTTATTAATTGCAGCATTTTCAGCCGGTAAACCAAATGCATCCCAGCCCATCGGCTGCAAGACGTTCTTACCTTGCATGCGATGAAAACGACTGACAACATCACCAATTGTATAGTTACGAACATGCCCCATGTGGAGGCGACCACTAGGGTAAGGAAACATTGATAAACAATAGAATTTTTCTCTTGTATCATCTTGTTTTGCAGCAAAAATCTGGATTTTATCCCAGTGTGCTTGCGCTGCTTGTTCCACGGCTTTCGGGTTGTATTGGTTTTCGTTCTGGTCTGAATTGGCCATTTATCTCTGAATCTCTAGGCATATTGTTATTTTATTGCCTATAGAATACCTTGTCGGAGGGGCATGGGACAATAGACGAAATGGATAAAGCGACCCAAGTTGATACATTTTTTATATTTTATTTAGAAACAAGCACCTAAATCGGGAATTCAGTGGTGATAAAGTAGGCAAAACTCAAAAGAGAATTAAGATATTCGAAGTCAAGTCATTGCACTGTAAAACACACTCAAAATAACTAACTTGAATGAATGTAAATAAAAGAATTCGAGCACAAAACTCAATCTCAAGAATTTAAACACAGCTACTAAAACAAAACTGATTAAACAAGCTACTGAAACAAAGCTACTGAAACAAATCCACTCACGCAACAAAAGGTTTTCAATTAAATTGACACAAAATTACAGCATTCTTGTAGCACATCAATTAACATGCATTGGTAGAAAGCATATCTTGCATTCGTGTGCTCAGAAAATATAAAAATAAAAGAAAGAAGAAAATACTATTTATGGTTGCAAAACTCACAACAGTCGAACAAAACATTCAAAAATTGAGCATCGCAGCGGCCGATCTAAGCGCCAATGTGGATGGTGATATGTTCAACATAGCGATGGAAAGTCAAGCTGGTGAGACAGCACTCATTGGACAAAACCGTGCTAAAGAAGCCTTGAGTTTTGGCCTCGGTGTCAATTCAAAGGGCTACAATTTATACGTCATGGGCGAACAGGCCACTGGCCGTTATACCTTAGTTCACAATTTCATTAACCAACAAGCCCATCAAGAGCCCACGCCAAATGATTGGTGTTATCTGAACAATTTTGACGATGAGCGCCAACCAATCGCGCTACAACTGCCGACAAGTCAAAGTAAAGGGTTTGTGGAGGATATAGAAAATTTACTCGATGAATTGATGGATACCTTCCCAGCAGTTTATGAAAACCCAAGTTATCAGAGGCGCAGGGCTGCTATCACGCGTGCAAACGAGCAACGTTATGATAAAGCGATTGATGAGGTCGAAAAAATAGCACTAAGCAAAGGCGTTTCATTAGTTGAGGAAGATGGCAGCATAAGCTTTTTGCCGATTATTGATGGAAAGCCGATAACTGATGCGGATTTTGCGCAGCGAAGTGATGAAGAAAGACAAGTTTACTACAGCTTAATTGATGAATTAGAAGAATGTCTAAGTGAAGCCTTAATTGAAGTGCCATTGTGGCAACGAGATAGTGCAGAACAACTTCGAAAACTCAAGCGAGAAACTGCAGAGCAGGGGATCAGACCCTTGTTAAAAGAATTAGAGCACAAACATGCTGGCGACATAGCAATATTGAAACACCTAAAGCAACTCAAACCCCACCTTATCGATACAGTCACTGAGTTGTTGGTTCCAGAAACAAAAGAAGAAAAACAAGACGATTTAGACACACATGCGATTCTTGTAGATACATACGTACCTAATGTGTTGGTTCGACACACCATTGACGCTGGAGCGCCGATTGTCTATGAATCTAATCCAAGTCATCAAAATCTTTTTGGTAAAATCGAATATACAAGTGTGCAGGGCAGTGTCTACACCAATTACCGAATGATTACGCCGGGTGCTTTGCACAAAGCAAATGGTGGTTACTTACTGCTTGATGCCGATAAATTAGTCGAGCAACCCTACGTTTGGGAATCCTTAAAGTTAGCTTTGAAATTCGGTCAGTTAAAAATGGAGTTGCCACAACAAGATTTTGGGATGGTGAATTCAATTACACAAACGCCGCAAATCATACCGCTAAAAGTAAAAGTTGTTTTGTTAGGGTCGCGTGAACTTTATTATGCGCTACAAGACTACGACGATGAATTTAAAGAACTATTCAGAGTATTAGTCGATTTTGATCATGAAATCCCGCTGAATCAACAAAATCTGAATGATTTCGTCACTCGTGTAAAAGCCCATGTCACTCACATCGGTTTACTCAATATCGATGCGGGTGCTGTTCGCCGTTTAATAGAACACAGTTTGCGCTTAGCTGAACATCAATCAAAACTGAGCGCACGATTTGCAGACGTGATTGAGTTAATCAATGAAGCTCAATATTTTTGTTTGCAGCAACAGCAAGCGGAACTTCAAGCGATCCATATTGAAGCTGCGCTTGCGGCGAAAAAGAATCGAACCGGCCGCGTTAGTGAATCGTTATTAGAAGACATTAAAGAAGGACATGTTCTTATTAATACCGACGGAGAGGTAGCAGGTAAAGTTAATGGGCTGACTGTGCTAGAAGTTGGAGATACAGCATTCGGAACACCGGCTCGCATCACTTCGACTGTATACGCGGGTTCGAATGGCGTTATCGATATTGAGCGAGAAGTGGAACTCGGGCAATCAATACACTCCAAAGGTGTCATGCTGTTAACAGGTTACCTTGGGCATAAATACGCGCAGTTTTTCCCTCTCACGCTTTCTGCAAATATCGCGCTAGAACAATCCTATGGTTATATCGATGGTGATAGTGCGTCATTAGGAGAACTCGTTGCGCTTATTTCTGCATTAACAGAATTGCCGGTTGATCAAGGTTTAGCGGTAACAGGCTCGATTAATCAATACGGTGAAGTACAAGCCGTTGGTGGTGTGAATGAGAAGATTGAGGGTTATTTCTCGCTGTGCTTGCAGCGTGGCTTAAACGGCAAGCAAGGTGTGATCATTCCCAAATCGAATGCCTTGAATTTAGTGTTAGATAATGAAATTACAGAAGCCGTTCAACAAGGACTATTTCATGTATACGCCGTCAGTTCTGTCGATGAAACCTTGTCTCTGTTAATGAAGAAAGAAGCTGGGGAGTTGAATAAGAAAGGACGCTATCCTAAAAACAGCATACATTATGAAGCAGTAAATCGACTCTACAATATTGCTAACATCGTGAATGGAGGAGAGGACGAATAAGTCTCTCTCCTAGTTCGCAAAAAGTTATTTAGGCGGCATTCTTAATGCGCCGTCCAAACGCACTGTTTCGCCATTCAAATAAGCATTGCCTGCCATATGTAATACTAGTTTTCCAAACTCCTCGGGTAAACCCAATCGTTTAGGAAATTGTACATTGTGGACCAAAGCATCCTGCACTTTATCAGGCATTGCAAGCAACATTGGCGTACCCATTACACCAGGTGCAATTGTGTTAACACGAATGCTTAAAGGTGCTAAGTCTCTAGCCATTGGCAAACACAAACCGATTATTCCACCCTTACTTGCTGCGTAAGCTGTCTGACCTATTTGACCTTCATAACCCGCAACAGACGCTGTATTAACGATTAAGCCACGCTCATTCGCTTCACCAATAGGCTCATTCTTAGCCATAGCGCTTGCCGCTACTCGAGCTACGTTAAACGTACCAACAAGATTAATATCAATGACTGATTTAAAGTTCGCTAAAGGCATTGCTTCACCTTCGCGATCAAGTGTCCGTTTAGCTGGAGCTACACCGGCACAATTAACGCATAGGCGAATATCTAGCTTACCTTTTGCCAGTTCAGCAACCGCATTTTCAACGCTAGTATCATTAGTCACATCAACTTTAAAAAACTGACAGAATTCAGCACCGAACTCTTCAACTCGTTGCTGACCAGCATCTTCATTAAGATCAAAGATAGCAAGACGGTAACCCGCTTCTCTGAGCACACATGCTGTGGCATAGCCAAGTCCGGAGCAGCCGCCAGTAACAATGGCGATACTGTTAGAGTGATCTGTTGTCATAAATGCCTCATGTTTTTATTTTTAGATAGCTTAAAGCACTCAAGATTTTACGCTTGAGTGCTTTAACATTTTCAACTTGATATTTTTCGAAGTAACTAGCGCTTAGGAATACTGATTTTTCTTTCATCACTTTGGCGATACATAACCAATATATGTCCAATAGCTTGAACTTGTATTGCTTTAGTTTCGCCAATAATAGCATCCATTATTAGCTGTTTTTCTTCTTTGTCGTCACTCGGTACTTTCACTTTGATTAATTCGTGAAAACTAAGTGCATTTTCAATTTCCGCCAAAACACCTTCAGTTAAACCATTATTTCCTAGCTGAACTACTGGTTTAAGTGGGTGTGCGAGGCCTTTTAGATATTGCTTTTGTTTATTTGATAAATTCATTTGTTATCTTTTGTAACGATTAGTTTGTGTTAAACACCTTGAAAAAATGTATTCTACCTCTATCTATACAACATTCCTAATCACATTATACATTGTAGGCAAAAAAGAAGGGTGATGTGAACAGTAATTCAGGCGGATATCACGCTGGAATAAACTGTCTATGTGGACTAGCATAAGATATGTGTATCTTGTGGCGAAGGGCATTAAATTATAGTAATCTTCAAGTCATCTATTGTTCATTAAATTGCGTATAGATGTGTATCGGGCAATTCCAGATTTATTTTATTAGAGGTAAGCAGCGTTGAGCGACATGGCAAAAAATCTCATTTTATGGCTCGTCATAGCAGTAGTGCTAATGATGGTGTTCCAAGGTATAAACGGTTCAGAAGGTGCAACGAATAAGCTCGCTTACTCGACATTTCTAGAGCAGGTCAAGCGTGGCGACATCAAAGAAGTCACTATTGACCAGTCGACAAACGAAATTAAAGGCTTGCGTCGTAACAACGATACATTCGTGACACAAATTCCTTATTTAGACATGAAGTTAATGGATGAATTATTAACCGAAGGTAATGTGATTGTTTCAGGTAAGAAGCCTGAAGAGCAGTCATTGCTAGCTTCGATATTTATCAATTGGTTTCCGATGTTGCTACTTATCGGTGTCTGGATATTCTTCATGCGCCAAATGCAAGGTGGCGGCGGTAAAGGCGCTATGTCTTTCGGTAAGAGTAAGGCTCGCCTACTCGGTGAAGACCAAATCAAAACAACTTTTGCAGACGTAGCGGGTTGTGATGAAGCTAAAGAAGACGTAACAGAACTTGTTGACTTCTTGCGTGACCCAACTAAATTCCAAAAGCTTGGCGGTAAAATTCCTAAAGGCGTATTGATGGTAGGTCCTCCGGGTACTGGTAAAACATTGCTTGCAAAAGCGATTGCCGGTGAAGCCAAAGTACCATTCTTCAGTATTTCAGGTTCCGACTTCGTTGAAATGTTTGTAGGTGTAGGTGCATCTCGTGTGCGCGACATGTTTGACCAAGCGAAAAAATCATCGCCTTGTATTATTTTCATTGATGAGATTGATGCCGTAGGCCGTAAGCGTGGCGCTGGCCATGGTGGTGGTCATGATGAACGTGAACAAACATTGAACCAAATGTTGGTCGAAATGGATGGTTTTGAAGGCCATGAAGGCATTATCGTGATTGCCGCGACTAACCGCCCTGATGTACTTGACCCAGCTCTACTTCGTCCAGGTCGTTTTGACCGTCAAGTAACGGTTGGTCTTCCTGACATCCGTGGACGTGAACAAATTTTGAAAGTGCACATGCGTAAAGTGCCTCTTGGTGACAACGTAGAAGCGTCTATCATCGCTCGTGGTACGCCTGGATTCTCAGGTGCTGACTTGGCTAACTTGGTGAACGAGGCTGCTTTGTTTGCTGCTCGCACGAACAAACGCGTCGTGAGTATGGACGAGTTCGATAAAGCGAAAGATAAGATAATGATGGGCTCTGAGCGCAAGACCATGGTTATGTCTGAAGAAGAGAAAACCAACACGGCTTATCATGAGGCTGGTCACGCTATTGTTGGTAGATTAGTGCCTAAGCATGATCCGGTTTATAAAGTATCAATCATACCTCGTGGAAGAGCACTAGGTGTGACGATGTATTTACCTGAGCAGGATAAGTATAGTATCTCCAAAGAGGAATTAGAATCTAATATCGCCAGTCTATTCGGTGGTCGTATCGCTGAAGAAATCACTCTTGGCGAAGCTGGTGTAACAACGGGTGCGTCAAACGATATCGAACGTGCTACTGATATCGCGAAGAAGATGGTTACTAGTTGGGGTCTTTCATCGAAGATGGGGCCTATCAACTATAAAGAAGAAAACGACGGCATGTTCATGGGGCCTTCAAGCAACCCTATGTCTGCTGAAACAGCTCGAGACATTGATGCTGAAATTCGCTCTATCATTGATCGTAACTATAAATTAGCTGAGAAAATCCTAAAAGACAATATGGATATTCTTGAAGCGATGAAAGATGCGCTGATGAAATATGAAACGATCGATGCTAAACAAATCGATGATTTGATGAATCGCGTTGAAGTTCGTCCTCCTGCTAATTGGGATAACGATGATAAGGCCGATAGCAACAAGCCATCTGGTGGTGCATCACTCAATGCTGGTAGTGAGCCAAAGGACACGCCTGACAGCGATCCGAGTGATGTAACTCACTAATTCAATGCTTTAGTATATTAAAAACGCTGGTTTACGCCGGCGTTTTTTTTATTTCCAAATTAAAAGTTTGTAATTAAGATTTTCTGTTCTAAATATTCAAGAGAGATAACAAGTTGTGAATAAAAACGTCACTATGACATTTAGAGATCGCGAACTGTGTTTTGACACACCTAAAGTAATGGGGATCCTCAACGTTACGCCAGATTCATTCTCAGATGGAGGTCAATTCAGTGCTTTCGACAAAGCGATTCAGCAAGCTGAAAACATGGTGAATGCTGGCGCTGCTTTTATTGATGTTGGCGGTGAGTCAACGCGACCAGGAGCCGAACCTGTTAGTTTGCAAGAAGAGCTTGATCGTGTCATCCCAATCATAGAGAAAATAAGTAAGAACCTAGATGTGATCGTATCGGTCGATACCAGCAAGGCTGATGTTATGACGCAAGCCGTTCAGCATGGTGCAGGTCTTATTAATGATGTGAGAGCGCTTAGAGCCGATGGTGCGTTAAATGCAGCAATTCAGGCAGCGCTCAACTTTAAGGTGCCTAGCTGTTTAATGCACATGCAAGGCGCGCCTAAAACAATGCAAAAGCAAGCAAGCTATCAAAATGTGGTCGAAGATGTTCTAGCATTTTTTAAGCAACGATTGTTTGATTGTGCACAAGCTGGTTTGAGTACTGAGCAAATACTAATCGATCCAGGTTTTGGCTTTGGTAAAACGCTCGATCACAATTACCAACTTTTGAAACGCTTGCACGCATTTGAACAGCTTGGTGTACCTATTCTTGTTGGTATGTCTAGAAAGTCAATGATTGGCAATTTATTAGATCGAGATGTCAATCAAAGGTTGGCAGGAAATATCGCCACTGCTACTATTGCAGCTCTCGCAGGAGTCGCAATTATTAGAGTCCATGATGTTGAAGAGACTATGGACGCGGTAAAGATTGCCAATAAATTACAAAGTGTAGAATAAATTATTAAGGAAGCAGTATGACCAAACGTAAGTATTTTGGAACTGATGGAATACGAGGGAAGGTTGGCGAGAGCACGATTAACCCAGAGTTTGTAACCAAGCTGGGTTATGCGGCAGGTAAAGTACTTGCGGGCCAAGGTACAAACAAAGTTCTCATCGGCAAAGATACCCGAATTTCAGGTTATATGCTTGAGTCTGCGCTTGAAGCAGGCTTGTCAGCAGCTGGCATCAATATAGGCTTGCTTGGCCCAATGCCAACGCCAGCAATTGCCTATTTGACCAAGACATTTCGCTCAGAAGCCGGTATCGTCATCAGCGCGTCACACAACCCATATTACGACAACGGTATTAAATTTTTCTCCTCAACCGGACATAAACTTGATGACAATATCGAGTTAGCTATAGAAGCTCAACTTGAAAAACCGATTGTGTGTGTGGAATCGGATAAATTAGGAAAAGCCACTCGTATCAACGACGCAGCTGGACGTTACATTGAATATTGCAAGGGTACGTTTCCTTCAGATTTGTCATTAAAAGGGCTCAAAATCGTTGTTGATTGCGCTCATGGTGCAACATACCACATTGCCCCTGACGTATTGGCAGAACTTGGCGCTGATGTAATCGAAATAGGTACTTCTCCAAATGGCACGAATATTAACCATCAGGTAGGCGCCACGTCGATGCGTGCAACTGTTGAAGCCGTAAAAGAGCATAAAGCTGATTTAGGCTTCGCCTTGGATGGTGATGGCGATCGCATCATGATGGTGGATGAAAAAGGCAATGTGATTGATGGAGATGAAATAATCTTCATCATTGCTCGGGAGGCGATGAAAAATGGACAGTTACAAGGTGGTGTAGTTGGTACCAAGATGTCTAATTTAGGCATGGAAGTCGCATTAGAAAAGTTAGGTATTCCTTTTGCGCGAGCAGATGTTGGGGATAGATATGTAATGGAAATGCTCTTGGCAAAAGGTTGGAAAATAGGCGGTGAAAACTCAGGCCATGTGTTGAACCTCAATTTGGCTCCTACGGGTGACGGTATCGTCGCTGGCCTGCAAGTTATCGCTGCAATGTTGCGCGCGCAAATGAAATTAAGTGCACTTAATTCAGGCTTTACTCGTTTCCCACAGCGTCTAATTAACGTTAAATTTTCAAACCCAAATGAAAATCCACTTGAATCTGATGAAGTCAAAGCGATTGTTAAGAAAGCAGAGGACGAAATGGGTGACGCAGGTCGAGTATTGCTGCGTAAAAGTGGAACTGAGCCGCTATTAAGAGTCATGGTTGAAGCAATCGACAAGGGCTTAAGTGACTTTTGGGCAGAGAAAATTGCGGATGTGGTGAAAAAATCATCATAAACACGAAAGTTATTATCTATTTATCACACTGATACTTGTATAATTGCGAGTGGTTAGTTAATATCACGCCCGCTTCGCAGTGGGCTTTGGAGAAAACGTGACAAACTCTCAAAGAAAACCTTTTGTAGCGGGTAATTGGAAAATGAATGGCAACAACGAATTAGTTGACGCATTCAGTACAAAATTAGCTTCAAACCCAGCCGTCGACATTGTGATTTGTCCGCCAGCGGTTTATCTATCAAAATTTAGTAAAGCTGAGTTTGCGATAGGCGCGCAGAATGTAAGTGAGTTTGCATCTGGTGCTCATACCGGTGAAATATCACTGAGTATGATTGCTGAAGCTGGATGTAAGTACGTTATTCTGGGGCACTCAGAACGACGAGAAGGTCATGCTGAATCAAATGAATTGGTCGCTAGAAAAGTTAAGGCAGCCATTGCAGCAGGGTTAACACCAATAGTGTGTATTGGTGAGCCACTTGAGGTAAGAGAAAATGGCGGTGTTTTTGAATTTGTCAAAGCACAGTTAGATGCGGTCGCAGTTGAATGTGGCGCAGAATATATAAAGAATTCAGTAATTGCCTATGAACCGATATGGGCAATTGGGACGGGCAAAACAGCCAGTCCAGAACAAGCGCAAGAAGTACATGCGTTTATTCGAAAAGAGTTAGCCGCATTAGATGCTAGTGCAGCAGCAAGCGTAAGACTTTTGTATGGCGGTAGCGTGAATGCTGCAAATGCAAAGGAACTGTTTGCAAAAACGGATATAGACGGTGGCCTCATTGGTGGTGCCAGCTTAAAACTAGAAGATTTTACAACAATTTGCCAAGCGGCAAGTTAGAGAGGAAAGAATGTTAGAACAAGTACTAATTGCAGTTTATTTAATTGTAGCACTATTACTGATTGGCTTTGTTTTGATCCAACAAGGTAAAGGCGCCGACATGGGTGCTTCGTTTGGCGCTGGCGGTTCTAATACCGTATTTGGCTCATCTGGTTCGGGTAATTTCATGACTAAAACAACTGCAGTTTTAGCCACTTGCTTTTTTGTTATTAGCTTGCTTTTAGGTACAATCGCTGCAAACAAAAACGAGAAAGTTGACGAGTTTGATAATCTTGAAATGCCAGCGGTTGAAATTCCTGTGGATTCAGAAATTCCAAACGTAACAACTGAGTTACCAGCGGCATCGGACGTACCAGCTCCGACAGTTACTGAAGAAGAAACGAAAGAAGAAGACGTTCCAAACTAATTGGAACAAGTGAAAGACACGCGGAAGTGGTGGAATTGGTAGACACGCCATCTTGAGGGGGTGGTGAACTTATGTTCGTGCGGGTTCAAGTCCCGCTTTCCGCACCAATTAAAAAAGAGGTAAGTCAATGACTTACCTCTTTTTTGCTTTAGACTGGATCGCTCTTGGATCACGATGCTAACTTTACTGAAGCTTGTTTAGCCATATCGGGTGCTTCCGATTTCATCCAACGTCCGTAGTGTTTTTCTAGCATCTTAATGCTTTTATGTCCCATTTGAACTGCTATCCATTTGAGTGGCATACCCGCTGTAATTAGCTGGCTACCATATGTATGTCGAGCTTGACCAATAGCTCTATACCTAACACCGGCTTGCTTGCATAATGGCTTCATAATCATTTTGCTGAATGACTCGTTGCCAGACCAGGGGCTACTAGACTCAGAACTAACAACTAAAAATTGAAGTTCTTCTGTAAAAGCTCTTCTATTATCCCTTGCTAGTACATTAACTTTACGCGATGTTGCGTTAGTGCGTAATGCTAGTAACTTTTCTAACGCTTCCTTCGCTTGATCAAGTAACTCGACGGTTCTGAAACTACCGTCAGTTTTTGTAGCGGCATAAACACCTTTAACCACACTTCTATTTACTGTAATTGTTCCCGCAGAGAGGTCAATATCGCTGAGTGACAGCGCTAATAACTCGGATGGCCTTAAGCCGGTCCAGCAAGCAAATATTACTGCTAGCTGCTCTATTTCTCTTGAAATACCTACGTTAGCAAGTTTTTTGATTTCAGCCTTTGTGAATGGGTCTGCATTATCAACACTGCCTTTCTTTGGATTAGTAACATAACTCATTGGATTTTTTTCCAATAAGTCGTCTTCGTAAGCTAAATTAAAAGTAGCTCGAAGTGGGGTAAGAACTTCACCAATAGTTTTATTCGCCAAGTGATCCAGTTGTTCAGCAATTAAAGCTTTAATCTCCGATACTGTTATTGTTGTCAAGCATCGACCGTGAAAAGCAGGGATGATGTAGTTTTCAGCTCTGTTTTTAAAATTGTAGAAAGACTTCTCCCTAGTTGTGCTTTCACTTAACTTCAGCGCTTTGCTCATAAATACGTCAAATGGAACAGACATTTTGTTGTTCTCATCATTAAACATCTTTAGCGCTTTTTTTGAATTTGGAAAATTTGCAATGTAATCAAATGTTCCAACTTCAATTTGATAGCAAATTGAAGTTCTCTTGTTGGCTGCCATTTCAATATTTTTTTCAGTCAGGGGAACATTCTTGAGCGTTTCAGCACAACGTTCTCCTTTGTAAGTAAATAGCAGGCGTATTGAACTCCCGTGTAGTTGTATACCTTTATGCTTGCTTATTTTGAGCTTTGCTTGTTGAAGATCCATTGTTTGAATACCCACTATTATTGTTTCCCCTCGACCCAAGAGTCTAAATTTTCGAAATGCCACATGATGGTGCCGACAGGGTCCTTAACCCAGTGAATACCTTCAATAAACTTTCCTGACTTACGTCTACTTGTTAGTTGGTCCGCCGTTAATCCTTTAAACGCCTCAACAATTCGAGGGTGTACCCACCCAAGCTGAAACATTCCAGTGTTGGTTGAGGGAACGACTTTTTTCTTCATAGATACCTTCTTTATTAAAAATAAATGCGATTGGTGAGTTAATAGGTTAACAACATTCGTTTATTTCAAGAAAACTTACGGGTTTTTGAAAACGCGCTAATATTTATAAGAAAGGATTAGATTTTTATTTATTATAACTGTATGAAATATATGGAAATAATAGTGATTCTGTGATAGTTTTCAAATTCTTTTACTGATATGTCAGCGCAAAAATTTGCCTCGTCAAGAAATTGTTATAATTTAATTTGAATAATAATTACTTCGAAGCTTTTCGCCGCAAACCATTAGTTTTCCCATATTGCTCATATGTATTTTTTTAAATCTAAAAAAAGGAAAACTATGGCGAGTGAAAATTTTCACCATAATATAAATACAAATTCGGACTTTGACGAAGTTGTGATGTGCTTGTATGAATCAATTGTGATAAACCCCTGTTATATCGGAGGCAATCAAGAAAGTTTATTTAGTAACGCGAGTGAGCGTAAAGACCAAATCATATACCATCTCAATAAAACCATATTGATACCTGAACACGCTAAACTTGCTACAGATTTAGCATCAGCACTTTTAAAGAACGATAATTTTCGCTACTAATTAGCCTACTTAACTTCGAGTACATAAATCGAGGTTAAAATGGAAAACAAAACAAAAGAACAAAATCTATTCACAAAAGTTTATAAAAGAGCAAGTAAGTCACCGTTTGACGATCATGGAACTATCCTTTGGCTTGCTTGCTGTGTAGAAACCGACAACGATGAAGTGCAGTTGAGTTATGAGCGTTATATATATCTTCATCGAAGTGCAAATGGTGAAATATGCGGTATAAGCGTGAGTAAGCAAATTTTAGGTGAAAACCCTGAGTTTGAGGACAACAGGTATATGACGGGAATTATGATGTACAGATTCTTATTACTTCATATATCTGAAATATATGAATTTTGTGATGTATTTCGTGATCAGTTTATTGAGCTGTTTCTTATTCCGCCTTTGGAGTATTTTAGCGCAGCGGATGATTATTGGTCACAAGTAATAGCCGAAGCTGAAAGCAATTGTTAGCGAACCCTAGGGTTCGCTTTTTCCTATATACTACACGAGAGAGGCTAAAATAATATCTTTGTAATATTTGAAATAAGTGCATCAATGAAAAGATGCATTTAATGCTTGACTAATATTTAACCATTCTATATTGTAACTGCATCAACTAAATGGTGCAGTTTATGCGTAAGCAAACAATCCTATTAAAAGACATTGCAGAAATTAAAGCAGGGCATCCATTTCGGGGAAGAATACAACCTGAGAATGATGGGGCGGTTCGCGCTGTCCAATTAAAAGACGTCGATAAAGACGGGCTTATTGTATGGGATAGTCTTGTTAAAACTGAGATAACCGGCAGGAAAGTACCTAATTGGCTTCAAAAGGGAGACATATTGTTTGCAGCCCGTGGCTTCCGCAACGTTGCAGCGTATATAGATACAGAATTCAAAAATATAGTGTGTGCACAGCATTTCTTTCATATTCGTTTGCATACCAACACGATATTACCAGAGTTCTTAGCCTGGCATCTAAACCAACATACATCACAAAAGCACTTCGCTAAGTATTCGCAAGGTAGTGCTGTAGCGAGCATTCCAAGAGGCTTCTTGGCATCTACACCGCTAAGCGTACCTGATATAAACCAACAACAAACCGCAGTTTCATTTTACAATGCATGCATTAGAGAGAAACAGATACTACAAACACTAATTAAAAATAGAGAATTACAAATGGAAGGTGTTGCCAAGCAACTACTCAGCAAACAATGAATGAATACTCGTAACTGCGTCTCGGCATAACTGCGTATCTACGATAATTAAAAATACTTTCCAATAATAAAAACATCAAGGACACAAGAATGAGCAAGCAAGATAGCCAAAGCAACCTAAACAATAACGACATGGTCAATCAAGACCAAATCAACAAAGCGGTTTGGAATGCCTGTGATACGTTTCGCGGAACTGTAGATCCTTCCATCTACAAAGACTTCATTTTGACTATGTTATTTTTAAAGTACATATCAGATGTTTATCAAGATGAATACGAGGGCTTAGTAAAGCTCCATGGTGATAACCCAGAGCTAATTCACGCAATGATGGCAAAGCAACGTTTTGTATTACCTAAAGGCTCAAGTTTTTGGGATTTATATGAAGCGCGTCACGAGCCTGGAAACGGACAACGAATTGACCAAGCTTTGCACGCTATTGAAGAAGCAAATGGCGGTAAGCTTAAGAATGTGTTCCAAGACATCAGCTTTAACACTGACAAGCTAGGTCAAGAAAAGCAAAAGAACGATCTACTGCGGCACATATTAGAAGACTTTGGTAAAGAGATACTCAACTTACGCCCTAGCCGAGTTGGTTCATTGGATATCATTGGTAATGCCTATGAATTCCTCATAAAGAACTTCGCTGCTAGTAGTGGTAAATCGGCAGGAGAGTTCTATACCCCGCCAGAGGTATCAGACCTACTAGCGATAATTCTCGATCCTCAAGAAGGTGATCAAATTTGTGATCCAGCTTGCGGTTCAGGCTCGCTATTGATGAAGTGTGGTCGTATGGTTAGAAAGAACTTCAATGGCTCAAAAAAATACGCTTTATTTGGGCAAGAAGCTATAGGCTCTACTTGGGCCTTGGCTAAAATGAATATGTTCCTGCACGGTGAAGACAATCACCGAATAGAGTGGGGCGATACTATACGCCACCCTATGTTGCTCGATAAATCAGGCAAAGGCTTACTGCATTTTGATATTGTGACTGCAAACCCTCCTTTTAGTTTGGATAAGTGGGGTGTTGACGGCGCAGCCAATGATGAATTCGGACGGTTTCGAAGAGGTGTGCCACCCAAGACAAAAGGCGACTATGCATTCATCAGCCATATGATAGAAACCTTAAAACCAGGTTCGTCATCGCAGAAAGGCGGGCGAATGGGTGTTGTTGTTCCTCACGGCGTTCTATTCAGGGCTTCATCAGAAGGTAAGATACGTCAGCAACTTATTGAAGAGAACCTACTCGATGCTGTAATAGGCTTACCCGAGAAGCTATTTTTTGGTACTGGTATTCCTGCTGCAATATTGATCTTTAAGAAAAAGAAAACAGACAATAACGTAATGTTTATTGATGCTAGCCGCGAGTTTAAGTCAGGTAAGAATCAAAACCAACTAACACCAAACAACATCAAAGATATTTTTGATGCATACAAGCATCGGGAAACTAAAGAGAAATATGCATACCTAGCTAGCTTTGATGAAATCAAAGAGAATGATTTCAACCTTAATATTCCGCGTTATGTTGATACTTTTGTGGAAGAGGAAGAGATTGACTTGGTTGCAGTGCGAGATGAGCGTATTCATTTACAAAACGAACTAAAAACTTTGGAAGTTGAAATGGGTCGTTATCTTGAGGAGCTTGGCTATGGCTCGTAGTTTAAGCCCTGAGCAAATACCACTAGGTTGGAGTTACGGTTTGCTTGACAACATGGTTGAAAGGGTCAGTGGTCATACGCCCAATAAATCTCATCCAGAATATTGGAATGGTGGAATTAAATGGATTTCACTTTCTGATTCGTCTCGACTAGATAATGGATATATTTATGAAACTGATAAAGAGATTTCTGAACTGGGAATTAAAAATAGCTCAGCACAGATACATCCTGCCAAAACAGTAGTTCTTTCCAGAGACGCAGGTATTGGGAAAAGTGGCGTAATGGCGGAGCCTATGGCTGTGAGTCAGCACTTTATCGCATGGAAGTGTGACAACACTAAAAAAATGAATAGTTGGTATTTATATAACTGGCTTCAGTTACATAAGCGCGAATTCGAAAGGCAAGCAGTAGGTTCAACCATCAAAACAATAGGGTTGCCATACTTCAAAAAACTGACTATTGCCGCACCACCTTATCAAGAACAATGCAAAATAGCCGAAATCCTATCCACTTGGGATAAGGCGATCCGCAACACCAAGCGCCTAATTGAAAACAGCAAACAACAGAAAAAAGCCCTAATGCAACAACTGCTCACAGGCAAAAAGCGTTTGCTTGATGATTCAGGTAAGCAGTTTGAGGGCGAGTGGACAAAAGTCGAGTTGGGCAAGTTACTTGATTATAAACAACCTACATCATATTTAGTTAAGTCTACTGAATATTCAAAAGGGTACAGCACACCAGTATTGACTGCTGGAAAAACATTTATTCTCGGTTATTCAAATGAGGACTTTGGAATATTTAATGAAAAGTTACCGGTTATAATATTTGATGATTTCACAACTGCCAGTAAGTTTGTAGACTTTTCTTTTAAGGCTAAATCTAGTGCAATGAAAATATTAGTAGCGAAAGATGGTATTTCGACTAAATATGTATATGAGAGCATACAGATGCTGAATTATCCTGTCGGAGGCCACCAGCGACATTGGATTTCGATATTTTCGAATTTAGTTATAGGAATGCCTTGCAAAGAAGAGCAGAGAAAGATCGCGGCTGTTTTGAATAATTTGGATAGCGAAAATAAAATACTCAACAAACAACTCAAAGATCTTAAACAAGAGAAAAAAGCTCTAATGCAACAGTTATTAACCGGTAAACGTCGAGTAAAAGTAGATTAGAGGGATTTAAAACGATGAGTGACGTCAAAAAATTAGCTAGTGAATATTTGGTTTTTAAGCAGGGACAAGAAAGCTTACTCAATGAACTAGATTCTGTTGATGAGGGACTTGAAAAGATTAAGACTAAGCTATCTGACCTGAGTAACATAAAGAACCTTCACTTCTTAATGGGAGCTGGGGTCAGTTCAGATTCAATACCTGCAATGGCTCAATTGATAGATATAGTGCAAGGATGTGTAGATAGTGAACAGACAGCAACTGCTTTATCCACATCTACCAATGGTCTCACTCATGCTGACTTAAAAGAATTATTTCAATCAGCGAAAGATCATTCCCCAAATAATCTAGAGGATATATTAGGAACATTTTATGCTAAACGGGCTTTCCAGAACGGTACTGGTCAACAAGATGAATTAAATGATTTCTTGATAGAGTTAATAGAAACGCAAATCTACAATTCAATTAACATCGACTGCACCTCTGCTGCCGCTTCAAAATCGATGGGGCTATACAAGCAGCTTTATCAAAAACTATCATTAAGAAACAAGGATTTGGCGAGAGTTAATGTATTCACTACAAATAATGATCTACTAAGTGAGACAGCCCTCGGATACTTAAACATTAACTACAACAATGGTTTTAGTAGTGGTCTTTCTCGAACATTTAACCCAGCGCGGTTTTCATATACCTTTTCAAGGAAGATTGACTCAGGGATGGAGAAATATGAACCGCTAGAAAATATGGTTTACCTATATAAACTTCATGGTTCTATCAGCTGGATTGAATCTGAAGACAATTCATTTTTTAACATAAAAGAGGTTGACGTAAAACCGAATCTACCATCGAATGGAAAGAATGTACTGATTTATCCAACCCCTCTAAAACAAAACAAGAGTTTAGGTTCTCCATATTCGGACCTCATCAGAGAGTTCCAAAACAAGTTGTTACTTCAACATGGTGTACTAATCGTTATTGGTTATAGTTTTAGTGATGAACATATAAATAATGCAATTTACTCAGCTTTAGCATCAAACTCTAGTTTGAGTGTCATTGTATTTGGTAATTACCCAGATGAAAATTTAACCAAGCTTACTGATCGCCGTATTTATCAGATATCCGGAGAGATTGAACTGCCATCTGATGAAGGTGCTGCGCCAGAGACTGAGAAAATTCACTACTTCAATTATATTGTTAATAACCTAATACCTGATCTCGATAGGAATAAAGACAATGAAATCCTAAAAGAGTTTATCGATTCGCTTAAATCTACTAGAGGTGACTTATGACAATTGGAAAAATTACCTCAGTTAACTTTAATCAATTCAAAGTCAAAATATCCTCTGAAATAAGAGGGAATTCGGTTAACCAGGCTGGAGTGATATATTACTTTGGCAACATAGGTAGTTATCTAAAAACAACTAATTCTGTTGGAGAGCAACTAATCTGTGAAGTGATATCTATTTTTGACAGTGACCTTAAACTAAATGACGCAGCTTACGATATTGATAGTAACCGAGAGCTGCTTTTAAAACCAGTCGGTACAATCAGTCGGCAAGGTGGTTTTAGTCTCGGCGTTGGTATTTTTCCTAGTATTTATAGCGAGGTAAGCATAGTTACCTTTGAAGATATGGAGTTAATTTTACACACTCATAAAGATATAGACCTAAGCGACAGCGTACACCAGAGTTTTAACTTGGGTGAAAGTAAGAATCTAATAAATTACCCTATTGATATATCTATCAATTCGTTTTTTAACATTCATTCGGCAGTGCTTGGTAACTCGGGTAGCGGAAAATCCAATACTATTGCTCATATTATTCAAGAAATTCATAAAAAGAGAGAAAATTCAGCAATAGGTTCTCGGATTCTCATTTTTGACGTGAATGGGGAATATCAAAATGCATTTACCGACCACGAAAAGTGTTCGAATATAAAAGTCAGAGTTCTAAAGCCAAATATGCTAGCTCCTGAAGTTGGGGTTGAACCATTCTATATGCCTCACTTTCTTATGAATATTGATGAGTGGTGTTCTTTTCTTATGGCAACCGACGCTACGCAACGACCATTTTGGGATAAAGTGCTCCAAGAGAGTTATAAGTTTTATATGATTTCGACCCTTGAGGGAAGCGAACGTGTAAAATTTGTAAATTATTTACGATTTAAGGTTTGCAACCTAGTGCATATGCTTCTTGCACAAGGAGATACCGATACTGCAATTGTGACAGCAGCTAAAAACGTGGTTTACGGTATTTCGGAACAGATTGACATGGATGTAGGTCTTAAAGAAGCATGTGAAGCTGAGGGGATGTATGCCGATCTTCAGCTTCTCTACAATAACTGCTCCGTAGCATACGGAAACAATAATGATCAACTTAAAAGCGCAGTTGACCAGGTTCGTAATAAGATTGACTATGAAGCAGCACAAGAAGTTGTAAACATACGAGCAAGTGCTGAACAATATTTTGATTACAGGTTTTTGAGGCAGGCTGCAAATTTAACTTTATTGGAAGAAGATGCCAGAGGTAATAGACGAGTTAGAGAGTATACTTCAACTATGATGACAAGGTTAGATTTCTTTCTAGACAATCCTGACTGTTCATTTATGAAGTTTGGACCGCCTAACACATCGAATGCTCACCAATATTTTGAGTGGCTTTGGCAACCTAATTCTGACATCCCTTCACAAACTAACATGCTAATTATTGATACTAGCGAACTCTCAAAAGACGCCCTAGAAACTCTCACGTCGGTAACATCTAGACTTCACTTCTCTTACAGGAAGAAACTGAGGGGCAATGCAAGGCGCGAGAAACCAATCCACCTAGTGCTAGATGAGGCGCATCGTTACATCAAAAAAGACTCTAAATATCTACTACGCGAAAACATCTTTGAACAAATCGCCAGGGAAGGAAGAAAATATGCCCTTTACTTAATGGTATCTTCTCAGCGGCCTTCAGAATTATCTGAAACGGTTCTATCTCAATGTTCAAATTTTATCATTCATAGAATTCAGAATGAAATAGATATGAAGTATGTTTACGCAATTTTACCTTACTTTTCTGACGATTTTGCAAATAAGATAAAACAATCTGTTCCAGGAGAAGCAATCATATTCGGCAACTGTGTCTCAATGCCGCTGCACGTTAGAATCAAACAAGCATCACCAGAACCTAATAGTGAAAATTGTAAGGTTCATGAGGAATGGTTTAAACCCTTACCGCCTGCCGCAATATTTTCACCTGTCCCGCAATCTCCGCAAGAACCAAGCGATGTTTCATTTTTAGTTCAAAATGATGAGTAGTTTTAGTTTGTTAAGAACATTTCACCCCATAGGACAAGGAGCGTTTTATACAGAAAAACACTCAGGCTTCAATGTGGTTTATGATTGTGGTTCCATGCCATTGACTAATTATTCAAAGTCAGTTGTTGAAGCAGCTTTTTCTAAAGAGGATGATATAGACGCTTTGTTTATTTCACACTTTGATTATGATCATGTTTCTGCAATTTCAACGCTCGTAAAATCAGTAAAATCAATCAAAACTGTAGTATTGCCTTTATTGGATGAGGAAGAAAGAAACCTATTAGTAAACATTAATCGATTGCTTTCGTTACAGCAATTAAGCCTGCTTAATAATCCGAGGCAGTTATTTGGTCCCGACACAAGAATAATATATATAAGGCCTGGTAACGTATTTGATGACAACGCTCAGACTGAACAAATTGTAAATTTGAACGACCGTTCACCAAAAGACCTAGTAAAAGAAGAGCTAGAAAGTCGGGTAACTTTAAGCTTTGGAAATCAAAACAGTTGGGTCTTCGTCCCTTATAACTTTAAGCATACATTAAGGCAAAGACAGTTGCTTCAAAAGCTTGGAAACGCCGGTTTTGACATAGATAAACTTCGCAATGACCCGAGTCATACATTGAATCAAATAACCTCGCGAAACCAGCGGAGACAGTTAAGGCAGATTTATTCTCAAATTGACGGGAATGTAAATGAGAATTCAATGTTGGTTTATTCAGGTCCTAGCACCGGATGCCAAACAGTTCCTTTTCTTTGTATACTTGGTGTGTATTGTTCTTATGGATGCAAGAATGGTGTCTGTCCAAGTGAGCGGCCTGGTTGCATATACACCGGCGATACTGATTTAACAAAGTTATCGCTCATTGAAGTTTATAATGAGTTTAAACCGTATGTGGGCACCGTGCAGTTGCCACATCATGGTTCTAAGCATAGTTTTTCTTCAAGTTCATTGACTGGTTTCAAAAATCGACTACTAGTACCTATTTCATATGGGTCAAAAAATCAATATGGTCATCCAGCAGCTGAAGTATTAAATATACTAGCCGATGCTGGGAATTTCCCCTTATTTATAAATCAAACACCAAGCTCGAAAGTAGAGCATTCTATATTCGGAGTAGTCCTTAATGAGTAAGTCTGCAAACTTTAAAGAGGAGTTTGCCTCAAAGCTCCCAGCGTTATCATTGCTTATTAAATTAGGATATAAGTTCATTGCTCCTAATGAATGTGAACAACTGCGTGGTAATAAGTTTGTGGGTGATAAAAAGTCCACTGCGCAGGTAATGCTTATACCGATTATGCGAGCATTCTTGGCCGAGCAATCGTTTCCTTTTGCAGGTAAGCACCATAAGCTTTCAGATGCTGCAATAGATAAAATCATTCATGAACTCAACCCTACTATGAACGAGGGCTTACAAGGTGCAAATGAAAAGCTATACAACGCTATGTTGTATGGCATCAGTATCACTGAGTTTGTTGATGGTAAAAAGGCTTCACCGACCATTCAACTGATTGACTGGCAACAAACAGCCAATAACTACTTTCATGTTACCGAAGAGATGGTGGTACAGAACACAGAAGCAACCGGTAATAGACGGCCCGATATAGTATGTTTTGTGAATGGGCTACCATTGGTAGTGATTGAAGCTAAACGCCCAGATTCTAAACATGAAGGTAAATCTACTTGCGCAGAAGCAATATCGCAACATATAAGAAATCAAGGTCTACAAGAAATACCACACTTGTATGCATACAGTCAGTTAATCTTGTCTGTTAACGGGTATGAAGGGTTATATGCCACTTGCGGTACGCCAGAGAAGTTTTGGGCAAAATGGAAAGAAGAAGAGTTTGGCGATGCCCATTTCACCAGAATAAAAAACCAAACATTAGAAACAAAAGAAACAGACAATTTGTTTGCACATCGTTCTGTTCAGGAAAAGAATGAGTTTTTAGCGCTTATTGCAGCGGGCGATTTAACGGTTACTGATCAAGATAAACTAGTTATCAGCCTATTAAGTCCCGACCGCCTTTTAGAGACGACACGGCTTTTTACTTTGTTTGATAAAAGCATTGGTAAAATAGTTGCGCGGTATCAACAAGTCTTTGGCATAAAAGCATTGATAGAAAGAATTAATACCTTTAATGACAATGGCGGCAGAGACGGTGGTGTTATTTGGCACACTACGGGTAGTGGTAAGTCATTCACTATGGTGTTTTTATCAAAGGTACTCATTTGGTTAAAAGAGCTTTCAAGCTGTCGCGTTATTATTGTAACCGACCGTGTGGATTTAGAAGATCAGCTCAGTAGTACCTTTGCATCAGGTGGGGTGTTAACCGACAGAGACCAAAAAGACTCAATGGCAACTTCGGGTAAACGCTTGGCTGAGCAAATTGGTAAAGGGAACGAGCGTGTTGTGTTCTCGATCATCAATAAGTTTGGTTCAGCCATGAAATATAAGGAATGCTACAACGACAGTCCCAATATAATTGTATTGGTTGATGAAGGGCACCGCAGTCAAAACGGCGAAAACAACATCAGAATGAAACAGATGTTACCTAAGGCTTCTTTTATTGCTTTTACTGGTACACCATTACTAAAAGACGACAAAACTGAAAATAAGTTTGGTAAAATTATTCATTCCTACACAATGCAACAAGCAGTAGAAGACAAAACAGTTACGCCGTTATTGTATGAAGAACGAGTGCCTGAGCTAAATATTAATGATAAAGCAATTGACGCTTGGTTTGATCGCATTACCAGTGCATTAACCGACCAACAACGAAACGACCTTAAAAAGAAGTTTGCTCAAAAAGGTCAAATCTACCAGTCAGAAGGACGCATCGAACTCATTGCTCACGATATTTCTGATCACTTCCAAAACTTTCAACAATTGGGATTAAAAGGGCAATTGGCTTGTGACTCCAAAGCATCAGCCATTCGATATAAGACAGCCTTAGATAAGATTGGCAAGGTAACGTCGGTTGTGGCTATGTCTTCACCAGACACCCGTGAAGGGCATCAGGTTGTCGACCAAGAAAGTAAAGATGTTGTGCAGAAGTGGTGGAAAGCGAATGTCGATAAATTGGATGAGAAGAAGTACACCAAGGCGATAATAAAAGACTTTGGCAGAGATGATGGCCCAGACATTATGATAGTGGTTGATAAGCTTCTCACTGGCTTTGATGAACCTAAAAACACAGTCCTTTACATAGATAAACCACTAAAAGAACATAACCTTATTCAAGCCATCGCTCGCGTAAACCGGTTGCATACTAAAAAACAATTTGGTTATTTGATTGACTATAGGGGTATTCTCAAAGAATTAGATACCACTATTGAAAAATATCAAGATTTAGCGGAGCGCACGCAGGGCGGGTTTGACATAGACGACCTTAAAGGTCTTTATAACCGTATGGACACTGAATATAAGAAACTACCAGGCTTGCATGCCGATTTGTGGGCAATATTCGCAGATATTAAGAATAAACAAGATGGTCCGGCACTACGACGAACATTAGCACCAAAAGTCAGTGACGTTGACGGAAAACTAGTTGATACCAACCTGAAAAAGCGGGAAGACTTTTACGCTTCGTTAACGGAGTTTTCTAACTGCATGAAGGTAGCACTCCAATCAGCTACTTACTTTGAAGATAAGTCTTTGGACAATAAATGCAACCAATACAAACAAGACCTAAAAATGTTTGTAGGCTTGCGTAAACAAGTAAAAGAAGACGCAAACGAAACAATCAACTACGACGAATATGCAGAGGACATCAAAAGCCTATTAGATAAGCATATCGCGGGAGTTGAAGTTAAAGAGCCAGAAGGCGCATACCTAGTGGGAAACCTGGGTAAAAACGTAAAACCTAATGACATGTCAGATGATGAGGCAAGAAACCAAACAGATAAGATCACTGGCCGTATTACCAAGATGATTGAGCAAGACTTAGCTGATGACCCCTATGCACAAGAATACTTTTCGAAAATGCTTAAAAGAGCGATAGAAGACGCCAAGGCAATGTTTGATGCACCAGTAAAACAATACATCATGTTTGCTGATTTTGAGCAAGAGGTAAAAGAAAGAAAAGTACCCGATGCCCCAAGTGAGTTTTGTGATGATGAGGGTAATTTAAACAAGCATGCTCAGGCGTACTTCGGGTTGTTCAAATATCTATTTGAAGAAGAGTTTAGGCAAGACAAGGGATTGGACAATTCTAAGCTCATAGAGTATGCCTTTCAAATAGATGAGGTCGTCAATAATGCTGTAGCAGAGTTCTCAATAAACCCTTCAGAGATTGAAAACTCAATCAGCATGAAGCTATTACCATTATTGTTTGGTGACTTGGGAATAGACAAAGCGCAGCACTTTATTGAGGAAGTGCTAAAAATAACGCGTTTAGGTTTATCTAGGGGCAACTAGGTAATGAGTAAGATTTCCAACGCAACAGATATAAAAACCCCTACTACCAACACCGGAGTGCTTCTCTATGGTGGTAAACATATTCCGTATGAAATTATTAGAAGAACTGTCAGTACAAAATCTAATAAGGTAGTTATTAAGGTGCACCCTGATCAAAGAGTCGTGGCAACAGCACCAGCCCACACCTCTGACGAATCTATTGATAATGCCATAACTAAAAGAGCGCGATGGGTCTGGAATAATATTCAAGAGTTTGCTGCGCAAAATGAACATGTATTACCCAAGCGTTACGTTAGTGGTGAAACACAATTTTATTTGGGTAAACGATATGTATTAAAGATACTTAGCGACCAAGACGAACAACAAGGAAAAGCAGGGCAAGTAAAGCTAACAAGAGGTAGGTTTGTTGTAACTTTACCAACAGCAACCAATGATAGAGGCGCAAGCACCAAATACCTTCTTGAGCAGTGGTATATATACCGAGCAAAATATATCTTCAGGGAAAGATTAAATTACATGCTTCAAAAAGCCACTTGGGTAGATGGACTTCCTTCGTTTAGGGTTATGACAATGAAAACTCAATGGGGCAGTTGTTCAACCAAAGGCAACCTTATGCTTAACCCCCACTTAGTTAAAGCACCCAAAGAATGCATCGACTACGTTATTTTGCATGAGCTTTGCCACATTGCTGAACACAACCACAGTGAGAAGTTCTGGCGCTTGTTGACGCAGGTGATGCCCGAGTGGAAAGGGCTTAAGTCGCGATTGGATGGTATGGCTGAGCAGTATTTGAATTCTTGAATAGACGGCTATTCAGACTAATAACACGGAACAATTATGAATAAATACAAATTGAACAAAAAATATCCTTTCACCAAAAAACGATCAGATGCAAGCATTGAGAAACTAGCAAATTCTTTCGTCGGTATTTCAGATAAATTATGGGCAGCGATTTTTGTTTCGGTCATCCTAATTCCCCTCGCCGGTATTGTAAAACGTGGTTTTGAAAGACCTACAGAGCCTCTAAACCTAGATGCCCTGAAAATATTTGTGGATACAAACCTGATACTTCTTATGTGCATAATTTTTGTTGGCGTCCTTGTAGCATATAAGAATAGAAATATTGGACTGGATTTATTTGATTATTTGGATAAAGCAAAGGCTAACAAGAGGAGCAAGGTAGCTTCCTTCAATTGTCCGCCGTCGCGGTTGCGCCCACGACTAAATAGGCGTTCGAAGTAAAGTTATTCAAAGCCATAGTTTATTTACTAATGGTCGCTTTCTTCTAACAAAAAATCTAGCAGGTTTTTAGATGCCTAGCTACGAAGTTGACAAATGTTCTTTAAATCTTCTGATGAAGTTGATATTAGCTTTTCTTCAGGAACCCCTGCATTCAACAGTCTTTCATGCGTCTCCGCTACTTCATCTATACCTTCATCAATGTCTTGATAGTTATAGTTCTTCCATTTAGCATCGGGGTATGCAGCTAGAATGGACTTAAAGTATGGAATATCAATATCGTTGATAGAGTGGCCTATAATTACAACATCTGTCACATCTTCATAACCAAGCAATTGACCGCTGTGGCGTTCTATTATGTCGTTTACTGGTTTATAAAATACATTGTTGACAGACGATACATCGTTGTAGGAGTCAGTGAACCACGGTTCATCTATTTCTTCGGGTTCATCTGAAGACGAAGATTCAAATACGCGGCCATGACCAAATATAATATCCCTATTAGCCCTGCCATGTATATGCAGTATGCTGTCCTCAGATATTCCATATATGGCTTGTAAAGTAGTAGTATAATTAAAATTGATGAATCGAAAAGTATTGGGAAAACTGACTAATTTTGTTGCTTGTTGTACATCAATCTTGCTAATCCATTCTTTAAAAGCGTCCGTTATAGCTTCTACTAACTCATCCTTCTTAATTGTTATTTCATCCTCAAACCCATACAGTAGTTTAGGATCGTCGCCTAGTTCTTCTAAAGAAGGCTGCAATGTTACATTTTCATGAAAGCTGTCTTGATCGAAAGAACCTAATGACTCTTCAAAGTTTGCCCATTCCATATCAATATCATAGAAGTCAGGAAAATAATGCGTATGGTCTTTCAGAGCTTCACTATATTGCTTGTAAAAATTCCGATAGCTAGTGGGTAAACCGTGCCAAATATCGAATCCATTTCCTATAATAACTATAGTTGTCATTTCATGTCCTTATTGTTGAAACGTTCCATCATTTTATTAATGCAAAACTGGTTGAAAGTACACATACTCAAGAATTCGGCAAACACTAGATACACAGTGATGCTCATTACCATGCGATTTGGGCCAATAGTTAAAGCTCTGGGTCTAATTTTCTAATAGAACCAGAATCAGAAACAAAGAGCACTTGAATACCAGAACTGATAATTGGAGTTCTCATAGCCTCAACTAGCGCAACATGATTTAAACTGTCTGGCAATGCAATAATCGATTCACTACTTGGGAACTCATTTTTAACTTTGAAAGCAGCAACTAAAGCAACACCAACATGCGTCTTAACTTGTGACTTATCAAATTCTTTCCCATATTTACTTGAACTAGGTTTGGAAGATGTTTCACCTTTAGCTTCGACGAAGCACTTTATTCCGTTTTGAGATGTAGCTACGATATCGACGCCAGTTTGAACTGTCATAAGCTGTTGCGTTATCGAGTAATTATTTGCCACTAGATAATTACACACCGCTTTGATTACATCATTTTCTGTTTGCATAGTGAAACCTACTGTTTTTTCATCACTGCAATTAAAGTGTATATAGTAAACCGAAACTAAACAGCTAAATCAAGTTGCTAACTTTTAATAAAAAATTCCCCTATCTTGAATCTATATATTAATACTGACCGAAAAATCAGTGTTAGAAGTCTCAATAAACCTTGATACTGACGAAAAAAGCGCCTAATTCGATACCTAGCATCGAGAAGCGACTAGTCAGATGGCAATCAGCAGGTTGCGTGCCATAGCGTTGTAATTAGTTAAATTATTATTTACAGAGTGACGTCGAGGCAAGAGGTAACTGCGCAAATCCTCTTTTAAGGACACTTGAAGCGTTGAACTTATGTTCAGCGCTTTTTTTCGCCTGCACGTTCCCTATTTATTTATGCATTAACTAACTAGGAAATATGCATGAAGACAAAAATTAACGTAATTGAGATTATACTTACCTTTATATGCGATCTTACAAAGACATTTACTTACTTATTCTTGGCAATATATGTAATAAGTGTGCTTTTTGACGTGGTACTAGACCCGTCTTTTCCATTACAAGGGGAAGGGTTGTTGATAGGGGCGATTATATCGGCAGTTGTGTCGATTTCTATAAGGCTATGGTTGTTGCGGCACAAATAGTCTAAGTTAAGCGCTCGTTTGAGCGCTTTTATTTTGTTAGGGGTAAAATGTATTTTGAAGTTCATCACAAAACTTAGTTCTAAAGATAATACTTTTCTTTAGAACAAGCACATCTGCATTAGTTAACACTGGTTGCTTTGTTCTTTTATCATAAATCTGCGGTAACTCAGCTAGAAGCTGACTGTGAAATCTTTTGATATCTTGAAATATTTTTTGATGCTGGGACACCATAAACACTTTCTTATAGATGCCTGCATTCATACCCTCTAAATATTTTAACAGTATCGTTTTTCGAGCTGCTTTTTTCTTGAACGATGCCTCTACCTCCAATGCTACGATAGTTTGGTCTTTGCTGATTTCACGCACGAGACCATCTACGGTTCTAGTGGTATTGGAAGTATAAATGCTTGAGAATTCGCGCTCATTCACAAAGCCATCCCAAAGAGGTTGGTATTCTCCATCTTTATTGTAGTTATTAACACCACGAAGCAATACGTAAGCATTCATCATGTCATGATATAACGTTGAGTGGTTTAGCTGTCGCGACGGATTTGATTCACTTCGAAACTGTATTGTTGTTTGTAAAAGCTGGCTCGCATAACTCGCGCCTAAATATGTGAGTACATAAACGCGACCATCAATGAAACTTGGCGCTCTACATACAGCTAAATAGCCCTCTTCAACTAGCTTATTTAGATGTAATAGGGCTAGCCTATGACTTATGTTGTAGACAGGTTTTATTAGCACAGGCGCGATGAATTTAAAGCGTCCGCAAATCATCATGCTATATTTTCGTCTAAGTTTCCCCGTCTCATAATTATTTCTGCCAGCGGTATAGCGCATATCAATATCTAAGTAATCTAGCGTTCTTGCGTTTTGATGTTCAGCAATTGTCATTTCGTTGTTCCTATATTTTGTTGACTGAATATCTATATAGGGAATGCATATGTGCAAAACTTGCATATGTTGTTTTACATAGTGATATTGATGGTGATTGGTTGTGCCATTTCAGTCGAAATGAATGTGCTGATGAAAATCATCACATAATGCTGCTTTCAGCAGTGAGTGAACGACCTTGTCTTATCACTCATATGCTTTTATATGCCCGTCAGTGCTTATGCCAACCTTCGTTGGCGCACTGACTCATCGTGAAGTCTCCCGATGGCATATAAAAGCATAAGGCTCATGTCCGCTACCGCGTACTCCCCCCATTCTCGCGACGCTCACGTATGCATTTTGCATTTACGTTTAGTCTGCCGACTAGCTTGGAGTATCTGTCGATACTATTGTTTGGCTTGACAGTGTGCCACTGCTCAACCAAATTTTTGCTGAAGCAAAAACGACAATAGGGGGAGTCCGCGCTCGGACATGAGCCAGCTGCGCCGCAATACAATTTCATTGTATAGCAGCTACGCGTTTTGCTGATTTGCTTCGCAAACGTTTATTGCAGTTTGTGTTTTCAACACAAATGCGAAAATCATGCTTTCAGCACAAAAAAAAATGATGTTTCAGCATAATCTGACTTTTATATAAAAAAGTTGCTGTGCCACACTCTATCGTATGGTCAATAAGAGAGTTCATTTCATTCTAGAAACAAATGAATTCGGATATTGCGCATACGAAGGTACAAATCAGCCGCCAAACCGCCGCTAATTATTATTGAGAACAGGCTGGTATACACCAACAAAACACACCTGAGAGGAAAGCCATATATGATTGTGCAGTGAAGCGGCGATAGGCGCTAAATAGTGAAAACTTGAAAGGGTTTTAGTGCTGCCAAATTTCGATTTGGTCGGCACTTTTTGGTATGTTTTCTTGAGTGGGAGTGCAAATTTTTACTGCTGACTTTGCAGTTAAAGAATTTGAAATTTATCACGTTTTCATTAAATTATCTAGTGCTAACAATAACTTAATAGGATATTTATGAAACATGAAATGACATTAGCCGGTTTCCTAGGCATTCCCAAATTATCATGCAGCAGCGACACATCTATCGATACAAGCAACGTTATTGAAACAACCCCAAGTAATATTGGATCTGGAGGTGTAAATCCAAGTACAGGCCTACCTCTCATTGATAATTCGATGATTGATGTAGGTGGAAATGTTTATGGTGCCAGCGAAACAGCAATAGATAGCTTTGACAATAACTTTATGTCGGGGAGTGGTGAATTTGATTGTCATTCTGTGAATGACTCTTTTATTGATACCACTATAGGCGATGATGCATCTTTTGATAGTTTTTCTGATACTTCATTTGATGATAGTTGCGGTATTGACTGGTGAAGCGAGAGCGTGCTGAGAAAATTGTAGAAGACTTTGTGTTAGTGTACTCGGGTCTATGTTGTTTCCTATTTTTCGTCACCATCCATCCGATTTTTATGGTGATCAACTTTCTTTATATAGCGAAGGTGTTGTTTTGGATAGGTAAGTTCGAGAAATTAGATATCAAAGAGCAAACTAGTGAAAATTTTGTGCTTTTTGCGCTATGGCGCATTGTATAAGTTTATAAGCCTACCTAACAAAATTTGATTATGTCCTCGCCATGGATGGCAAAATTTTGGGGAAGCGCACAGACTGATGGACTTAGACTTTTTAACATTGGTGAACCTTACCCTGAAATCCTCGTGTCTACTGTTAACTGCTATTTCAAGTTGCTTTTAAGTTTTTTTTACAAAAGCTAAAGGTGAAATTCGCATGCATAGTTAGTAAAATCGGCATTAAATCGAACAATCATGAATATTTGATAAGGGTAACGGGTCGCATGCGCAGTGAAAGAACAATTTGAAATAAGATAATTCTCTCCACTGAATTCTAACTATTTTGCTTCTTTACAAAAAAAGACACTTGACAAGGTTGTCACACAACTTATTATTGTATAAAAAACATACAGAAGAGTTCATCATGGAAGTCGACATTAAACGCTGTAAAAATATTTTACTTTATTTATTTAGCTTTGTTTTCTTAATTAGTTGTAGCTCTGTATGTCCTGAATCCGAGTGCTCTCCAACGCCACATTCCCCGAGTTATTTGAATTCAACTGCGTCCGGTGAAACAGACCCGCAGATTGATCTGAGGTCAGCTCCTCAATACGCCTTCGTGGATCCATTATCCCTTACCGTGGCGTCAGTCATGGGACAATTGAACGTTATGTTAGGCGATTTGAGTGCGATGATTGACCAAGTAGGAGGTCAGATGAGAGAGACTATTAGAGAAGTAGAAAAGTCATCATCACAGTTGATAGCGGAATTGGATGCAACTTTTGGAGATAGACTGGATACCGTATTAAGGGACTTGGATGCTAAAGAACTGAGAGCGATGGAAGACGCATTGGCATTAGTTGAGCAAACACAAAGATCTATAGAAGCCATTGAAAGAGGTGCCGCCGAAGTTGCAATTACTACCCTCTTCGAAGCTGATATTCTAGCATATGATTCATTAAAAAATTTACCTTGCATCAAAAAGACACCTCGTCTGGTATATGCGACAGACACTTTGTTTAGAGTATGGAACGATGACATCCCAAGACTCACATCTTTAAAGAATAAAAAGCAAACCGAAATTATCACGCTAAGAGGAAATTTCTTAAATAGAGAAACACCAAAAGTTAGTGCGAGTATTCTTGGCTCAGATACAATCTTTGAGCTTGAAGTTGTAGGAGGAGCATTGCCAAATCAATACAGCATACTCTTGAGCGACGAATTGATTGTCAAGTTATCAAGCACCAACAATAGTGTCCAAAATGTTGCTATTAATTCTTCTATCAAGAATTGCGAAAAAGATGGAGAATGGACAGAGCAAACGCTACTATTAACCATTCTCCCACCAATAAAGTATGTTTTACATGCATCAATAACTCCAAAATTTGAAGAGCCAAGAATAGGCAGTCGTCGTTTCACGTTTGGTGAGACAGGAAGTAGCAAATGCAATGACAATTATCCGGTAGGAGATACCTATAGTGTAGGACCCTCACCAACAGTTTTAGACTGGAGACTAAACATTACATCTCAAAACTGTGGTTCCGGAGTAACGAGCCAGGTTCCATCCGGTGCTTTTGGTGTAAAAGTCTCGGGTAAAATTAGGGGCTGCGGTCGGGATTGCTTTTTAGGGGTCTGTAACTGCAAAGGTAGGGGATGGCTAGCTTTTAACATCGATATCAGACATAAAGATTATTTCCCTACCTCTAAGCCCACGAACAATTTTACTACCTCGGTTGTCCAATCATCTTATGAATTCAGCTACCTAAATACTATACCAAGTGATAACAAAAATCTATTCTGCGACTATTCGGTAAGGATTAAAGTAAATGAAGGACCAAACGAGGAGATTTTTATTTTGACAAATGAATTGCCTAATGATGGTGGTTTTAGATCAAGAGTGAATGCGTCTTCATGCGATGTTTCTGTTGATGCTCCAGATAGTTTTTTAGCGAGGAACTAAACATGAAAAAATCATTTGTCTTTATATTTTTCGCTTTCTTTTACTCTAATGTTTTCGCCACTGAATCCTACATCACAGTGCAAATTGAACCAGAAGTAGCTGTAATTGTTGGCGCAACATGGAGAATCAACAATACGTTAGCGGAAGAAGTAGAAGGGATTTTGAATCCAGATCTTATTACATCATGGAATTCATCCAATGATACTATTACGGTGCAAGGAGGTAGTTTTTACATAATTGAAGTCTTAGATATTTCACAGTCTTTACCAAGCCACGACTGCAAAAAAATCTTGCCTTACAAATTATTCGTAAGGTCATCACAAACAGTTATGTCGACAGCCGATTATGAATGTGTTGTTTCTGAACTATCTGAAAGAGTATCGACTACAACGCCAGACTCAGGTTCTATATCTGTTACTATTTCTCCTCAAAGTGTTAATGATAAAGGCGCAATGTGGAAAGTCGTAGGATTTAATATTGAAACTGATTGGTTTGAATCTGGTAAAAAAGTTGAGGGGTTAGAGTTTGGAACTTACAGGATTGAATTTAAGGTCTCCACACCTGGTTGCAATGCACCAGAAAATCAGGTGGTGAATTTGGATAGTTTATCTCCTGATATCTCATGGGAAGCAGATTATGTTGGACCTAACTGCTAATAAAAACACAGTGTATCGAAATAAACATATAAAATGAGGGTAGTCGAGAAGTATCAGTACATTTACGAAATGACACAGAGGGAAGTGGCAACTTTTGATGGTATTGCTAAGAGAGTTACTAAAAAAATTTTCAGGATGCTACACATGTAAAATTGCTTGTTTGCATGTTTCTGAAAATACAAAATACACTATCATTCTCAAAGGCTTTGGATCACCAGTGGATCACTGTCGAACCTCAATATACCCCGTAATGCCCCTGAGAAACGATAAATGTAGCGTATTTGCAGGTATTTGAAGGTGGAGTGCCGATTCAAGTCCCGCTTTCCGCACCATATAAATAAAAAGCTGTAACGTGAAAGCGTTACAGCTTTTTTTTATTCTTAGCATTCATTACAAGCTCATCGTTTTCTTCACAAAATAGGCATATAAAAAAGGGATAGTCTACATTCAAATAATCTCGAAACTGTCCCTCGTCCACCACAAGCTTTTCTACCCAACGTTGCTCACTGCCATTTGTTATTAATGCACAGTATTTCATTAGTGGCATCGCAGGGGTGACAGCGTGTGAATTCATTAGCTCACTATCATTGCCCTCATGCTTTTTAGATTTTACGATGACTGATTGTTGATAAGAATCAGCATTGCAATGATCGTGGACTTCTAGTTGATGTTCATAAGGCTCAACACACATTATTACTTAACTCTTTTTGTGGACGTCTGGACGTCTATAATAATTGTTGTGCAATGAAATACAAGCTGCTGTGAATAAAAAGTTACAAAAATAATTTGCCAGAAGGCCAATAGAGCGTTAATAGTATGCGCACACGAAAATAAGCAGTTATTATTGATGAAAGCAAGGTTTTGTTCTTCCTCTGGGAATGATTAATTATCAACGCATTCAGCATTAAATTAAAACTACAATAAAAGTAAAACGACAAGGAAATACAATGAAAAAATGGATAATCGGTGCTTTAGCACTGACCTGCGGTTCAGCTTTAGCCGACGAAGGAATGTGGCAACCGCATCAGCTACCAGATATTAAAGCGCAATTGGTGGCTGCGGGATTAAAACTAAATCCAGATGATATGTCTGATTTATCTAAATTCCCTATGAACGCAATTATTAGTTTAGGTGGATGCACAGCAAGTTTCATTTCAGACCAAGGTTTAGTGATCACTAATCATCACTGCGCATATGGCTCAATTCAACACAACAGTTCTGAGAATAACAATCTTCTGAAAAATGGCTTTGTAGCAAAAGCTAAATCTCAAGAATTACCAGCATCACCAGGTAGTCGTGTATATATAACTGAGTCATTAACTGACGTAACTGACAAAGTAACAGGTACCATTTCTGCAGAGCTAACTGGAAATGACTATTATCAAGCCCTTGAGCAAAATAGAAAGGCTCTAGTCGCAGAATGTGAAAGTGATGAAGATTATCGTTGTTCAGTCTCTAGCTTTCATGGCGGAGCAAGTTATGTACTAATTAAATTACTTACAATCAGAGATGTGCGCCTTGCTTATGCGCCGCCTTCGAGCATTGGAAAGTTTGGTGGTGATACTGATAACTGGCAATGGCCACGTCACACGGGTGATTGGGCATTTTATCGAGCTTATGTAGGTAAAGATGGTAAGCCAGCTGACTTTAGCGAAGATAATGTTCCTTACAGCAACAAAGCTCACTTGAAAGTGAATGCTAAAGGCGTTGATGAAGGTGATTATGTCATGGTGCTAGGTTATCCGGGCAGCACGAATCGCTATCGCACTGCAGTAGAAGTAGAAAACATGTTTACTTGGACCTATCCAACGGCGAAAGTTTACAGAGAAGAATACATTAACGTAATAAAGACTAACTCGGCACCTGGCAGCGACGAACGTATTAAATACGAGAGCACAATAGCGGGTTTAGCTAATTACGCTAAGAATTATGGTTCGATGGTTGAAAGCTATAAAAAGGGTGACATGCTTGCGCGTAAACAGAAACTAGAATCTGATTTAGCAAATTGGCTAGCTAAAGATGCTGATATGAATTCTGAATACGGTGCTAGTTTGATTACGCTGAATAAACTCATTGAGAAATCAGAAGCGACAAAAGAACGTGATTTGTTGATGGGCTATCTGGGTAGAACGACGATGATGTCCGTAGCTAAGAGTCTGCTTCGTTTATCGCATGAGAAAGCAAAGCCTGACGCTGAACGAGAGCGCGGTTATCAAGAGCGAGATATGAAGCGTTATGAGCAATCTATGGGCGCTATTAACTCTCGATTTGTAGCTGATATTGATAAAGCAATATTCAAGCATTTCTTAGCTAAATATATTGATTTACCGAAAGCACAGAGAATTGCTTCTTTTGATGCATTTTTTAACATCGAAGGGGATGATTTAACTAAGGCTATTGCCAAAATAGATAAGATGTATGCTGAGACCAAATTGGGTGATTTAGCCACACGTAAAGCGATGATGCTTATGTCTGAGCAAGAGATGCGCGAAAGCAATGACCCATTCGTGCAATATGCAGTGAGTCAATTTGCATACGATATGGCTGAAGAAAAGCAAGCTAAAGCGCTATCGGGTAAGCTACAGCAGGTGCGTCCTGAATATATGAAAGCATTGATTGCCTTCAAAAAGTCGCGTAATGAAGCCGTTTATGCAGACGCCAATAGTACTTTGCGTATTACCTATGGAAATGTAAAAGCATATAGTCCTCAAGATGGATTAACTGCCACACCATTTACCACCACAGAAGGTATGCTGGCGAAATACATTCCTGGCGATGACGAGTTTGATTTACCTGTTAAGTTGCGCGAGGCGATTAAAGATAAGCGCTATGGTAGTTATGTAGATCCAAAACTAAACTCGGTGAACGTAAACTATCTTAGTACCCTAGATATCACTGGTGGTAATTCAGGTTCTCCTACACTGAATGCCAAAGGCGAATTCGTTGGTTTAGTATTTGACGGTGTATACGAGTCAATTATCGGCGATTGGGATTATGATCCAAGTTATAACCGCGCTATTCATGTTAGCAGCCCGTTTATGCTGTGGGTCATGGATGAAGTAGACGGTGCCGAAAACTTAATTGAAGAGATGGATATCGTAAGGTAAGGGCTGTAAAAGTAATACACCTTCATATAGTAAAATAAAGCAAGTGACCTAAGGTTTAGGTCACTTGCCAAACTCTTTAGAACTATATATTTTCACGGTTCTTTTTGATCTTATGTAACTAGTTTTTATTAGTTGTCAGTAACGCAGGGTTAAGCAAGTTTTTTAGTTCAGATTCGTTTATATCCGTTAACTCTTTTGCAACGTCTAATACAGTTCGTTTTTCTGCATACGCTTTTTTGGCGATTTCAGCACTTTTGTCATAGCCAATCCTATCGTTTAAAGCCGTTGCGAGAATAGGATTTCGTTCTAAGTTACTGGCAAGTTGCTCGCTATTTATCTCCATGCTATCAACCACTTTGTCTGCCAGTGATTTACAAGCATTGCTTAACAGACCGATACTGTCTAACAGGGTGAACGCAATCAATGGAAGCATTGTATTGAGTTGGAAGTTGCCTCCTTGACCCGCAAGCGTGACTGTTGTGTCATTACCAATCACTCTAGCGCAAGCCATCATTACAGCTTCGGAGATCACTGGGTTCGTTTTTCCAGGCATGATACTACTGCCTTTTTGCAATTCTTTAAGTTTAATTTCGTTCAATCCATTTAAGGGCCCACTACTTAACCAGCGAATATCATTAGCAATTTTATGCAGGCTAACGGACAAGGTTTTGAGTTGACCACTAAAATTGACAGCGGTGTCTTGAGAGCTGTTAGCGCTAAAATGGTTAGCAGCGGGTTTGAAGTTGAAACCCGTTCGTTGGCTTAGTATGGTGCTTACTTGCTCCGCAAATTTAGGGTGGCAATTAACGCCTGTACCAACCGCTGTGCCACCGGTTGCCAGATATGATAGGGCAGTCATATGGAAACTGAGGCCTTCTTTTGCCTGAACCAATTGCTGTCGCCAAGCACCGAGCTCTTGCGCAAAACTCATCGGCATTGCATCCATCAAGTGTGTTCTTGCGGTTTTGAATGTTTCATTGTGTTTTGCAGCCTGCTTCTGCAGAGACTCTGCTAGTTGATCAATTGCAGGTATCAACTCAATTCCGGCTACTAAACTTGCACTGATATGGATACAAGATGGAATAACATCATTGGAGCTCTGCCCCTTATTCACATCGTCATTAGGATGAACGCTCACTTTTTCCTGACTGTTAGCATAAGCCAAATTCGCCAGCACCTCGTTCATGTTCATATTGGTACTAGTGCCAGAGCCAGTTTGAAACACATCTATCGGAAACTGTTCCTCATGTTTTCCTGCTTCTATTTCGGCACAAGCTTTCTGTATTGCATTTGATTTATCGTTGCTCAAAAGCCCAAGGTTCAGATTAGCTTGTGCACAAGCGCTTTTATAAGTTGCTAGGGTTCGCAAGAATGCACTAGGCATGGTGTATGGACTAATTATAAAGTTTCGTAGCGCTTTATTTGTTTCTTCACCATATAAAATAGGCGCATTTTCCTGTTTATTCTTTTTTGTTGTAATCTTTCTATCTGACATAAGTTGAAAGCCTCTTAGGCCCATACGCCTTAGTCTGTATAGGCATTATAAAAGTAGGAGCGTCTGCGTAGTTTATTTATTCCGTCATTAATTGTTATTCCGTTAGTACTCGCAATTCCTTCAGTAATCATCAGCAATCATTACTTCGTTTGTAATCATTGCGCAAAAATAAACTTCTTTCCACTAAACTTGTCAAAGTCCAAATAAATCGGCCCATTTAATTAGTGTACTAACTATTTTATCTGTTTAAATATACAACACTTTGTCTTTTGAAATCTAGTAAGAACCGTCGCAATGCGAAGTTAAACGTAGAGTGTATCAACGTTTAATAATGAGAGCTCAAAGTAAAAGGGTGATGTATTTATTATTCCATAATTAGTGCTTGAATTAATTTATGAAGTCATTCATGTTAGGCTTTATGGCCTCATTCATTGAACATTAAATAATTAAGTAGCAAATCATCGAGCAGTAAATCATTAAGCAGCAAACGAATAGAAGGGAATACATATGAAAGCATCAAACAACTATCAATCGAGCTTAGTAATTAATGGTAAGAATTATCAATACTATAGTCTTGCGAGTAGTAATGCAGACCTTAATAAATTACCGCTTGCAGCAAAAATATTATTAGAGAACTTATTACGCCACTCTCACGAGCAATTTGTTCAGGAAGAAGACATTCAGGCTCTCGCGAAATGGGATACTTCATCGGCTTCGGACACAGAAATTGCTTTTGTACCATCCAGAGTAATTTTACAAGACTTTACAGGGGTTCCTGCCGTCGTTGACCTTGCAGCGATGCGAGATGCCGTTGTTGAGTTAGGCGGTGATCCAAATAAAATAAACCCACTGAAACCAGTCGATTTAGTCATAGACCACTCCATTATGGTGGATCAATTTGGTAAAGCTGATTCGTTTAAAAACAACACGCAAATTGAAGTAGAGCGCAACAGGGAACGCTACCAATTCCTCAAATGGGGACAAAGTGCCTTTGACAACTTTAAAGTCGTCCCTCCAGGCAAGGGTATTGTGCATCAAGTTAATTTAGAGTATCTCGCCCGAGTCACTTTTGTTGATAACGAAAATGAAACGCCGGTCTTATATCCAGATACCTTAGTAGGAACAGACTCTCACACCACAATGATTAATGGTTTGGGGATCCTTGGTTGGGGTGTTGGTGGTATTGAAGCGGAAGCTGCTATGCTTGGACAGCCGGTGACAATGTTGATCCCTGAAGTTGTGGGAATGGAATTAACAGGAAAATTGCCTCCAGGTGCGACTGCAACCGATATGGTGCTAGCTGTAACGGAGCAATTGAGAGCATTTGGTGTTGTAGGCAAGTTCGTTGAATTCTTTGGTGAAGGCGTTCAATACCTGTCAGTGGCAGATAGAGCCACTATATCAAATATGTCTCCAGAATACGGCGCGACTTGTGGTTTATTTCCGATAGATGAACAAACGATAAAGTATTTGCAACTAACCGGTCGCACGGAAGAGCAAATGCAAATTATAGAAGCTTACGCAAAAGCCCAAAATATGTGGGGCAGTCAAGCACAAGAAAATGCTCAATATCATGCAAAATTAACTTTAGATTTGAACTCCATAGTGCCTGCGATTGCAGGTCCTAAACGTCCTCAAGATAGAATCAACCTTGATCAAGCCTCCAAAGCGTTTAAAAAATGGGTAAGTGAGCAAAACGAATTGGCTCTAACACCCAGCAACGTGCAAGAAGAACGCTTGGATGATGAAGGTGGACCAGTCAGTGGACCTGAAAGTGTACCGACTAGTTCAAGTGTTGCTTGTCATTACAACGGAGAGGACTTCGAGCTTGATGAAGGTGCTGTCGTTATTGCAGCTATTACAAGTTGCACAAATACGTCAAACCCCTCTGTTTTAGTGGCTGCGGCGCTGCTCGCTCAGAAAGCGAATGCGCTAGGTTTAAAAGTTAAGCCGTGGGTGAAAACGAGTTTCGCTCCGGGTTCTCAAGTGGTTACCGAATACTTAAACAAGGCGGGACTATCTGTTGAACTAGATGACTTAGGTTTTAACTTAGTAGGTTATGGTTGTACTACCTGCATCGGGAATTCGGGTCCTTTACCTGAACCTATTTCTAAAGCCATAAGAGACGGTAAGCTTTCAGTTACTTCAGTATTGTCTGGGAATCGAAACTTTGAAGGTCGTATTCATTCTGAAGTAAAAGCAAATTATTTAGCTTCGCCTCCGCTTGTCGTTGCTTATGCGCTTGCGGGCAACATGAATATCGATATAACAAAGGAAGCAATTGGCACAAGCAATGAAGGCAAAGCCGTTTATCTGAGTGACCTTTGGCCAAGTGAAGACGAGATCCAATCAATTGTTGGGAAAGTTGTTGAGCGCTCCATGTTTACTGAGCGCTATGGACACATTTATGAAGGGGGCGACGTATGGCAGAACCTAGAGACAATCGATGCTAGTTTGTATAATTGGCCAGAAAGTACCTACGTTAAGAAACCAAGCTTTTTTGCAGGAATGCCAGCAAAACCGGAAGAACTTAAACCGATTGAAAATGCACGCTGCTTGCTGAAATTGGCTGATAGTGTGACCACAGATCATATTTCACCAGCCGGTTCAATTGGAAAGGAAACGCCTGCAGCTGACTATTTGCGTCAACATCAAGTTGAAGCCAAAGACTTTAACTCCTATGGTTCTCGAAGAGGAAACCATGAAGTTATGATGCGTGGCACGTTTGCGAACGTTCGCCTTAAAAACCAACTGGCACCGGGCACAGAAGGTGGCTTTACTCGCATGCAGCCTAGTGGTGAAGAAACTACGGTGTTTGATGCAGCACAGAAATATGTAGCAGATAACATTCCTTTAATTGTCATTGCAGGTAAGGAATATGGCACAGGCAGCTCGAGAGATTGGGCGGCGAAAGGACCATTGTTGTTAGGAGTTAAAGCCGTTATTGCTGAAACATACGAGCGTATTCATCGTTCAAACCTGATTGGAATGGGGATCTTGCCATTACAGTTTAAATCCGGTGCAAGTGCTGCTACATATGAACTTGACGGCACTGAATCATTCACAATCGAGGCGGTAAAAGCTGGCCAGAAGGAAGTGGAAGTGCAGGTAATTAAATCAGATGGTAGTACGATTAATTTCAATACTGACATTCGTATTGATACTCCAAATGAGTTTGAATACTTCCGTCATGGTGGTATTTTGCAATATGTCATTCGTAGCTTGCTTTAATTACAGTATCGATAGCTTAAGACGTGACAAGTGCATAGCGTTACAAAGTATCATTTTTGAGGGAACAAACGACCCATGTTGGAAAATTTAAATTATAAACACCTTCATTACTTTTGGGTTGTTGCAAGTGAAGGAAGTATTGCGAAAGCGGCAGAGAAACTCTGTATTACACCGCAAACCATAAGTGGCCAATTGAGTTTGTTGGAGGAACGAGTAGGGCAGGCGTTGTTCGAGCGAGTCGGCAGGCGTTTGCGATTAACAGACACCGGTCGTTTGGTACTGCGCTACGCCGATGAAATATTTGAACTCGGCAAAGAACTCAGTCACGTGCTTCGAGGGGCGCCCTTAGTGGGTGCTTCTCAATTTATTATTAGTGCCGCCAGTGCTTTGCCTAAAACAATCGTTTATAAAATTATTGAGCCAGCACTTAAACTAGAAAAAGAAGTTAGTCTGGTATGCAAAGAAGGACCCGTGGAGAGTATCCTCGGCGAACTTGCTATTCATGAAGTGGACATGGTGCTGACAGACACACCTTTGTCGAGTAATTTTAGTGTTAGGGCCTACAATCATTATTTAGGCAAGTCTGGCTTAACGTTTTTTGCTGCAAAAAAAATCAAGCAGAGTTTGAGCGGGCCATTCCCAGAGTGCCTGCATCAAGCGCCGATCTTATTACCTACTAAACAATATGCGATTCGACAATTGTTTGATAAATGGTCTAACGATAATAGTATTTTTCCGAAAATAAACGGTCAATATGATGATAGCGCTTTAATGAAGGCCTTTGGCCAAGCTGGTTTTGGTGTTTTTTTTATGCCAACGATTATTGAGGAAGAAGTCTGTAAGAGTTTCGATGTTGAGATAATAGGTCGTCTAAGCGACATCCAACAGAAATTCTATGCAATATCGGCAGAGAGAAAAGTCACCCATCCAGCAGTTGCCGCAGTATGTAATTCGGCAAGAGATATCATTTTTAGATAGCAATCAATGAGTTTAACTATTATACTACGCCCCGCATTAATAAGCATAAAATACATATAAACTAAAGGATAGAGTGTGACTCCTATTACTAAAACATTTCAGTATGGTCAGCATACTGTCACCCTAGAAACGGGTGTAATCGCAAGACAAGCAACTGCAGCAGTAATGGCAAGCATGGACGATACGTCTGTGTTGGTTTCAGTTGTTGGTAGAAAAGAAGCTAAAGCAGATCAAGGTTTCTTCCCATTAACAGTTAATTATCAAGAAAAAGCATACGCAGCGGGTAAAATCCCGG
Source organism: Glaciecola sp. MF2-115 (assembly GCF_047250385.1). Lineage (NCBI taxonomy): Bacteria > Pseudomonadati > Pseudomonadota > Gammaproteobacteria > Alteromonadales > Alteromonadaceae > Glaciecola > Glaciecola sp. MF2-115. The sequence continues at coordinate 441,397 of NZ_JBLBVM010000055.1, forward strand.
GTGGCTTTTTCAAACGTGAAGGTCGTCCAGCAGAGAGCGAAACATTAATCTCTCGACTAATTGACCGTCCAATTCGTCCTTTATTCCCAAGTGGGTTTAAAAACGAAGTTCAAATTATCGTTACAGTTGTTTCTGCAAATCCAGAAATCCCAACTGATATCATCTCTCTAATTGGTACTTCTGCAGCGCTTGCTATCTCTGGTATGCCTTTCAACGGTCCAGTTGGCGCAGCACGTGTTGGTTTTAAAGATGGTGGTTACATCTTAAATACGCTAGTTTCTGAGCAAGAAGAAAGTCAACTTGACCTTGTTGTTGCTGGTACTAAAAGCGCAGTACTAATGGTTGAATCAGAAGCTGATATCTTGTCAGAAGACGTGATGCTTGGCGCTGTAATGTACGGCCATGAGCAATCACAGACAGTCATCAACGCAATCAATGAATTTGCAGATGAAGTTGGTACTGAGTCTTGGGATTGGGTAGCTGAGCCAGAAAACACAGATCTTAAAGCGAAAGTGAAAGAACTAGCAGAAGCTGGTATGACTGAAGCTTATCAGATTTCTGACAAAATGGTTCGTAAAGACGCTATCACAGCTGTGACTGAGAAAGCGCTTGAAGCCATTCTTGAAGCTAATCCCGAGCAAGACAAGAAAGAAGCGAGTGATTTATTGCATGAATTGGAAAGTGACGTAGTACGTTCACGCATTCTTTCAGGCGAAAAACGTATTGACGGTCGTGATCCAGACACCATCCGTGCATTAAGTGTTGCAACTGGTTTGTTGCCAAGAACTCACGGTTCGTCTTTGTTCACTCGTGGTGAAACACAAGCAATCGTTGCTGCTACTTTAGGTACAGAACGTGATGCACAGATGATTGATAGCCTAGGCGGCGCAACTAACAACCGCTTCATGTTGCATTATAACTTCCCTCCATACTGTGTAGGTGAAACTGGTTTTGTAGGCTCTCCTAAGCGTCGTGAAATCGGCCATGGTCGTCTTGCTAAACGTGGTATGCAGGCAGTAATGCCTTCTGCTGAAGAATTCCCATATGTTGTGCGCGTTGTTTCTGAAATTACAGAATCAAACGGTTCTTCATCAATGGCTTCAGTATGTGGTACTTCACTTGCACTAATGGACGCTGGTGTTCCAATTAAAGCTTCTGTTGCGGGCATCGCGATGGGCTTGGTGAAATCTGACGAAAACTTCGTTGTACTTTCAGACATTCTTGGTGACGAAGATCACCTTGGTGACATGGACTTTAAAGTTGCAGGTACTACAAACGGTATTACTGCACTTCAAATGGACATTAAAATTGAAGGTATTACACAAGAAATCATGAAGCTAGCATTGAAGCAAGCTAAAGAAGCTCGCTTACATATTCTTGAAGTAATGGATTCTGCAATTTCTGGTCACCGTGATGAAATGTCTGAATACGCACCACGTATTTACACAATGAAAGTTGATCAAGACAAAATCCGCGACGTTATTGGTAAAGGCGGCGCAATGATCAGAGCGATCACTGAAGCTTCTGATACTAACATCGAGATTGAAGACGACGGCACAATCAAGATTTTCGCAACTGAAAAAGCGAAAGCTGACATTGCAATTGATCGCATTAAAGCTGTAACAGCTGAAATCGAAGTAGGCACTGTCTACAACGGTAAAGTGATGCGTATTGTTGATTTCGGTGCGTTTGTTGAAGTGTTACCAGGTAAAGAAGGCCTAGTACACATCAGTCAAATCGCTCATGATCGTGTAGCTAAGGTGACTGATTACCTAGAAGAAGGCCAAATGGTTGACGTTAAGGTAATGGAAATTGATCGTCAAAACCGTATTCGTTTGAGCATTAAAGAGCTGCTAGAAAAGCCAGCTGCTGAAGCTCCGAGCGAAAGCGAATAATTCAGAGTTGAGTTGTATGGCTTAGGCCACATTCAATATTGAAGATATAGAAAGGAGCTTAGGCTCCTTTTTTGTTAGTTTAAAGTGGAGTTAATTTATGAACGAACAACAAAAAACAGAGCTTGAAGCTGCGGCATTTAGACGCCTGCTTGATCATTTGGATAACAATAAACAAGTGCAAAATATTGAACTCATGCTGTTAGCTGATTTTTGCCGAAACTGTTTATCAAAGTGGTATTTGGCCGCCGCAGAAGAGCGAAATATACTACTGACGGACGAGGAAGCGCGTGAAGCCATTTATAAAATGCCGTATAGTGAGTGGAAGAAAAATCACCAATTGCCAGCAACAGAAGAACAGTTAGCTGCTTTTAATGCCAAATCGGCTGCGAAGAAAAAACAATAAGTGCATGGTATGCTTGGAAAACTACCAAGTACCAACGCTTGTAAATTATGAGCACATGCTTATAAATAAGGAAACCTGTGAACGTCATTAAAAAACGCTTGAGTGCCATTGTCGGTGTTAGCCTACTTATTTTATTATCTGCGTGTACCAGCCAAAGTAACAATGCTTACGGCCCAATGGGTAATTTATTACTAGCAGAGCCAGAGCCGGTTAATACCCGTTCTCAAATGGCGATAGCACGCTACAACCATATACTTAGTCAAGCTCCTCTAAAAGAGCATGAGCGTGCAGAGCTTCTTTTTCAGCGCGGTATGTTGTACGACAGTGTTGGCTTATCAGGCCTTGCTCGCTACGATTTTGTACAAGCCTTGCAATTGAAACCAGATATGGCTGAAGCACACAATTCTATTGGCATTCACCATATTCAACAGATGGACTTCATCCAAGCCTATGAATCATTCGATTCTACTTTAGATATAAATCCTGACTACGATTTTGCGATCTTAAATAGAGGTATAGCTCTTTATTATGGCGGTCGTGCTGAACTTGCAGTCAGCGACTTGAATCGCTTTTACGAAAAAGACAAGAAAGACCCTTATCGCGTACTTTGGTCTTTCATTGTTGAGCAATACCTTAATCGAGAAAAAGCGTTAGCGAATTTGGCGAGCTATAGAAAAGAATTAGATAATGAGAGTTGGGCAACCAGTATCGTTGATTTTTACTTAGGGAAAATTAATGAAACTGCCGTGATTGCTAACTTAGTCGACGATGTGAAAAGCCAAAAACAGTTAAATGATCGTTTGTGTGAGGCGTACTTTTATCTAGGCAAATATCACAGTGATTTAGGGAATGAAGTAAAAGCATCCAACTATTTTAAATTATCCTTGAGCACAAACGTGTTTGAATATGTTGAGCACCGCTTCTCTCGCGTAGAGCTAGCGCGCTTGCGTGAGAGACGCAAAGAAAGCAGAACAGAAGCCGATAAGAGCTAAAGGCGTTATGGAAGCGATGTATCAATGACATCGCTCTGCAAAATAATCATGGCGTATTAGTATAGTAGAAGCGCAAGCGATACGAAGATGCCGCGACACACAAATCAAAAGGAGAACGAGTGGTATTGATGTTAAGTTATCTAAAAGTGCTTGTGACTATAGTTATCTTCAGTTTTGTTGTTTACGCTGATAACTGCTCATCGCCTGCAAGAATATTGACTCAACACTCTGGTCTTCAAAATCCTCAGGCAGGTTATCTGCTTTACCCTCTAGTAGAGCGTGGAAACACCGAAGCAATGGCTGCAATAACTAAGTTAGCTATTGATACAAATGATCCTTACTGGTTGTCGCTAGCGGGTAAGCACGGTAGCAGCGGCGCTTTATATTATTCAGCCATGCGCAGTCAAAACCCTGAAAAAATCAAAGCATGGCTAGAGACTTCTGCTAACTTGGGCCATGCACAAAGTCAGTTTGAACTCGCTCTTTTACAAACTGATAAAAGTGAAAAACGACGTTGGATGCAAAAGTCTGCTGAGGCAGGGTATAAACCCGCGATTATATCCATGGCAAAATACAGTTTTGAATCAACGGATATCTCTCAGGCTAAAGTGTGGCTAGAAAAAGCTGCAGATTTTGACGCTTTGAGTGCGTTTAAATTAGCTAACTTACATTGGAAGCAAGAGAATAAAGACGCCGCCATGCGTTTTTTCAATAAAGCAGCAGAGCAAAATTTTGGCCCAGCAAAAACGACACTTGAGCTACTGCAGAGAAATAAAACGGATAGCTTAGAGTCACTTTTGAATGTAGCGCCACAAGGGCCTAATTGTGCGCAGACCATTCAGTTTACTGCAACATCATTGGTTTCATTTGTGCAAGCTACAGACTTCTATAAGCAATTTGAAAAAGACAAACGCCTAGCCGGCTTACCACTATGTGTTTTACCTCCCATATGGCTGGAAAAAAATGCCTTTAAATGCGACGCTAATTTTGAAAATACTGGCCGTCTTGGATGTGATCTCTATCCTTTAAGTCAATTACAAACACAACTGAGTTTTACACATTTGATTGTATTTTCGGAGCAAGGAAAAGCGAACGTAAACAATGGCGTAATGTACTTAGACCAATCTGACACTTATTCTGTTTTCGTTCATGAACTGGCACACTTCGCCGGTTTTGTAGATGAGTATGCATTGCCGGAGGCCTTGGCAAATTATCATTGTGGAAAGAATGTCGCTCCCAATCTGATTCTGAAGACGATAAGAGATGAGAAGGAAGATGCGCCGCTTACAGAGAGCCGTTATCAACCAGCAAGTAGAGCAACTATATGGGAGAAGGCCTTAAACGCCCATAATCAACTGCAGACTCTAGAAAGTAATAACCCAGTGTTGCATCACATTGCGCGCTCAAGGACTTGTAAGAATACCGAGTTTGAGTCTTTCAAACCTACACAACAAATGACATTTTTGGAGTACCATGATGTGCCCAATATCCCTAGGGTGTATCGGACACTGTGGCGCCAGGCATTATTAAATCGCAGTCAATATCCTGCGATCAATGACAACTTAGCCATCTCTGCCTTCACCAACAAAGATGACCAAGCGGGTGTTTTTTGGTCTGATTTATAATTTTTTCTCGATAAATTCATCAACCCATAGTGATGTTGCACCGCATATCGCAACGGGCATCACCAAAAAGTTCATGATGGGTATGAGAGAAAATATATTGACCATTATGCCAAAGGTGAAACATTTCCCTTTACGTTGATTCAAGTCGTTACGCATCTGTTTAAACGAAATCTTATGATTATCAAAAGGGTAGTCACAGTATTGGATCGCCATCATCCAAGCAGTGAACATAAACCATAAAACTTGACCTATGACCGGCAACATAAAGAATAGGATTAAGAAAAGCAGTGCACGAGGCAGGAAGTAAAGTACTTTGGATAGTTCGCGGCCTAATGTTCTAGGCACATCTTTTACCGCACTAAATAAACCTTCATTACCCATATCTTTGCCAGTCAAATGGCGCTCAACTTTTTCGCTCAACAGACCATTAAATGGCGCCGCAATCCAGTTAGCTAAGGTACCAAATACCAAAGCGAATAAGAGTAATACCGTTATCACAGCAAGCGGCCAAAGAATAAAGCTGAGAATCGCTTTGAGCCAGCCTAACCAATCAGGAATTAAATCTAGTACGTAGTTAATCCCCAATTCCAATTGAGGCCACAAAAAATAAAATGCCACTGAAAATAATAATAAATTGATAAAAAGTGGGACAAATACAAAACGCTTCAATCCCTTTGTTCCAATCAATGAAAACCCTTCAAAAAAATAACTAGCGCCACTTCTATTACTCATGCTTTCCCTTTATTTGTTCAGTAATTCTTGCTATCAGCAATCACTAGTATATCTTGCTAATGACTGTGATGTAATGAGCAATTGTTACCAAGTTTTACTTTTGTTACATTTGCATTAATCTTTTGCTTAGGGCACTGACTCGTATTCCATGCGCTTAAAGAAAATAAAACTCGCTGGTTTTAAATCCTTTGTAGACCCTACCACTATTCCATTTCCTGGTGAAATGACTGCAGTGGTGGGGCCAAACGGCTGTGGAAAATCCAATGTGATTGATGCGGTGCGTTGGGTCTTGGGCGAAAGTTCAGCAAAAAACCTTCGTGGCGATGCCATGACAGACGTGATTTTTAATGGCTCGACTGCACGCAAAGCCGTATCACAATGCTCAGTAGAATTGGTGTTCGATAATTCCTCTGGGCGAATAGCGGGCGAATACGCAAATTACAATGAGTTATCAGTTAAACGCATTGTGACGAAAGAGGCTGTTTCTAGTTACTTATTAAACGGCAGTAAATGTCGGAAGCGCGATATTACCGATCTCTTCCTAGGCACAGGCTTAGGCCCACGTAGCTATGCTATTATCGAACAAGGCATGATTTCAAAGTTAATCGAGAGTCGACCTCAAGAGCTTCGTGTATTTATTGAAGAAGCCGCAGGCATATCGAAATACAAAGAACGACGTCGTGAAACTGAAAACAGAATCAAACACACAAAAGAAAATTTAGAGCGCCTAGACGATGTGCGCGGAGAGTTGGGTCAGCAACTAAGCAAATTACAAAGGCAGGCCACTGCAGCTATCAAATACAAAGAGTTAAAAGCGAGCGAACGCAAGCTCAAAGCAGAACTCGCGGTTGTGCGTTGGTTGAACCAAAATGAACTCATCAATCAAGCTGAAAAAACGATCGCTGTTAAAGAAGTAGAGTTGGAAGAGGTTATTTCACGAAAGCGCGGTGACGAGACAAGCATTATTCAATTCCGTGAAGCTCAAGATAATTACAAACTTGAAATTAATGATATTCAGCAAGAGATCTTTAAAGTAAGCACAGACATTACAAAGATAGAACAGTCGCAATTATTTTCTAAAAAGCGCAAACAACAAATTCAAATGGAATTGCAGCAACTCAATATGCAAACCGAACAAACTCGAGAATTGTTTGAAGTGACAGCTGAAGAACTGTTAGTGACTCAAGATGAATTAGTTGATTTAGAGCCAAATAAAATGATTTTGGAAGAAGCGCTTGAAAATGCCCAAGTAGCGCGAGACGAAGCTGAAGATGCGCTGATGCAATTTAATGAAAAGAATCGAGACGGGGAAATACAATACCACTCTTTAAAGCAAAAGTTGCAAACCTGCCACGGACAAATTCAAAACACGATGAGTATGCAGCTTCGCACTGAGTCTCGAATTAAAGAACTCAAACAAGAGTTAGCTGAACTGGCACAAGACGACGCTAAGCAACACTCTGAGGAACTTCAAACTGAGTTGCTATTAGTTAATGAAGCCCTTCAGCAGGCGGAACAAGATCTGCACGTAAGCAAAGAGCAACATGCGAAAGTAATATCTCGACATGAAGCAGCAAAAGCAGGGCTCGACGAACAAAAGTCAGAAGTTGTGAGTTTGCAGGCACAAAAAGATGCCCTAATAAAGATACAAAATCGCAGTTCAGCAGCAGATGGCAATGAGGCTGAGCAAGACTTAGAGTTTGAATTAGAAACACTGCCATTATCTGATTTCCTGCAAGTAGAACAGGGTTTTGAGGGCTTGTTCGAAATAGTTTTCTCTCATATTGCAAACCCAAAAGTTGTGCAAGCCTTAAACATTGATGGGATTGATACAAGCTTCTTTGAGGTGAAGAAAGGACAATCATTGTTATTTGAAGAAATGATGACGCGAGAAAAAACAACGGGCAGCTTGGCAGAGCGAGTTAATAATCTTCAAGTACCACAGTTTTTAAATATGATTGATTTGGCCGAAAATCCCGAATCAGCAAAGATAATGCAGAAGGAACTGAAGCCAGGTCACTCGGTAATAAGTCAATGTGGTTTGTGGTTATTTCAAGACTTGTTGATTAATGGTGCAGGTGAGCACGTTGATAATAGTTTAAGTCGGGCAGCTGAAATTGCCCAATTAGACGAAAAAATTGAAACTCAAGCTCAGGTACTCAATCATGCCGAGTTAACGCTAGCCTCAGAAGTGAAAGTATTAGAAGAAGCAAGAACACTGCTTGATGACGCCAAATCGTTAACCACAAACTACTCTGAACAACGATTTAAATTAGAAACACAGCTTAATCAGCTTCAGCAACAAATAACACAGCAAACAATGCGGCATGAGCGTTTACATCAAGAATTAGAGCGTCATCAATTCAATGCTGAAGAAGAGCTAATGACACTCGAAGGCCTGAATGAGCAGGTCGAAGTTTACGCCCAAAATCTAGCTGAGTATGAAGATGTGATGGCGGACCAAGTGGCACATGCTGAATCTTTACAATCGCGAGTGCAAACAGCCAGAGCACAAGTTGAACAACGAGTAACGCAGTCTCATGAACTTGCTCTGCAGGTGCAGCAAACGAAAAATAAATATAACTTATTGAAAGAAAAACAACATACTCGTGAAGAACAGATAAACGAAAGCAAAGAAAAAATAGCGATGTTGCAAGAAGAGGCTGAAGAGTTGTCGATGCCTTTTGAAGATCAACAAGAACGCTTACAAGCTTTACTTGACAATAAAATGAATTTACAGGCTCGTCAGCAGGATATTCAGAATAGCTTACAAGAGGTCGAAGAAAAGCTACTAGAAGCGGAAAAAGGGCAATCAGGAATAAATCAAGCGGCGCAAAGAATTCAAGCCGAAATAGATAGCTTGAAGTTACAAATAGAAGGTAACAGAGTCAGAGCGCAGTCTTACCTTGAACAATTACAAGAAATGCAGCAGGCATTGAAACCGATTCTCGAAAATCTGCCTGACGATATCGATGAGAAAGTATGGCAGCAAGAGCTTGAGAAAACCAGTGCTTCATTGTCTAGGTTAGGCGCGGTAAACTTAGCAGCAGTAGAAGAATTTGAATCGCAGTCCGAAAGAAAGCGCTATTTAGACGAACAAAATGAGGACTTAACTCAGGCGCTTGATACTTTGGAAGCTGCCATTAAAAAGATCGACAAAGAGACTCGGACACGCTTCAAAGCAACCTTTGATCAAATAAACAATGATCTAAAAATGCTATTTCCGAAGGTGTTTGGCGGCGGTAGCGCTCACCTTGCGCTGACCGAAGATGATATGCTTGATACCGGTGTAACAATAATGGCACGACCACCCGGTAAGAAAAATAGTACAATTCACCTTCTTTCTGGTGGAGAAAAAGCCTTAACCGCTTTATCATTAGTATTTGCTATATTTAGATTAAATCCGGCGCCATTCTGTTTGCTTGACGAAGTGGACGCGCCGTTAGATGATGCAAACGTAGGACGTTTTTGTAAACTGGTCTCAGAAATGTCAAAAACTGTACAATTTATCTATATCACGCACAATAAAGTTGCGATGGAAATGGCGAGTCATTTAACCGGAGTTACCATGGCTGAGCCTGGCGTATCCAGAATGGTCGCAGTTGATGTAGAAGAAGCTTTGGCTATCGCAGAATAATAATAAGTAGAGTAGTTTAAAATGGAAGATTTGCGCTTAACATTTTTAGTCTTTGGTGTTGTTGCCATTGTCGCCATCCTTGTTCATGGCATGTGGACAATTAGGAAAAACGCCAAAGGTAATGACAAACAGAAATTAGAACCCAGAGGCTGGCAGAATAAAAATGACCCATTGCTAGGCGATGATGAATTTGATGATCATGGCATTGGCAGTGTGCGTGTCGTGACGCCTGCAGCATCTTCCATGAATGAAGTTGAGGGTAACAACGCTGAAGATTATAAAGCTGACGATCGCGATGATCAAAACAGCTACGAAGAAACTGATTTCGATGACGATGATGAAGTGCTTGCAGCACCAAGAGATAAGCGAGCAGAACAGGATGATTCCCCAACAGATGAAGAAAATGACGATTTCCCTGAAAAGCAAAAGAGCACAGAATTAAGCGATAATGAGCAAGCAAACGACTTGCCATTGGATGATGACTTATCCTTAGAGCGCAGTGAAATGGATTTTGCTAAGTTAGCTGAAGAACATGAGCAAGAGCCGCAAACTCAACTGTATGGCAGTGTTGTAACTCAACCTAAACCAGGCTTTCAGCGTTCTGCAAGAACGCCAGAAACAGCGCATCGACAAGCACCAAGCACAGAAAGTAGTAATATACCTGAGCCACCACCGTTTTTACTTAAGTCAGCCGCGGCAAATCCTGAGGTTAACCCTGACGCAGATCACATTGCTAAACCGCAAGCAAAACCAGCTGACATTGAGCCGCCAAAAGTAAGTCCCGTTGCGCCAGAAGAGCGTGCTGACGCTAGAGGCAGAGTCGAACCAGAATTTAAACTAGATGCTGAACAAGCGCCAGTTGAGGAAGTAGCTAAACCAATCAGTTTAGCCGCACAGGCCAGAAAACTAGTAACTAGACGTAAAAAGAGTGTTGCTGATGTTATCAGAAAAGAACCTGAGTTAAAGCCGTCGAATAAAGCGAACGAAGAACAAATGCGTATCGATTTTTCTGATGACGAGCCTAGCGCTAAAGATTCTTTAAGCTCGGTAGGCAGTGCGCCAGCCGGACGCACTCCGACAAGCACGCAAGAGCCTACGGGAAGCACTCAAGGCACTAGCAGCGCTCAAGCCAGTGACCAAGCCACAGATGTGTTAGTTCTTAACGTGAGAGCGCCAGAGGACAGAGAGATCACTGGAGCTGCACTTTTACCAATGCTCCTAACTCTTGGTTTAAAATTCGGTGAGCAGGATATCTTTCATCGTCATGTAAATACTAACGGGAAGGGTCCAGTCTTGTTCTCGTTAGCAAACTTATTTAAGCCGGGTGTTTTTGATATTGATAACATTGAAACCTTTAGCACTCGAGGTTTGTCTTTGTTTATGATGTTGCCAATTGAAGGAGACCCTCAACAGGTTTTCAACATGATGCATAACGCGGCACGCAAACTAGCTGATGAATTTGGTTGTCAGATATTAGATGGAAGCCGAGGTGTGTTAACTAAGCAAGGCTTACAGAAGTACTCAGAACGCATCCGCGATTTCGAACGTAAACGCATTAATCGATAGTACAAAATGACTGAAATGAATCAAATACAAGCGCGCGTTGATGCGCTTAAATCACAGTTGGAAGATCACAATTATCAGTATTACGTGATGGATGCACCCAGCATTCCTGATGCTGAGTATGATCGCTTGATGAAAGAACTGATAGCAATTGAAAAGCAACATCCCCAATTGCAAAGCCCTGACTCTCCCAGTCAAAAAGTCGGTGGCACTCCGTTGTCAAAATTCGATACAGTTGTTCATGAAGTTGCGATGCTATCCCTTGATAATGGTTTTGAAGAAGCCGATCTCACTGCATTTGAAAAGCGTTTACAAGACAGACTGCTATCGTTTGATAATTTGCAATTTAGTTGTGAACCCAAGCTCGATGGTTTAGCTGCCTCGATACTATATGTAGATGGCGTACTGACTCAAGCTGCTACGAGAGGAGACGGGCAAGTTGGGGAAGATATTACGCAGAATGTCAAAACCATTGCTAATGTTCCTATCCGCTTGCGTGGTGAGAACATCCCGAGTCGAGTAGAGGTGCGCGGTGAGGTATTCATGCCAAAAGCGGGCTTCGATAAACTCAATGAAGAGCAAAGGAACGCAGGTAACAAAGTATTTGTGAACCCAAGAAATGCCGCTGCAGGCAGTTTACGCCAGCTTGATTCTCGCATTACAGCAAAAAGGCCCTTGTTATTCTATGCGTATAGTATGGGAGTTATAGAAGGCGATAGCTTGACTGACTTGCCTCTTCATACTCAACGTTTAGAGGCATTAGGAGAGTGGGGAATACCACTTTGTAAAGAATCGTCGACTGCAAATGGTGCTCAAGAATGTATTGCTTACTTCAATAAAATAGGTGAGATGCGCAATGCCTTATCCTATGATATTGATGGTGTAGTATTTAAAATCAATGACATCAATTTACAGCAACGTTTAGGTTTTGTTTCCAAAGCGCCTCGTTGGGCAATTGCACAAAAATTTCCAGCTCAAGAAGAGTTAACGACTCTATTAGACGTAGAGTTTCAGGTCGGTCGAACGGGGGCAATCACACCTGTCGCTCGCTTAGAGCCTGTGTTTGTAGGTGGCGTAACGGTTTCCAACGCAACTTTGCACAATCAAGATGAGATAGCACGCTTAGGCGTACAAATCGGTGACAAAGTGATTGTGAGACGCGCAGGCGACGTCATCCCTCAAATTGTGTCGGTTGTTATAGAGCAGCGTACGGACGAAACAAAAGAGATTATATTCCCTAGCCATTGCCCAGTATGTGACTCTCACGTGGAACGCACTGAGTCTGAAGCTGTCGCTCGTTGCACTGGCGGTTTAGTTTGTGGTGCACAGCGCAAAGAAGCTATCAAGCACTTCGCATCACGTAAAGCTTTCGATATTGATGGTCTAGGCGACAAAATTGTGGAACAGTTAGTTGAGGCTAATATTATCAAGAATCCAGCGGATCTGTTTCGATTGGATATGCCGAAATTACTCTCTTTGGAGAGAATGGGGGACAAGTCCGCCGTTAATCTTCTCAATGCCCTCGAAAAGTCGCGTGAAACAACACTAGCTAAGTTTCTGTACTCACTCGGGATAAGAGAAGTCGGTGAATCAACTGCACGAAACTTAGCACTGCACTACATGACCTTAGAAAATATCATGCAGGCAGACCTAGAATCCTTAATTGAAGTTCAAGACGTTGGTGCTATTGTTGCCCAGCATGTTTTTCACTTTATGCGCGAACCATTAAATGTTGCGATAATCGAAGACTTAATTGAGCTCGGTATCCATTGGCCTGCAATAGAGAAAGTATCTGAAGAGTTGCAACCCTTCGCAGGTAAAACAATCGTCTTAACTGGCACATTATCCAAAATGGGGCGCAGCGAGGCCAAGGCAAAATTACAGGAGCTTGGCGCAAAAGTATCCGGCAGTGTCTCAGCGAAAACCGACTTGTTGATAGCGGGAGAAAAGGCCGGATCTAAACTGAGTAAAGCTGAATCACTTAATATTGAAGTGTGGGACGAAGCCAAAATGTTGTCCTTTTTTGAGCAGTATTAATGCTTTAGTAAAGTTTTTTGTGTGACACCACCGCGAAGGCGGTGGTGTCCTTAGAGTCTAAATCAGGCAGTATCTGATACATCCCACCACTGCGAAGGCGGTGGTGTCCTTAAAGCCTAAATCAGACAGTATCTGATACATCCAACCCGTCATTCCTGCGCGCCTACACGTCATTCCTGCGAAGGCACTGAGGGCTCCCCAAAAATTTGAAAAACATAGTGGATTGTGATCTTATTATTTTCGCCAAAAAACAAATAAGAGATCCACTATGTTTAAGACACAATATTGCCATACTTTATTAAAATCGTC